>NZ_CP102578.1:6945434-7254239 GCF_042230915.1 Archangium gephyra | reverse complement strand
GGCAAGGCGCTCACCGTCAGCAAGGACGACGAGAAGTTCGCCTGGCTGCGCCAGCTCATGGAGTGGCAGCAGGACCTCAAGGATCCCAAGGAGTTCCTCGAGACGGTGAAGGTGGACCTCTTCACCGACGAGGTCTTCGTCTTCACCCCGAAGGGGGACGTGAAGAGCCTGCCGCGCGGCGCCACGCCGGTGGACTTCGCCTACGCCATCCACTCGGACGTGGGCGGGCGGTGCGTGGGCGCCAAGGTGAACGGGAAGATCGTCCCGCTGCGCTACAAACTGAAGAACGGGGACACGGTGGAGGTGCTCACCAGCCCCCAGGCGCACCCGTCCAAGGACTGGCTCACCTTCGTCAAGACGAGCCGGGCGCAGCAGCGCATCCGCGCCTTCATCAAGCAGCAGCAGCGCGAGAAGAGCCTGCAGCTGGGGCGCGAGCTGCTGGAGCGGGAGCTCAAGCGCTACCAGCTCAACTTCAACAAGCTGCTGAAGACCGGCGCGCTGAAGAAGACGTGCGAGGAGCTCGGCTTCCGGGTGGAGGACGACCTGCTGGTGGCCCTGGGCTACGGCAAGGTGGTGCCCAACCAGGTGATTGCCCGCGTGGTACCGCCGGAGAAGCTGGCGGCGGGCTCGGGCGATGGCAAGGGCACGTCGGCGGAGGCCCAGGCCTCGGCGGGCAGCAGCATGCTGCCAGGGCTGTCGCGCGTCACCGACTTCGCCAAGAAGCTGGTGGGCAAGCAGAACAGCAGCGGGGTGCAGATCGGCGGCGTGGACGACGTGCTGGTGCGCTTCGGCCGGTGCTGCAACCCGGTGCCGGGAGACCCCATCGCCGGCTTCATCACCCGGGGCCGGGGCGTGACGGTGCATACGGTGGGCTGCGACAAGGCGCTGGCCACGGATCCCGAGCGCCGCGTGGATGTGTCGTGGGACGTGCGGGGCGACTTCAAGCGTCCCGTCACCCTGCGCGTGCTGACGGCGGACCGGACGGGCCTGCTGGCGGACATCTCCAACACCTTCTCGAAGAAGGGCGTCAACATCTCCCAGGCCAACTGCCGGGCCACGGGGGATGATCGGGCGGTGAACACCTTCGAGGTCACCATCTCCGACCTCAAGCAGCTCACCGACCTGATGCGCACCATCGAGCGTCTGCCGGGCGTCTTCTCCGTCGAACGCATCTGAGGGCCTGAGTGAGGGCGCCGTCCCTCCTCTCCCTCTCCCCCCGGGAGAGGGGCGGGGTGAGGGTGCCCGTCACCGTTCCCCACCACCGTTGTCCATCCCCCTCCCGGGCCCGCGAGGGGTTGGCCAGCCGCCGTGCAGATGGTAGAGCCGCCGCGGACGCGCGGCCGCTCCTGGCCGCCTCGTTTCCCGAGGTGAACGCATGGCTCGCAAGATTGTGCACTCCGACGACGCGCCCAAGGCGATTGGCCCCTACTCGCAGGCGGTGCAGGTGGACTCCGGGAAGATGACCTTCCTGTCCGGGCAGATCCCCCTGGATCCCAAGTCGATGTCGATGATCGAGGGGGACGTCATCGACCAGGCCGAGCAGGTGATGAAGAACCTGGGCGCGGTGCTGAAGGCGGCCGGCCTGGACTTCTCCCACGTGGTGCGCTGCACCATCTTCCTCACCGACCTGGGTGACTTCGCCAAGGTGAACGAGGTCTACGGCCGCTACTTCACCGGTGCGCCCCCGGCCCGCGCCACCGTGCAGGTGGCCGCGCTGCCCCGCGGCTCCAAGGTGGAGATCGACGCCATCGCGGTGTCCTGAGCGGGGAGGGGAGACCCTCACCCCGCAAAGAGAAAGGCCGCCGGACCCGCTTCGGTCCGACGGCCTTTTTCATTCGTTCGCCTCGGAGGAGGCGGCGGGGATTACTTCTGGTCCGCCGCGACCGAGCCCTTCTTCTTCGACAGCTCCTCGTCGATGACGCGCTTGAAGGCCTCGACGGGCTGCGCACCCACGAGCGAGCGGCCGTTGATGAGGAAGGTGGGGGTGCCGTTGACGCCCACGCGGGTGGCCTCGTTCATGTCCGCGGTGACCTGGGCGTCGAACTTGCCCGAGTCCAGCGCGGCCTTGAACTGGCCCATGTTCAGGCCCAGCTCCTGGGCGTACTTCTCGAGCGAGGCGCGATCCAGGGCGCGCTGATTCTGGAACAGCTTGTCGTGGTACTCCCAGAACTTGCCCTGCTCGTGGGCGGCCAGCGCGGCGGCGGCGGCCGGCTTGGCGTTCGCGTGGAAGGGCAGCGGCTGGTTCTTGAAGGCGATGCGGACCTTGCCCTTGTACTCGTCCTCGATCTGCTTGAGCGTGGGCAGCACGCGGCCGCAGAAGGGGCACTCGAAGTCGGAGAAGGCCACGATGGTGACCGGGGCGTTCTTCGGGCCACGCGAGGGGGCGTTGCCGACCTCGATGTTCTGCACGGGGGCCTCGGCCGGGGCCTGGGCCTGGGGAGCGGAGCCGTTGGACTTCACGCCCTCTTCGATCAGCTTGGCGTACAGGTCGGCCGGCTTGGTGCCGGAGGCCAGCAGCTTCTCGGCGCGGGCCTTCTCCTCGTCGATGATCTTCTTGAAGTTCTCGAAGGGCTGGGCGCCCACGAACTCACGGCCGTTGATGAAGAAGGCCGGGGTGCCATTGGCGCCCACCGCGGCGCCGGCGCTGGCGTCCGCCTCCACCTTCGCGCGGAACTTGCCGGAGTCGAGCGCGGCCTTGAACTGGCCCATGTTCAGCCCCAGCTCCTGGGCGTACTTCTCGAGGTTGGCGCGGTCCAGGGCCTTCTGATTGGCGAACAGCTTGTCGTGGTACTCCCAGAACTTGCCCTGCTCGTGGGCGGCCATGGCGGCCTCGGCGGCGGGCTTGGCGTTCGGGTGGAAGGACAGCGGCTGGTGACGGAACACCACGCGCACGTCCTTGCCGTAGGTCTCCTTGATCTGCTTGAGCGTCGGGCCGACACGGCTGCAGAAGGGGCACTCGAAGTCGGACCACTCGACGATGGTGACCTTGGCGTCCTTGGGGCCGAAGGAGGGGGCGTCGGCGGGGAAGTCCACCTTGCGGTAGGCCTGCGCCGGAGCCTGCTGCTGCGGGTTGTTGCGGGGAGCGGACTCCACGCCCTTGGCCATGATGGCGGCGTACACCTGGCTGGCCGGGGTGCCCGAGCGCGTCAGGGCCTCGGCCTTGCCGAGCTCCTCGTCGATGAGGGCCTTGAAGTTGTCGATGGGCTGCGCGCCGGAGAGGAAGCGGCCGTTGATGAAGAAGGCCGGGGTGCCGTTGGCGCCGAGCTTGCCGGCCAGGGCCTGGTCACGGTCGATGATGGCGGAGAACTCCGGCTTGCCCATGTCCGCCTTCCAGCGGGCGATGTTCAGGCCGAGCTCCTCGGCGTACTTCTCCAGGTTGGCGTCCTCGAGGGCCTTCGCGTTGGCGAAGAGCTTCTCGTGGTACTCCCAGTACTTGCCCTGCTCACCAGCGGCCATGGCGGCCAGCGCGGCGGGCTTGGCGCGCGGGTGGAAGGAGAGGGGGTTCTGCTTCATGACCACGCGCAGCTTGCTGCCGTAGTCCTGCTGGAGCTGCTTCACCGTCGCATCGGCGCGGGAGCAGAAGGGGCACTGGTAGTCGGAGAACTCGACCAGCGTGACGAGCGCGTCCGCACTGCCCTTCACGGGCGAGCCGTCGATGGGCACCTTGAAGACGGTGGGGTCCACCTGCCGGGCGTTCGGGCGGGGGGCGTTGGCGGCGGCAGCGGCCGCGGCGGGCTTGTTGGTAGCGGCGGAAGCCGTGGTAGCGCCACCGGTGATGGCACGGCCACCGACAGCTCCCAGCACCAGGCCCACCAGCAGGGCCACGATCACATTGGGTTTCATGAGTCTGTTCTGCTCCTAAGTACGTCGTCAGGTCCGACTACGATCCCGGGCTTTATCAAGTCAGCAGGGCGCGGGTAGATAACAGAGCCCGTTCCGAGCACGCAAGGCAGGCAGGCGTGTTCGGACTGGGTGAAGACGCCACCCAGGGCCCCGGAAACACAACGGTTTTCGGTGAAAATTCCTCCGGCGCACCGCACGCTCCGGGCCTAGACTGGCCTCATGCAGCCGGACGTGCGCGTGGACGCCTCGGGGACGTACTGCCCCGTTCCCATCCTGGAGATAGCCAAGGCCGTCCGCCGGCTCGCCCCCGGGGCCCTGGTGGAGCTCGTGGCCACCGACCCGGGCGTGCAGTCCGATCTGCCCGCGTGGTGCGAGGCCACGGGCAACGCCCTGCTCGGCCTGGAGCGGCGCGGGGCGGCCTGGGTGGCCTGGGTCCGCAAGGCGGGCGGAGGGGCATGAGGGGGAGCGGGGTGGCATCCGCTCCCTGGTGACCCGAGCCGCCCCGGAGTTTCACCGGGCATTTTCCGGGGATTTCTTTTCGCCGCCGGGCGCCTGCCCGCTACGTGAGCTGCAGCACCCGCTCCTCCAGCCGGCGGCCCTGGGAGACGCCCAGGATGAGCACCCCGGTCTGCAGCAGGTGGCCCACCACCCGGCTGATGACCTCCTCGGGCCGGTGGGCCTGTCCGTCGAAGCGGATGTGGAGGAGCGTCTCGCCCTCCATCCGCGCCGAGGTGACGCCGGGCAGCGCCTGCAGCTCCGGGATGATGACGGTGCCACGGGCCACCTGGACGCGGAACTCGGCGCCCTGGGCGGTGAGTTCGGCCATGGTGCCGGCCTGGGCCAGCTTGCCCCGGTCCAGGATGGCCGCCGCGTCGCACAGCTGCTCCAGCTCCTGGAGGTTGTGGCTGGAGACCACCACCGTGGTGTGCTGATCCTTCATCTCGCGGATGACCTGGCGCACCTGGTTGGCGATGCGCGGGTCCAACCCGGCGGTGGGCTCGTCGAGCAGCACCAGCGGCGGCCTGCCCATGAGGGCCTGCGCCAGGGCCGCGCGCTTGGCCATGCCGTGCGACAGCGCGTGCGTGTCCACGCCCCAGGCCTCCATGAGGCCCACCCGCTCGAGTGACGTGCGCGCTTCCTTCTCGGGCGCCTCCAGGCCGCTCAACCGCGCCCAGTACATGAGCAGCGGCCCCACCTTCCACCCCCCGGGAAGCATCGCGTCCTGGGGCAGCACGCCCATCTTCCCCTTGAGGGCGCCGTCCACGAAGGGATCCACCCCCATCACCCGCACCGTGCCCCGCGTGGGGCGCAGGTAGCCGCACATCATGGAGAAGGTGGTCGTCTTGCCGGCGCCGTTGGGGCCGATGAGGCCGTACACCTCGCCCCGGTGGATGGAGAGGCTCACCCCATCCACCGCCACCTTGGTGCCGAAGCGCCGGGTGGCCTCGAGGATCTCGATGGCTCGCTCGCTCACAGGTCCCTCTCGCGCAGGATGAACAGGGCGCCGCCCAGGAACAGCACCGTGAAGACGAGGTAGG
Source organism: Archangium gephyra (assembly GCF_042230915.1). GTDB lineage: Bacteria > Myxococcota > Myxococcia > Myxococcales > Myxococcaceae > Archangium > Archangium gephyra_B. Next base: position 7,248,858 of record NZ_CP102578.1, on the reverse strand, counting down.
CCGCGACGGCTCCCGCGACATCCCCGGCGTCCGGGTAGAGCAACCGCAGCGAGTACCGCAGGGGCGAGAGGTAGCGGATGAGCCGCAGCGGATTGCCCTCGTCCATGCGGGCCGTCGTCCAGAAGAGGAAGGAGAGCAGCAGGGCGGTGAAGTTGAGGATGAGGCTCACCGCGGGGTTGGGCGTGAGGCTGGAGCAGAACGAGGTGAGCGCCAGGAAGGCCAGCGAGAAGACCGTGGAGACCATCCACAAGCGCAGCAGGTTCAGCACGAAGGCGGCGGCGCCAAAGCCCGGCGTGGTCACCCAGGTGTAGAGGCACAGGCCCAGGTCGAGCAGCCACACGAGTGCCAGCAGGAGGGTGGTCTGCGCGAGGAACTTGCCGAGCAGCACCGACGAGCGCCGGGCGCGCACGGTGAGATAGCGGATGGAGCGCGGCCCCAGCTCACCGCTCACCTGATCGAACCCCATCAGCGCCACGTAGAGCGGCAGGAAGAAGAGGCTGAGGTAGAAGGCCCCCAGGATGGGCAGCGGCATGCCCCCGGTGGAGACGAACTGCTGGGTCTCGCCCATCTGGGTGGCCAGCGACCAGATGAACGCGGCCGCCAGGACCACCACCAGGGCGATGAGGAGGTAGAGCGCGAGCAGCGCCAGCACACGGGAACTGCGCAGCGTGCGGCGCAACTCGGCGCTCCAGATCACTGCAGTCTCATTCAAGACATTCAAGGCGGGTGGACCCTACCGGGCACGGGAGGGGCTCGCCAGGTTTCTCGCTCTCCAAGGGAACGCCCGCGGAGGAATGGACGTCTCGTCGTGGACGGGTACCATGCCAACCCCCCCACCCCTCGCGCGACGGATTTGCATGACGCTCTCCCGGGCCCTCCCCGCCACGCTGCTCCTCCCCCTGTTCCTCCTGCTCGTCGGTGCGGACGACGTGAACCCCGTCGAGGAGCCGGAGCCGGTGGCCGAGGCCGCCCTCCCGGATGGAGGGCTGGCGGACGCGGGCGTCGCCGGGGCCACGGCCGGGGCTGGCGAGATGCTGGGACTCGTCCCGCCCGTGCCGGTGCCCTCGCGCGAGGCGGATCCGCCCATCACCCGCATGCGCTCGCTGACGGCGAAGCAGGACGTGCTCGCCCGCGCGAAGAAGGACGCGCAGGGGCGGCTGGTGGTGCCGGGCCCCAACGGGGACGTGCCGCTCACCATCGACCCCGTGCTCCAGTCGCAGCTCACCGGCATCCTCTCGCAGTACCGCGTGCCCTACGGCGCGGTGGTGGTGCTGGAGCCCTCCACGGGCCGCGTGCTGGCCATGGCCGAGCACTCGCGGGCCCAGCCGGGCATGCGCGGGCTGGCCACGCGCGCGGTGTTCCCCGCGGCCAGCATCTTCAAGATCGTCACCGGCGCCGCGCTGCTGGAGGCCGGGGTGACGCCCGACAACGAGACGTGCTTCCACGGCGGCAAGCGGCGGCTCTCCGAGAAGCTGCTGCAGGACAGCGCGCGCGACGGCCAGTGCCACTCGCTGGCCGAGGCCATGGGCAAGAGCGCCAACGTCGTCTTCGCCAAGCTGACGCAGCGCTACCTGTCGCCCAAGGCGCTCAAGCACACGGCGGCCCGCTTCCACTTCAACCGGGAGCTGTCCTTCCCGGTGCCCACCGACGTGTCGCTCGCCGCCGTGCCGGAGGAGGACGAGTTCCGCTTCGCCCAGACGGGCGCGGGCTTCGGGGACGTGTACCTCTCGCCGCTGCATGGCGCGTTGCTGGCGTCCGTGGCGGCCAACGGGGGCGTGTGGAAGGACCCCATCCTCTTCGAGCCCGGCGCGGACGCGAAGCCCCAGCCCGCCGAGCAGGTGCTGTCGCCCGAGGTGGCGCGCAACCTGACGACCCTCATGGAGGCGACGGTGACCAAGGGCACCGCGCGCCGCACCTTCCGCGAGCGGGGCATGGGCGTGCCCGGCGCGGTGGGCAAGACGGGCACCCTGGCGGACCGCAATCCCTTCCGCGACTACTCGTGGTTCGTGGGCTTCGCGCCCAAGGACAACCCCAAGGTGGCGGTGGCCGCGCTCATCGTCAACGAGCCCATCTGGCACATCCGCGCCACGTGGCTCGGCCGCGAGGCCATGCGTCTGGGCCTGGCCCGCCTGCCTCCGGGCTCCCTCGTGGCTCCCGCGAAGGACGAGCCCGCCGAGTCTCCCTCGGACGAGGAGTCCGCGGACGAGGAGCTGCCCTCCGACGAGATGGCCGGAGCACACCCCGCGCCGGCGGCCAGCACGTCGGCGATGACGCGGCCCTGAACGGGTTATGATGCCCGGCGTCGCGAGCTCATCCCTCGCACGAAGGGGGGCATCATGGAGCCGAGGTCCGCGCAGTCACCTCTCGCTTCGCAGTGGTTGCTGCTGTCCATCGGGGTGGTGGCCTTCATCGCCGTCACGGGGGTCATGGGGCTTCGGTTCATCGAGCCCCTGCTGCCCGGGCACCATCACTGCGCCACCCCCGAGGCGAAGGGCAACCTGAAGGCCCTGTATACGGCCCAGCGGGCCTGGTACCAGGAGAAGGACACCTATACGGAAGACCTGGCCTGGCTGGGGTTCTGGCCGGAGCAGGGCAACCGGTACACCTACTTCTCGGCCTCGCGCGGACGCGTGCTGAAGGCCGAGGAGCGCTACGGTCCGGCACCCACGGACGGCTCGCCCAGGCCGTCCTACCAGATCATCGCCGCCGACCCGGCGGGTCCGGCGTTCCGGGGCTCCTTCGAGACCTTCGCGCGGTCAGGCTGTCCGCTCACGCCCGCGACACTGCCGGATGGCACGCGCGCGGGCCTGGGCGTCACCCTCCCGGCCGGAGGCGCCCAGCCGGGTGTCTTCATCGGCGCGGCGGCGGCCAACATCGATGCCGATCCCACCCCGGACTGCTGGTCCATCGCCACCGTGGATCGCGTGGCCGCCGATGGCACCCCCATCAGCGCGGGCCAGCCCTACAACGAGCTCAACGACGTGGAGTACTGAGCCGGGACGGGCGGAGCGGGCTCCCGCTTCAGCAGCCCACGGGATAGGTCACCTGCACGGTGTCTCCTGGCGCTGGCGCCGCTCCCTGCTCGAAGCTGACGGCATTGGTCGCGGGGTCGTACGTCCACCCGGTCTTCACCTCCATCCCGTTCACCCTCACCAGGATGCGCGAGCTGTCCGCGGGCGGCTCGCTGAGCCGGAAGGTGCGGTTGGGACCGAAGGTGCGCTCCGAGATGCGCTCCAGCGAGGCAGCCCAGTTGGGCGTGCAGATGCTCTCCACCACGCCGCCGGTGGCCCGGGCCAGCTGGATGTAGCGGGTGCCGGAACTGCTGGCGCTGAGGCAGGTGCCCAGGTCCTCGGGCCCGACGATGGCGGAGAAGATGACCTGGGACAGGTCACCCCCCTTCAGGCCTCGCAGGAACGTCTCGTAGGCGGACACCGGTTGCAGCGAGAAGTCCTCCTCGTCGGTGACGACGATGACGGCCAGCCTGGCGTCCTCGCGCAGGAAGCCGGCGTTGCCGTCCATGGGCCGCGGCGTGCGCGGGTCATCCGCGCTGCTCACCAGCGGCTCGGAGAGGGCGAGGTACATGGCCTCCAGGCCCTGCTCGTTCCAGTGGCATACGCCCACGTTCGTGTTGTGCGCGAAGACCGACTCGGCCACGGGCGTGGTGGGCGTGATGATGCGGGGCGCCGAGTTGTCGATGGGGAAGAAGCGGCCGTTCTCACCGCCCTCGGCGCCACCCGGGCATATCGCCCAGCCGCCCGAGGAGGTCTCCAGGCCGGTGGAGGTGACCGCGATCCGGTAGTCCACCCCCTGCGGAAACGCGGGGCCGAACAAGGCCGAGAAGTTCGCGCCCAGGCTCTGCTGCTCGTCCAGCATCGAGCCCGAGTTATCCACCACGAAGAGCACGTCCACCTTGTCTTGGGAATGCTGGAGGAGCTCGTCCGTCCGCTCGTTCTCGAGCACCGCCCTGCCCACCATGCCCACGGTGTAGGGCGTGCCCGTGCCCAGGTCGAACCGGAGCGCGGCCGCGTGGTCCCCGCCGCTCGATGACGCGTAGTTCACCTTCATGCGGAACTGGCTGTGGGCCGCGAGCACCGCGGGGAACAGGAAGCCGTGCTCCAGCTCGAAGCCGGCGGCGTCGCCCTCGAGGCCCAGGCCCATGAGCGTGGTGGGGCCGGAGCACATGTTGTAGACGATGACCTCTCGCTCGCGTGGGCCGCAGGCGAGCCGGACGGTGCCGAAGTCCAGCGTGGTGGGGTGCACCGAGAAGCAGCCCTGCACGCCCTGGCCGCGCATCGGCACCAGCACGTGGCCGGAGCTGGGGTGGTTCACCCGGCCCTCCGCCATGCCGGAGAACGCCCCTTCGGCGCCTGGCTTGAAGCGCACCAGCAGCCGGGCGCGCTGCCCCGCCATCAGCACTCGACTGCCGAGCGCGTCCGCCTTGAAAGCGTCATCCGAGCCCTCCGCCACCTGCACCCCCGTCAGGAAGCACTCGGAGGTGCCGGTGTTGCGCACCGATGCGCCGAGCGTCACCTCGGAGCCCACCGGCACGTTGCCGAACTCCACCACCGCCGGCTCCAGCTGATACTGGCAGGGCGTGAACACCTTGCCCGTGCCCACCACCTTCGCCACCTCGGTGGACGAGCTGGCCCCGTTGAGGAGCTTCACGGAGAGCTCCGCCTCACCGGCCCCCACGCCCGCGCGCGGCATGAAGGTGATGGGCAGGGTGGCGGACTGGCCCGAGGGAATGGGCAGGCTGGAGGGGGATGTCACCACCAGGAAGTAGCCGCCTTTCTTCGTGGTGAGCTTCACGTCACTCAGCAGCACCTCGTCGCGGCAGCGGTTGAGGACCTGCACGTCCCGAGTAGCGCTCATGCCCTCGGCCACCGCGCCGAAGTCGAGCGACTCCGGCTGCAGCACCACGCACGTGTGGATGCCCTCACCCCGGAGCGGCACCTCGGGCCCGGGCTTCGTGGTGCCCACGGGCCGCACGTCCAACTCCAGCCGCGCCTCGCCCACGGGACCGGCGGTGGTGGGCGAGAAGGCCACGCGGAGCTCCGCCACCGCGCCCGCAGCGAGCACGCCAGGGGTCTCCGGCGGTGCGCTCACCACGCGGAAGGCGCCGCTCGTGTTGTCCAGCAGCCGCACCCCGCCGTACGCCATGGGCTTGGAGCCCAGGTTGCGCAGGGTTATGCGGGCCTCGGCGAGTGCCCCTCGTGTCACGCGGCCGAAGTCCACTTGCGAGGGGGTCACCTCCAGCCACCCATCCCTGCCGTTGCCCGACAGCGGCACGTCGACGGGCGCGCAGCCGGAGCACACCGTCACGCGTGCCACGGCCCGGACCTCTCCCAGGCGTTTCGGCTCGAAGCGCACCGGCAGCTCACGCACCTCTCCTGGCTTCAACATCAGCGGTGTCTTCGCCTCGGGCGAGGTGAACTGGTCCGCGTCGGCGCCGTCGAAGTCCAGGCCCACCGGGCTGTCCAGCAGCGTGGGGTTGCGCACCTGGAGCGCCAGTTCTCGCGCCTCGCCCAGGACTCCGATGCCAAAGTCGATGGACTCCGTCTCCACCCGCACCAGGGCATTCACGCCCTGGCCGCTCACCTTCAGCAGCAGCGCGCCCTCGGGCCCCAGATTGTTGGCATCGCTGCGCACCTCCAGCGCGCCCAGCACCACGCCCTCCTTGTCCGGCGTGAAGCGCACCTCCAGTTCCCGCGCGGCACCGGCCTCCAACTCGAAGGGCTCGAAGGGAGACACTTCCACGCTGTCCCCGATGGCCGTTGCCCCAAGAACGGTGAGGGGCGCGCCCCCTTCATTGGCGAGCACCACCTTCCTCACCCGGGTCTCCCCGAACGCCGAAGGACCGAACTCCAGGTCCGCCCGGGCGACCAGCTTCGACGGCTCCGGTGGGGGCTTGCAGCCCGCTCCCACGACGGTCAACAGGCACGCCGCGACGCATACCCAGCGCAGTCCAGCCAACGTCCACCCCCTCTGTGTGGTGCACGGGGCGTGCAATACAGGCTCCACTCCGGGTACGGGGCGCCCCACCGGGGCGAAAGTCTTGGAGTTGCTGGGAAAAGAAGGGGAGCCGATGGGGAGCCGGTTTGCCCACCGGGTGGCCCTCGCCTGAAGAAACTTCCGGAGCGTCCACCCGGTGACGGGAAGAATGTCCGTCCTCGGGCCCTGTTGGACGTTGCCCGGCCGCTCCGGCACCGGGCAGCCGCTCTCCGGCCGTCCACGGTTCGTGTTACGGGAGAGCCGTGGAGACGTGGTTCACACCCTTCGAGCCGCAGCCCGACGCTCGCGACGCCGCCGGGGCCTTCCCGAGCCCCTTCGACGAGCTCGGTCCCCACGCCCTGGCGCGCCGGGCCGCGGAGGTGTTGCAGGCGGAGTTCCGTGCGGGCTTCGTCGCCCCGGGGATTCCGGCCGCGATGCTCGACGGCCCCGAGGGCGGCAAGATGTTCGGCGTGCTCGTCGTGCAGGCACCCGGCGGACGCATCGGGTTCCTCCGGTCCTTCTCCGGCATGCTCGCCGGGAGCTGGGAGGTCCCGGGCTTCGTCCCGCCGCTCTTCGATCGCGAGGCGCGGGAGGGCGTGGAGCCCGCGGGCGAGGCCGTGGTGAAGGCGTTGCTCGCCCGCGCGGAGGAACTGCGGACCTCGCCGGAGCTCACCGGGCTCCGTGCCGCCCACGAAGCGCAGCAGGCGCGCCATGCCGCGGAACGTGCGGAGTTGCGCACCCGGCACGAGGAGCGGAAGCGGCGGCGCCACACGCGGCGGGCCGAGTTGGAGGCGTCACCCGAGGCCCTTCATGCGCTCGATCAGGAGAGCCGGGGTGACAAGGCGGAGAAGCGCCGGATGGAGGCGGCCCACGAGGCGGAGCGCCAGGAGCTCGAGCCCAGGCGGGCGAGGATGGAGCGGCGCCTCCGGGCCCTCGAGCGCCTGCGGTGGATCGTCTGCCGCGCGCTGATGAAGCGGCTCCACGACACCTACGCCGTGCCCAATGCGCGGGGCGAGCGCCGTCCGCTCCGGGCCCTGTACGCCCCCGGGGAGCCGCCCTCGGGCGCCGCCGACTGCGCGGCCCCGAAGCTCCTCGCCCATGCCTTCACGCACGGCCTGCGCCCGCTGGCCCTCGCCGAGTTCTGGTGGGGCGCTCCGCCCTCCGCGGGAGGCCGCGCCTCCGGGGCGTTCTACGCCGCCTGCCGCGACAAGTGCGCGCCCCTGCTTCCCTTCATGCTGGAGGGTCTGTGGGTCGCGCCCCCGAGGGTCTTCGCGCCACCGGCCGCCGTGACCGGAGGGCTGTCCGTCGTCTTCGAGGACGCCTGGCTCGTCGTGGTCGAGAAGCCCGGCGGACTGCTCTCCGTGCCCGCGAAGGACACCTCGGTGACGGACTCGGTGCTCGCCCGGCTGCGGGCCCGCTACCCGCACGCGACGGGGCCGTTGCTCGTGCACCGGCTCGACCTGGACACCTCGGGCCTGCTCGTCGCGGCGCTCGACTCGCGGACGCACGCGGCCCTGCAGCGGCAGTTCGCCCAGCGGGAGATCCACAAGCGCTACGTGGCCTGGGTCGAGGGCCTCGTCCAGGGTGAGGAGGGCACCATCGACTTCCCGATGCGCGTCGACCTCGACGACCGGCCCCGGCAGATTCACGACCCGGTGCACGGCAAGTCCGCGGTGACGCGGTGGCGGGTGCTGGAGCGGCGCGGACAGCGCACCCGGGTGGCCTTCTTCCCCCTCACCGGGAGGACCCACCAGTTGCGCGTCCACGCGGCACATCCGCTCGGGCTCGGTGCTCCCATCGTCGGGGACCGGCTCTACGGACACGAGGACGTCCGCCTGCACCTGCACGCGGAGTCGCTCTCCTTCCAGCATCCGGAGACGGGCCAGCTCGTCTCCTTCGAGCGGCCGGCCCCGTTCTGAGCGCGCGAAGGATGCGATGACGCAGCCCCACCTTCCCTCTCCCGAGGGGCGAGGGGAAATTGTCAGCACCTGTCCCAGGGGCGCTCCTTCGCGGGCTTCCTTGAAGCGGATTAGTCTGCCGCCCCATGCGGCGCACCCTCGCGGTCATCAATGGAGAGCAGTACTGGCAGACCTACTTCCCCGAGCTCGAGGTCGTGAACCTCCGGCTCCAGGACTCCTCCTGGGTGCTGCGCGAGGGCGAGCTGTGGTGCATCAGCCGGGAGGCCGCGACCCGGGTGGAGGCGGTGATGTGGCGTGTCGGAGCCATCCGCCCGGATGCGCGCCATCGCACGGCCCTGGAGATCATCCGCCTCAGCGGGGTGCCGTGTGTGAATCCCGCGTCCACCCTTGTGCGGTGCTACGACCGGCTGTCGATGCTCGCGGAACTGCGCGCGGCGGGCCTGCCCGTCATCCCCTTCAACGTGGCCCTGGGCGACGACATGGTCCGCCGCATCGCCCGCCCGGCGCCCTTCGTCGTCAAGGTGGGCAACCACCATGGCGGCTATGGCAAGACGCTCGTGCGCAGCGAGTCCGAGTGGTTCGAGGTGGCCGACCTCCTCTTCGCCACCAACGACTACGCCGTCATCGAGCCCTACATCGACTACCGGCGCGACGTGCGCTGCATGGCCATCGGCGATCGGCTCTGGGCCATGGCCCGCGAGGGGGCCGGCTGGAAGGCCAACGTCCAGACCCGCAAGCACCACGTCATCGATCCCCCACCGCTCCTGGCCGGGCACACCCGGACGGCCATGCAGCACCTGGGCGCCGACATTCTCGCGCTCGACTTCCTGGAGACGCAGGAGGGGGAGTACGTGCTGCTCGAGGCCAATGACACCCCGGGCCTGTCCGGCTTCCCGGAGCAGCTGCGCGCCGACCTCGCGGACTGTCTGCGCGACAAGCTCAGCGCGGCGTGAGCTTCACCAGCCCGGAGTCCACGAAGGTCCGGAAGTACCTCAGCGCCTCCAGCTCCTTGAGCGGGGACATGGAGATGATGGCGCCCAGGTCGCGCTTGCCGTCGATGCGCGACAGCAGGTAGCGCTCGGGCGTCCCGAGCTGCAGCGTCTTGAGCTGCCCCGCCGACACCAGCAGCGAGGGCACCTGCGGTTTGTCCAGCATCTCCCGGCGCAGCGCCCCCACCAGCGCGGCCTCCGCCGAGCGCAGCAGCGCCTCCGTCTCTGGCGAGGGCTCCAGCTCGTGCGCCCGGCGTGCCAGCGCCTCGCCGTCCTTGAAGTTGCCGTTCTCCAGGAAGGACTGCGCCGCCTGGATGATCTCGCTCGTGGGGGACTCGGCGCCGATCACATCCACGTCCACCACCTGCGCCTCGTCCTCGTCGGAGGGCGGGGGCCGCTGGCGTCCCGGCGGCGGCGTGGACGACACCTTCACCGCTTCCAGCCGGTAGAGCGCGTACAGGCGCTGGTACACCAGGAAGTCCGAGGCGTGCAGCACCTTGGCCATCTCGTCGATGGTCAGCCCCTCGCGGATGCGCTTCACCAGCTTGGCGTCCAGGGTGCCCGGCTTGGGCGGCTCCGGCAGCCGGCCCTCGTCCACCGTCAGGTACAGCGTCCCCGAGGGGAAGGCCGCCCGGATGGACTGCCAGGCCGTCTCGCGGAAGTCGCCCTCGCGGTGCACGTCCGTCAGGGCCACCCGCGTGTCCACCCCCTCCACCTCCGCCACCGCGCCCGCATCGAAGGAGAACTCGCCTTCCTCCCAGCGGAACATGTCCAGCAGCGACTCGCGGAACTTCAAGGAGAGCGTGGCCTTCACCGTCTGCTCGGCCACCAGCCCCGTCATCACCAGGATCTTCCCCAGCGGTACCCGCGTCTCGCGCTGGGTGGCGTACGCCTTGCTGAACTGCTCCTCGCTCAGGTTCCCCATGTTGATGAGGAACTGGCCGAGGAACTCGCGCGGCTGGTTGGAGCTGGCGCTGATGACGTGTCCGGCGCGCAGGAGGATCAGCTTGCGCACGCCCGCCCGCATGACCCGCAGCGTCCCCGTGGCCTTCCGGTTGCCGAGGTACGCGACGAGATCCTTCAACGGCATCGTCGAGAAGTCACCTGACAGGCCGCGCATGACGTCACATCCTTCTACCGAATGATTGTCCGACTCTACTCGAAACCGAACTGTTGCCTCTGCGACCAGGCGAAGGAAGTGCTGGAGCGGGTGCGCGAGCGCATCCCCTTCGAGCTGGTGGAGGAGGACATCCGCGCCGACCCGGCCATCTTCGCCGCGTACCGCTACGACATCCCCGTGGTCATCATCGACGGCCGGGACACCTTCAAGCTCCGCCTGGAGGAGGCCGAGGTCGAGGCGTGCCTCCGGCGGGCAACGAATGGCACGCCGGTTGCTCATTCCGATGGCCAAGGGGAGTAACTCCCTTCCCACCCCCAGGAAAAACAGGGGGATGCGGAGAGGCGGCGGTGGGTAGGGCTGTAAACCTGGGGAGAACGCCGGAGGAACGATGGGGAAAAAGGTTCTGGCCGGACGGGGGATACGGTGGCGTTGAGGAGCAAGCACAAAAGGGCGGATCAACCACTGACGGTGCTGGTGGTGGAGCCACGGGCGGGAGACCTGGAGCGTACCCGGGTGGTCCTCGGGGAGGCGGGCTTCCGGGTGGTGCCGGTGACGCGCTTCGACGCGGCGGGGCCGCTGTTCGAGGCCATCCGCCCGGACGCGGTGGTGCTGGCGGCACAGCCTCCGGACTACGCGGCGGTGTCGGTGGCGCGCAGGCTGCGGCAGATGGGCCGGGGCGCGGTGCCCATGCTCTACCTGGTGGACGCGGGAGACCCGGACACCTACCGCTTCTGCCTGGACAAGGGCCTGTGCGTGGACATGGTGCCGCGCAGCGGCTCGGGCGAGGAGCTGGTGCTGCGCCTGCGCGCCCAGCTGCGCCTCAAGGCCTCCGTGCGCCGCGCCATGCTTCCCGAGGACGCGGGCTCCGCGGCCATTCATGATCCGCTCACCGGGCTCTACAACCGCACCTTCCTGCTGGAGCTCATCGCCCTGGAGACGCGGCGCATCGAGCGCTTCGGGGGCAGCTTCTCGGTGGTGGCGGGGGCGCTCGACGACTTCCGCGCCATGCGCAAGGAGTCCGGAAGGAGCCTGGCCGAGCGCCTGCTCGTCTACAGCGCGGTGGTGTTCGGCCAGACGGTGCGCGAGGCGGACGTGGTGGCGCGTGTCGGGGAGGACGAGTTCGCCGTGCTGCTGCCGGGCACGCCGGCGGAGGGCGTGCCGGACGTGATGGCGCGCGTAGGCGAGCGCTTCGCCCTGGCGCGGTTGCAGGTGCAGGGCAAGGTGCTGCGCCCCTCGCTGGCGTTGGGGGCGGTGAGCTACCCGGACGTGGTGGGTTCTCCGGTGCAACTGCTGACGAGCGCGCTGCAGTCGCTGCGCAGGGCTCGCGAGGAGCGCCGGAGCATGGGCATGGGTGCAATGGGATTGACGGTCTGACGAGGGATGGACCCGACGGTGGGCGTCCCACGGAGTGAATCGAGATGGACAGGGTGAGGGGAGGCGAGGGGATGGATCGGATCGCGGTGCTGGTGGTGGACGACGAGGAGCAGGTGCGGACGTTCCTCGCCGAGCTGCTGGGCAGCTCGGGGTACCAGGTGCGCTGCGCGTCGAGTGGCTCCCAGGCGCTGGAGATGCTCTCCGGTGGCTCGTTCGACGTGGTGCTGCTGGACGTGATGATGCCGGAGATGAGTGGCCTGGAGGTGCTGCGGCGCTACCGGGCTTCCGGCGGAGGCGCGCCCGTCATCGTGCTCTCGGCGCTCTCGGGCGCGGAGGACGCGATGCGCGCCATGAAGATGGGCGCCAGCGACTACCTCTCCAAGCCGTTCAGCAATGACGAGTTGGAGGACGCGATGAGCCGGGCCCTGGGCGGCAGCCGCATGCCGGCGCGCCAGGCCCCGGCGGCGCAGGCGGCGGGCGCGGGGTCCTCGCGTGAGGACTCGAGCGGGGAGCGGGTGCTCATCTCGCACTCGCCGGCCATGCGCAAGGTGCGCGCGCTGGTGGAGCGCATCGCGGACACGGACGTGCCGGTGCTGCTGCTGGGCGAGTCCGGCACGGGCAAGGAGGTGATTGCCCGCGAGGTGCATGCGCGCAGCAACCGGCGCAACCGGCCGTTCATCAAGGTGAACTGCGCGGCGCTGCCGGGCGAGCTGCTGGAGAGCGAGCTGTTCGGCCACGAGCGGGGCGCCTTCACGGGCGCGACGGCGGAGAAGCCGGGCAAGTTCGAGCTGGCGGACCAGGGCACCATCTTCCTGGACGAGATCGGCGAGATGGCGATCCGCCTGCAGGCCAAGTTGCTGCAGGTGCTGCAGGACGAGGAGTTCTTCCGGGTCGGCGGCAAGAAGAGCGTCCGGGTGGACAGCCGCGTGGTGGTGGCGACGAACCGGGAGCTGGAGCGGGAGATCGAGCTGGGCAACTTCCGCGAGGATCTCTTCTACCGCCTGAACGTGGTGGCCATCCGGCTGCCGGCGCTGCGCGAGCGGCCGGAGGACGTGGTGCCGCTGACGGACCACTTCCTGAAGAAGTACGGGAAGCAGTTCATGAGCGGGGTGGCGGAGCTGCCGCCCGAGGTGCTGAGGGCCTTCACGGAGTACGAGTGGCCGGGCAACGTGCGCGAGCTGGAGAACATGGTGCGCCGGCTGTGCGTGCTGAAGGATGCGACGCTCGTGCTGGACGAGCTGCGTTCGGGAGGCCGTACGCCGGCCAGTGCGCCGTCGCTGCCGACGTCGTACGGGGGAGACGGGGACGTGGAGCCCCCCGCGCCGACGATGCGGATGCCGGTTCCGGTCTCGGCCCCCTCGGCCACGGTGACGGCGGCGGGCCCGAACGGCTCGGTGCAGGTGCTGGAGATGCCGGCGCGGGGGGCGGTGCCCGCGGCGGAGGTGCCGGTGAACCAGGTGGTGGCGGCGCCGAAGTACACGAACCCGTTCGACGTGCCGCAGCCGCCGCCTCCTCCGCCGACGGTGCCAGAAGGGGAGATGTCGCTGAAGGACATCGGCAAGCGGGCGGCGATGCTGGCGGAGCGGGAGGCGATACTGGCCATGCTGCAGCGCACGGCGTGGAACAAGCGCCGGGCGGCGAGCAAGCTGCGCATCAGCTACAAGGCGCTGCTCTACAAGATCAAGGAGTGCGGCATCGTGGACCCGAGGGCCTCGGCCGAGTTCTGAGCCGAGGACTTCCTGAGGGCCCGCTGAGCCTCCACCCCTCTCCCACCGGGAGAGGGACGGGGTGAGGGTGCCGAGGTCCCCAGGTCGAGCCCCATGCGCCAGAGACCTCTGGCCCATGGGGCTTTTTTCCGTGTGCGTCAGGCCTTGTCGCGGCGGACCTGGACCTTCTTGCCGCGCAGGGTGGCCGAGCGCAGGGCGGTGACGATCTGATCCGCGAGGGGCTCGGGCACCTCGACGAGGGAGTAGTTGTCGCCGATCTCGATGGCGCCAATGCGGCGTCCCTCGACGCCCGCCTCGCCGGCGATGGCGCCCACGAGATCCGCGGGCCGGACGCCCGCTTGCCGTCCCACGCCGATGAACAGCCGCGCCATGTCGAACTCCTGCGAGGGGCCGGCACGCTGCTTGTCACCTCGGGGCGCCCTGGGACCCGGCCGCTCGCCGAACCCGGGACGCGCCGCGGCGCGGGCGTTCTTGCCGGGCTTGGAGGGCCTCTCCGAGGGCGGGGCGTGCGTGGGGATCTCCTCCTCGGCCTCGTCCTGGCCCTCCACCTGCGCGTCGTGGATGAGCTTCACCGCGGCGGCGGCCACATCCACCAGGTCGAACTCGGAGGCGAGGCTCTCCACCACGGTGCGGTAGGAGTCGAGCTCGCCGGCCACGAGGGCCTCGCGCAGGGAGGCGCGCACCAGCTCGAGGCGGCGGGCGCGCAGATCCGCCACGGTGGGGACGGTGGCGATTTCAATCCGCTGGCCGGTGAGCTTCTCGATGTTGCGCAGCAGCCGGTGCTCGCGCGGCTCGGCGAGCGTGATGGCCACGCCCTCGCGCCCGGCGCGGCCCGTGCGGCCGATGCGGTGCACGTACGCCTCGGGGGCGTTGGGCACGTCGTAGTTGACGACGTGGGAGAGCTTCTCGATGTCCAGGCCGCGCGCGGCCACGTCGGTGGCGATCAGCAGCTCCACCGCGTGCGTCTTGAACTGCTTGAGGACGCGGTCGCGCTGGGCCTGATCCATGCCGCCGTGGAGGGCCTGGGCGCGCCAGCCGCGGCCGTTGAGGGACACGGTGAGCTCATCCACCTCGGTGCGGGTGCGGCAGAAGACGATGGCGGCGGTGGGGGCCTCCACGTCCAGCACGCGCCCGAGCGTGGCGGCCTTGAAGGCGCGCGGGACGATGTAGGCCGTCTGGCGCACGCGGGGCCCGGTGCCGGGGGCCAACTTCTCCTTGGCGATGCGCACGTGGACGGGCTGGTGCAGGTGGCGCTCGGCGATGGAGGCGATGCGCGGGGGCAGGGTGGCGGAGAAGAGGGCCGTCTGGTGCTTCTCCGGGGTGGCGTCGAGGATGGCCTCCAGGTCCTCGGCGAAGCCCATGTCCAGCATCTCGTCGGCCTCGTCGAGCACGACGGTGCGCACGGAGTCGAGCAGGAGCGACTGGCGCTTGAGGTGATCCAACGCGCGGCCCGGGGTGGCGACGATGACGTCCACGCCGCGCTTGAGCACGCGCAGCTGCTGGGCGATGGGCTGGCCGCCGTAGAGGGGGAGCACCGTCACGCCGAGCTTCTGGCCGTAGCGGTGGATGGCCTCGGCCACCTGCATGGCGAGCTCACGGGTGGGGACGAGCACGAGCGCGGAGGTGGAGAACGGCGCGAGCTTGCCGGGCGTGAGGTTCTGGAGCAGGGGCAGGGAGAAGGCGGCCGTCTTGCCCGTGCCGGTGGCGGCGATGCCGAGCAGATCCTTGCCGGAGAGCAGTGGGGGCAGGGAGGCCCGCTGAATGGGGGTGGGCTCCTCGTAGCCAAGGCCGCTGAGTGCCTCCACGAGGGCGGGCCCGAGGCCCAGTTGTTCGAAAGTCGGAATGGTCTCGGTAGGGGTGCTCACGATGGGGCGGCTTGTACCACCCCTGGCGCCAGAGGTCTCTCGCCGTGTGCCCGGGTTGTCGGAGCGATGACTGCGACCCGGGTCGCACACGGGCGTTCAGGCGGCCGCGGCGGCCCCGAGCACTTCCTTCAGCGTGAGAACGAAGCGCGCGCCGCCCTCGGGCCGGTTTTCCGCGGTGAGGCTCCCCCCGGTGCGGCAGACGTACTCGTGGCAGAGGGCCAGCCCCAGCCCGGTGCCCTTTCCCGGGGGCTTGGTGGTGAAGAAGGGCTCGAAGAGCCGGGGCAGCGCCTCGAGGGGGATTCCCGTGCCGTTGTCCACCACCTCCACCCGCACCCCGCCGTCTACCCGCCGGGCCCGGACCTCGATGCGGGCCCGGCGCGGGGGCACCGCCTCCTCCACCGCGTCCGCCGCGTTGAGCAGCAGGTTCACCAGCACCTGCACCAGGTGCCGCTGTCCCAGACCTACCCCGGGCAGTCCCGGTGTGATGTCCACCACCACCTCGCCCAGGCTGCGCAGGCGGACCGACGCCAGCCGCCGGGCCTCCTCGATGGCCTCCGCCGTGGAGCCCTCCTCGGTGGACGCGTTGCCCTCCCGGGCGAAGCGCCGCAGGTCCGTGACGATCTGCTGGATGCGCAGCACGCCCTGCCGCGTCTCGTCCAGCAGCTCGCGCAGCTCCGCCTGATCCGGAGGGCCGTCCTCGTCGAACAGCTCCCGCTCGAGGTAGTGCAGGTTGGACTTCACGAAGGCCAGGGGGTTGTTCACCTCATGGGCCACGCCCGAGGCGAGCTGTCCCACCAGCACCAGCCGCTCCACCTCGGCGCGCTCGCGCTCGGCGCGCAGCCGGAGGCGCTCGCTCTCGGCCAGCTGCTCCAGGGCGTGCAGGCGCTGCTCCTGCGCCATCTTCTCCGCCTCGCGGAGCCGCCGGTAGGTGCGTCCGCCGTAGACGCCGAAGGAGCCGATGCAGCCAAACATGGTGGCCTGGAACAGGAAGGCTCGCGGAGGGACTCCCGCCAGGACGTTCAACACCACCACCGCGCCCAGCATCCCCCCGAGGCACACCAGCGTCGGCAGCCGGGAGTCCGGGGCGAACAGCGCGACGATGAGGGGGGCGCAGACGATCGTCACGAAGAAGGGGCTCGCCGGTCCGCCGGTGAAGTGGATGATCGCCGTGACCGCGGGGATGCACACCCCCGCGGCCACGGTACCCGCGGCCCAGGGGGCCAACAGTCCCCTGCCCACGAGCACTCCGAGCAGCACGTAGCTCAGGCCCCAGAGCAGCTGCACGAGCGCCAGCGTGGGGAGCAGGGTGCCGGTGATCAGGAGGCGGATGAGGGGGATCGCCAGGATCATGCCCGCGGAGACGAAGAAGATCCTCCGCTTGACTCGGAGCGGGGCCTGGAGCGCGGTGTTGTCTGCGAGCATCACCCTGAACGCTGCCACGTCGCCGGTGCACCCGCACGGTGACGCCCAGGACGCTGCCTCACGGGCATATCCGGTTTAGGACACATGGGCCACCGGACCGATGGACGGGGCCTCGAGTCGCGGCTCTCTCCAGCGGCTCGGCACGGGCTTCACTGGTAGACGTCTACCACTGAGGTAGGTTTTTGTATGACATCACTGGTAGACGTCTACCACTGAGGCACGGACATGGTTCCTCTCTACCTGTTGGGCTGTGGCTACACGTTGACGCGGCTGGCGCGCGAGGAGGCCCGGCGGGGACGCTCCGTGCGGGCGGTGACGCGCGACGAGGCACGCCGCGAGGAGCTGTCCCGGGAGGGCATCCAGCTGCTCTCCCTGGATGAAGCCGTGGCGTCGTCGACAGGCGCTCACGTGGTGATCTCCATCCCCCCGGAGGCGGGGCTCGACGCCTCCCTGTCCGAGTCCCTCGCGCGCACCGGTCCCTCCCGCCTCGTCTATCTCTCCTCCACGGGGGTCTACGGCGGCGCTCGGGGACACGTGGACGAGGACACGCCGGTGGACTCCAGCTCTCCGAGGGCGCAGGGACGCATCGAGGCGGAAGCGAGGTACCGCGGGCTCGGCGGAATCAGCCTGCGCATCGCGGGCATCTACGGTCCCGGCCGGGGGCTGCACGAGCGCATCCGTACCGGCACGCTCCGCATCCCCGAGAGCGGGGGAGGCCGCATCTCGCGGGTGCACGTGGACGATCTGGTGGAGGCCATCCGGGTGGTGCTGGAGCGGGGCGCGCCGGGGGCAACGTACTGCGTGGCGGATGATCGCCCCGCGACCCAGGCGGAGACGGCCTCGTGGCTGTGCGCCCGGCTGGGGCTGCCCCCTCCACCCTCGGTGCCCCTGGCTTCCCTGCACGAGTCCCTCCAGGGGGACCGGGCCATCTCCAATGCCCGGCTGAAGGCGCTGGGCTGGCGGCCCCGCTACCCGGATTTCATCGCGGGTTTCTCCGCCCTCCTGGACGCCGGGGCCCCGGGCTGACAGCCGCGATTCCGGCTACTTACGGGGCCTCGCCACCCGGTGCACCCACCGGATGCGGCGCGCGGTAACAGTTCGCGCCCGCTCCGGTGTTGAGGTGCTCGCAAGGGACGGAGGGACGACGTTGGCCATCGATGTGGAAGCCTGCTACCGCCGGTATGGACCGATGGTGCTCCGGCGCTGCCGCTTCCTCCTGCGCGACGAGGAGCGGGCGGTGGATGCCCTGCACGACGTCTTCGTCCAGCTGCTCGACCACCAGGAGGCGCTGAAGCAGACGGCCCCCTCCAGCCTGCTGCACCGCATGGCGACGAACGTGTGCCTCAACCGGCTGCGCTCGGAGCGCCGGCGCCCGGCGGACTCGGACGAGGAGCTGCTGGTGCGCATCGCCTCGCTGGAGGACATGGAGGCCCGCACGGGCGCGGCGGCGGTGCTGGACAGGCTCTTCGGCCGCGAGCAGGTGTCCACGCGCACCATCGCCGTGCTGCACCTGGTGGACGGGATGACGTACGAGGAGGTGGCCCGCGAGGTGGGCCTCTCCGTCTCCGGTGTCCGCAAGCGCCTGCGCACGTTGCGCGCCCACCTGCAGGAACTGGAGGCCGCCTGACATGGCCCACCGCACGCCGGATTGGTTGTTGGAGCGCATCGCCCTGGGAGAGCTGCCCCCCGAGGAGCTGGCCGCCGCCCGTGCGCGGCTCGCCGCGGAGCCCGGTGGACTCGAGCGCCTCGCGAAGCGGGAGGCCGATGACGGCGCCACGCTGGCGAAGCTCCCGCCCTCCCAGGTAGCCGCCGAGGTCGCGCGCCGCCACCGCGCCGTGGAGGCCTCTCACTCCAAGCCCGTCTCCCCCGCGCGCCGCTGGCTGCCGGCCCTGGCGCTGGGCGTGCCCGTGGCCGCGGGGCTCGCGCTGCTGGTGCTCGTCTCCCAGCGGGAGCTGCCCGAGGAGCCCCGGCCCCAGCAGGCGGTGTTGCTGGAGACGACGCGCACCAAGGGCCTGGAGCCGAAGCTGCTCATCCACCGCCAGACGCGGGGAGCGCCCGAGCCGCTCGCGGACTCGGCCCGGGTGCGGCCGGGGGACGTG
This sequence comes from Archangium gephyra, assembly GCF_042230915.1. Lineage (GTDB taxonomy): Bacteria > Myxococcota > Myxococcia > Myxococcales > Myxococcaceae > Archangium > Archangium gephyra_B. Next base: position 7,230,352 of record NZ_CP102578.1, on the reverse strand, counting down.
CTGCAACTCAGCTACGTGTCCGGGGGCCGCTCCCATGGCGCGGTGCTGTCCATCGATGGCCGAGGCTCCGTCACGCTCCACGCCCCGGAGTCGCCCACCGGCCCGCTCGCGCTGAAGGGCGGCACGGTGCCGCTGCCGAGCGCCTACGCGCTGGACGACGCGCCCGCCTTCGAGCGCTTCTTCTTCGTCACCAGCGACGAGCCCTTCGACGTGAACGCGCTGATGGAGTCGGCCCGCGAGCTGGCCCGTGAGCCCGAGCGCGCCCGCCGGGAGCCGCTGCCCCTGCCGCCGCGGCTCTCGCAGTCCTCGCTCACCCTGGAGAAGGAGCCCGGAACCTGACGCATCGCGTGGTGCGTGCGTGCAGAAGAAGGGCTTTCCGCCCGGAGAAGCGGGGCGCCCGGTGGAGCCGTGGTCCGGAGGACGGAGGCGCGCGGAGCCTTCGGTTTCAGGGTTCTCGGCGAGCCCCCCGGCCTGTCACGCTCGTGGGTCCCGGCTGTAGACTGATGGACCGGGAACTCGGGCCGGCATGGGGGCCGGCGAGAAGGGGCCTTATGTCCACGCTGTTAGCGGCATTCAACGAGGGCGTCAGCCACTCGATGTCCGGCAACCACGAGGCCGCGCTCAAGGTGTTCGACCGCGTGCTGTCCCAGGACCCCAGCCACGTGCTGGCGCTGTGCGCCAAGGGATCCTCGCTCAACAGTCTGGGCCGTCCGCGCGATGCGCTGAAGTGCTTCGAGCGCGCCATCGACCTGGACCCCGAGACGGCCGAGCACTACCGCAACGCGGCCATCTGCCAGTTGGAGCTGGACGAGCCGGAGGCGGCGCGGACCCTGTTGGAGGAGGCGCTGCAGCTCAACACCGAGCTGGCCTGGCGCGAGGCGACGGCGGTGGAGATCGCCAGCCTGGGCGAGGCGCTGCTGACGGAGTCGGGCAAGCACCGCACCCGGGGCATCGGGCTGACGGGCAAGGCGCGCTACCGGCACGCGCGCCACGTGCTGGAGATGGCGCTGGAGCTGTACCCGGCCCTGACGGAGGCGGCCCGCGCCCTGGCGGACGTCTGGGCGCACCTCGGGGACACCGAGAAGCGCGATCAGTACACGCAGCTGGCGGGCCGGCTGCTGCGTTCCTCCGCGGGCTGACCTGCTCTCCTGCTCAGAGCGGACGCCACATGAGGTAGTGCGGGCCGATGCCAGGCAGCTCGAACTCGGCCCCCTCCACGGCGAAGCCCAGCCGCTTGTAGAAGCCCGAGGCCGTCGTGCGCGCGTTGCACCACAGCCGCTGGCCGCCCTGACGCGCCGCGTGATCGATGCACGCCTGGAGCAGGGCCGCGCCGTAACCCCTGCCCTGGTTCGAGGCGAGCACCGCCATGCCCCTCAGGCGCCACTCGGTGGCGGACTTCGAGCCCGGCCGGGACTCCCGGTAGAGCGAGGCCACCCCGTGCTGCTGGCCCCCCACGTACAGCCCGAAGTGGACCGTGTCCGGGGCATCGTCGCCCGGGTAGATGAGCTCCTCGGGCCTCTGGTGGGGGCGGAGCACGACGTGGCGGAGGTAGCGCGTCTCGGCGGCGGGAATCGGTCGGAGCTCGTACGGGGCCATGGCGCGGGCGATTCTCCCGGAGGGCACGGAAAATAGGGGGAAAATCCAGCGGTATGCCGCCCGGGCGCCTCGTGCGTCCTCCTTTCTGGAAACCGGGCAACGAGGTCCCACCTTGAAGGGCACCGCCGTCATGGACGAGACGCCGATGGAAGCGAGGGGCAGCCCCCTCGACTTCGACGTGCTCGTGGAGGGGGAGCAGGCGGCCCTCCTGCGCCTGGCGCGCCGGCTCGTCTGGGACGGGGAGGATGCGAGGGACCTGGTGCAGTCCACCCTGGCCGATGCCTACGAGAAGCGCCACACGCTGAGGGATCCGAAGGCCGGCCCGGCGTGGCTGCGGCGCATCCTCGTCTCGCGGGCCATGGGGCACCTGCGCCGGCGCCGGGTGTGGAACATGGTGCGCGAGGTGCTGGACCTGGGCCCCGCACCGGAGCCCTCGCCCGAGGAGCGCTTCGCCGGTGCCGAGCGCTGGCGCGCCTTCGGCCGGGCCCTGCGCACGCTCCCGGCCCAGCAGGCCACGGCCTTCTCCCTCCGCTACCTGGAGGGGCTCGACCTCGATGCCATCGCCGATGCCATGAACATCGGCCGCGGCACTGTTCGCATCCACCTCTATCGCGCGCTGCAAAAGCTCAAGGCCGCGGACGCGTTGCAAGGAGACACCCCATGAGCTGCCAGGACTTCGCCGCGGCCCTCGTGGACGAGCGCCTGCCCAGGCCTCCCGGCTTCCAGGCCCACCTGGAGCAGTGCGCCGCGTGCCGTGCACTCGCCGGTCTCCACGCCTCCGCCACCTCGCTGCGTCTGCCGGATCCGCCGGTACAGGCTCGCATCCCGCGCGAGGCCATTCTCGGTGAGGTGCGCCGCCGCCAGCACCGCCGCCGGGTGGTGGGCAGCGTCACCGCCACCGCCGCCGTGGTGGCGCTGGTGCTGCTGGTGGCGCCCCGGGTGAGGACGCCGGGGTCCATCGAGACCGAGCCGGTGGTGGGAGGCCCCATTGAGGGCTCCCTGCGAGCCGGGGAGCCCGTGGCGGAGGTGCCGGTGGGGCAGGGGAGTGAGGGGGCCTCGCTCGAGGTGCTGTTCGACGAGGTGTACGGCTACACGCGTACCAACCCGAGCCTCGAGGACGAGACGTACGAGCCCTTCGGGGCGCTGGCCGCGTGGGTGCGCCCGCCGGACGTCACGGCGCTCGACGCGGAGCCCTTCCAGACGGCCCTCGCGGCCTTCCATGTGTCGCGGTCCCGCTGAGCCGATGTCCCCTCTCCCTTTGGGAGAGGGTCAGGGTGAGGGTTTTTCCCCGCCCGCCCAAGCAGTCGTGAAACAAGGAGCAGAGCCATGATGAAGAAGCTGCTGTGTGCCCTCGTGGTCCTCACCGCGGTGCCCGCCTTCGCGCAGGACAGGGAGGAGGACGTGCGCATCCGGATGCACGGGCCGGGCGCGGCGCCGATGCCGCCCAGGCCCCCGATGCCGCCGATGCCTCCCGAGGCCCCGCTGGCGCCGCCCTCCTTCGGGATTCCGGCGGACGTGGCGGCGAAGATCGGCCTGCCGCAGAACCTCGTGCAGAAGGTGCAGGACATGAGCTTCGAGGCCAATGATGCGCTGATCGGCCTGGAGGCGGACCTCAAGCGGGCCCAGCTGGCGCTGGAGAAGGAGCTGCGCCAGCCCGCCCCGAACGAGGGCAGCGTGAAGGAGCTGGTGGAGAAGGTGGGCCGCGCGGAGACGGCGGTGCGCCAGAACCGGGTGGGCCTGATGGTGGCCATCAAGAAGGCACTGGGCCCCGACTCCTGGCAGAAGCTGGAGGCGGAGATGGGGCCCATGGGCATGGGCGGACTCCATCGCCGGTTCCACATCGTGCGGCGGCTCGACGACGTGCGCGGCGCGCCGGGCGCTCCCCCGGCTCCGCCTCCCGGGCGCGAGGAGCCCAAGCGCTAGGGTTGCCTCCCCGGAGTGCCGACGAGCCCACACTCGGCCCCGGCGTCCCCTTCCATCTCCCGGCCGAGTGTCCATGGTGCCGGGCATGGACGCCGACAAGAAGCACCAGTTGGACGCGGATGCGGCCCAGCTCCAGCGGTTGGGGTACGCGCAGCAGTTGCTGCGTGACATGGGCGGCTTCTCCAACTTCGCCGTCTCCTTCTCCATCATCTCCATCCTCACCGGGGCGGTGACGCTCTATGGCCATGGCCTGCGCTTTGGCGGGCCCTTCGTCATGGCGGTGGGGTGGCCGTTGGTGGCGGTGATGACGCTGACGGTGGCGGCGAGCCTGGCGCAGCTCGCCTCCTCGTTCCCCACGGCGGGGGCGCTCTACCATTGGTCGGCGATGCTGGGAGGCCCGCGGGTGGGCTTCTTCACGGCGTGGCTGAACACCATCGGCCAGTTCGCGATCACCGCGGGCATCGACTACGGGCTGGCGGAGTTCGTGGCGGACATGTTCGGCTGGCCGCGGGAGCGGGGCTACGTGCTGCCGCTCTACGCGGCCATCCTGTTGTCACACGCGGTGCTCAACCACGTGGGCGTGCGCGCGGTGGCGCTGCTCAACAACGTGTCGGCCTGGTACCACGTGGCGGGGGTGGCGGTGGTGATTGGAGCGCTGGTGGCCTTCGCGCCCCGGCAGGACGCGGCCTTCCTGCTCACGCGCTTCTCCTCCGAGAGCAGCATCTACACGTACGGCTTCCTGATCGGCCTCTTGCAGGCGCAGTGGACGTTCACCGGCTATGACGCGAGCGCCCACGTGTCGGAGGAGACGATGGATCCGACGCGCAACGCGCCCTGGGGCATCTTCCTGTCGGTGGCGGTGAGCGCGGTGGTGGGCTACGCGCTGCTGGTGGGGGTGACGCTGGCGATTGGGAACCTGCCGGAGGCGGCGGCCGCGCCCAACCCCTTCCTGTACGTGCTGCGCGAGTCGCTCGGGCCGGCGCTGGGTGGGGCGCTGGTGTGGATTGCCATCGGGGCCATGTGGTTCTGCGGGCTGTCCTCGGTGACGTCCAACTCGCGCATGCTCTTCGCGTTCGCGCGGGATGGGGGGCTGCCGGGCTCGGCGCACCTGTCGCGGGTGTCTCCGCGCTTCCGCAGCCCGCACGTGGCCATCTGGGTGTCGGTTGCGGCGGCCTTCGGGGTGGCCATCTGGAGTGGGGCCTACGCGGCCATGGTGGCGCTGAGCACGCTGGCGCTCTATGCGTCGTACGCGCTGCCCATCTGGGTGGGGTGGCGGGCGCGGCGCAGCGGGGCGTGGGCGCACCGGGGGCCGTGGGACCTGGGGCGCTTCTCCGCGCTGGTGAATGGGGTGGCGCTCGGCTGGTGCGCGGTGGTGATGGTGCTCTTCATCCTGCCGCCCAACGAGCTGGCGGGGTACACGTTCGCGGGTGCCCTGGCGCTGCTGATTGTCTACTGGGCGGCATCCCAGCGGCACACCTTCGTGGGACCGAAGGTGACGTTGCTGGCGCCGGCGCCAGTCCAGGCGGGTCCTGGGAAGTGAGATCTGCTAGGACGCGATCCAAAGTCCCTTCTTCTGGAGTGGCACACGTATGAGCAAGCGGCAGCAATCCGAGTCCTCCGAGCTGGTCAGCGCCGCGGCGTCCATCGAGGAGGAGCTGCGCAAGTTCGAGTCGCTGGCGGAGGAAGTGCGCACGGGCACGATGAAGTCGCAGAAGAACCTGGAGAAGATGGGCAAGCTGCTGACCCAGGTGGCGGACTGCGACGAGCGGATGGTGGGGCACATGCGCACGCTGCTCGGGGTGCTCAACGGGTGGAGGGAGCGGCAGCAGGCGTTGGCGGCCGAGGTGAACGAGCGGGCGCTGGAGCTGCAGGAGCGCACGAAGGTGTACCAGACGCTGATGGAGCGCTTTGGCGAGCTGGGGCAGCAGGCGGCGTCCTTGAGCTCGCAGATGCACCAGGTGGCGGGGATGACGCAGCAGGGGCAGGCGATGAAGACGGAGGAGGTCATCGCCTCGTTGCAGGCGGTGAACGAGCGGATGACGGAGGTCGCGGAAGGGGCGGGGAAGCTGGCGAGCGACGCGGAGGCGCAGGACTTCATCGACGTGTCGCGCGATGCCGAGTCCCTGCGTCAGCAGCTCCTGTCGGCGCGAAACCGGGCGAACCTGTTGCAGCAGAAGCTGCACTCGGCGAACGCCTGAGCCAATCACCAAGCGCCAATCACCAAGCGCCAATCACCCTCGCCAATATCCCCTCTCCCCCTGGGAGAGGGACGGGGTGAGGGTGCCCGGGCCCCAGGTTGAATCCGTCACCCGCCGGTCTGTGTACCGGGAGTAGCCGGAGGCTCGGGCGTCTTCTGGAACATCCGGGCGAGGATCCGCTCGGCCGCATCCGCGAGCACATCTCGCTCCAGCCGGATCTCCTCGCCGAAGAAGCGTTCCCCCACGGAGGCATCGAGCACGTGGGTGGCGAGGAGCGCGAAGGCGGCCCCTTCGTCGAAGGAGGTCTCGGAGGCCAGCACGCGCTTGCCGGGCTGGAGATCCTCCTGGTCGAAGCGGCCCTCCCAGTTCTCGCCGAGGGTGACGGAGAAGTACTGCACGGCCACGTTGCCGGGGCGGGCGGTGTGCGAGACCGCGACCACGGCGCGAAGCCGGGCGAGCTCATCCGGGGTCATCTGCTGTTTCCAGGCCTCGACGGTGGCGTGCATGGTCTCGAGCTGATCGCGGGCGGCGTCTTCGGCATTGCGGAGGATGTCGGGGACCTGGGCGCGGGTGAAGGCGGAGAGCGCCTCGGGCGAGATGCTGCCTTTTGCAAGCACCTGCTCCAGGATCGCGGACGAGGCCTCGAGGATGCGGCGTTGGCGCGCACGCTCTTCCTGGGTGAAGCCCCGGCGCTCGAGGCTCTCGGAGACCGAGGCCATGAGCCGCCGGAGCTCGGTGAGTCGGCCGCGCAGGGCCTCGTCGATCACACCGCGCCGGCCCGAGAGCAGCACGTGGAGGGCGAGGGGAATATGGGTGATGACCTTGAGCTCGTGATAGCGCCGGGTGCGCGCGGGCCCCACGAGACGCTGCCCGCCGCGCCGGAGGATGAGCAGGTCATCGATCTGGGCGATGACGGGGCCCATGTTGGCGAGGACGGCATCGCGGCGCGCGGCGTAGGCCTCGCGGAAGGCCGTGTTGAGGGCGAAGAGCGGATCAGAGGGCCGCAGCGCGGCGTCGGAAGCCGGTGGGGTGGAATCAGCGGGGCCTTCAGCCATGCGGACACCGTAGCGCAGGGCACGCGGGGACGTGGGAGTACCGGCCGGGACGTGCTTCCTGCGCGACAGGTGGCGGGCTCAGGCGGAGCGGGCCCTGGGCAGCTTCGTCCCGCTCATCTCGAGGATGCGCTTGAAGTGCTCGGGGGTGACGGAGGCCACGCTCAGGCGGCTCCGGGTGATGAGCGGGAACTCCTTCAACTCCCGGGTGGCCTTGACGGTGGCGAGCGTCACCGGCTCCTTCAGGGCGACCAGGGGGCCGACCTCCACCGAGGCCCAGTCCTCACCGGGCGCGGTGGGGTCCTCGCCCGGCTCGGTGAGCACGCGGGCCACGGCCACCACGGCCTTGCCCTCGTTCGAGTGGTAGTAGAGGCACAGGTCCCCGGGCTTCATGGCCCGGAGGTTGTTGCGAGCCTCGAAGCTGCGCACGCCCGTCCACTGCGTCCTGCCGTCCTTCTCCAGCTGGGCGTAGGCGTAGACGGAGGGCTCGCTCTTGATCAGCCAGTACTGGGGTTTCGCCATGGCGGTGCTAGATAGCAGGCCCATGGCCATCCAGGGATACGACGCACTCGACGCCACGGCGCTCGCCGATCTGGTCCGCAAGAAGGAGCTCCATCCCACCGAGCTGGTGGAGGAGACCATCTCGCGGATCGAGGCCGTCAACCCGAAGCTCAACGCCGTGGTCCACAAGATGTACGCGCAGGCGCGCAAGGCGGCCGCGGGCCCGCTCCCCGAGGGGCCCTTCTCCGGCGTGCCCTTCCTGGTGAAGGACCTGGACGGCTATCTGGCGGGCGAGCCCTACGCGGGCGGGTGCCGGGCGCTGGTGGGCTACGTCCCGGACCATGACTCGGAACTCATGGCGCGCTTCCGCCGCGCGGGCGTCATCTTCGTGGGCAAGACGGCCACGCCCGAGCTGGGCATCCTCGGCGTCACCGAGACGGCGCTGAACGGGCCGACGCGCAACCCCTGGAACCCGGAGCACACGCCGGGCGGCTCGAGCGGAGGCTCGGCGGCGTGCGTGGCGGCCCGGGTGGTGCCCATGGCGCACGGGGGCGACGGAGGCGGCTCCATCCGCATCCCCGCGTCCGCCTGCGGCCTCTTCGGCCTCAAGCCCACCCGCGCCCGCAATCCACTGGGCCCGGACGTGGGGGAGGGGTGGGGTGGCTTCGTCCAGCAGCACGTGCTGACGCGCAGCGTGCGGGACAGCGCCGCGATGCTCGATGCGACCCATGGGACGGACCCGGGTGCGCCCTATGCTGCGCCGCCCCCCGCGCGGCCCTTCCTCCAGGAGGTGGGCGCCGCGCCCGGCCGCCTGCGCATCGCCTTCTCCACCGGCTCGCTCTTCGGCAAGTACATGCACCCGGACTGCAAGGCGGCCGTCCAGGACGCGGCGAAGCTCTGCCAGGAGCTGGGACACGAAGTCATTGAGGACGCGCCGCGCTTCGATCGCGAGGAGATGGTGCGCGCCTACCTGGTGAACGTCGCGGCCAACGTGGCGCTGCAGCTGGAGGAGATTGGCCAGCAGATGGGCAAGACGGTGGGCGCCACCGACGTCGAGCCGTCCACCTGGGCGCTCGCGCAGCTCGGCACCATCCTCACCGCGGCCGATCTACAGCGCGCTCGCAACGCCATGCACAAGGCCGGGCGGATCATGGCGGCCTTCCACGAGCGGTACGAGCTCTTCCTCGACGCGACGCTCGCGTACCCGCCGGTGCGCATCGGGGAGCTGGCGCTCAAGCCCACCGAGCTCGCCGCGCTGGCCGTGCTGCGCAAGCTCCCGTTGAAGCCCGCGTTCCTCAAGCTGCTCGACGAGCTCGCCGGCAACAGCCTGGAGCGGACTCCCAACACCCAGCTCTTCAACCAGACGGGGCAGCCGGCCATGTCGGTGCCGCTCTACTGGAATGCCGCCGGGCTGCCCGTGGGCGTGCAGTTCGCCGCCCGCTTCGGAGACGAGGCCACGCTCTTCCGCCTGGCCGCGCAGCTGGAGCAGGCGCGCCCGTGGGCCGGACGCAAACCCTGACCTCCAGAAACACCAAGGGCCTGCCCCCATGGTTGGGAGGCAGGCCCTGGATCGAGCCTCTATCGTCGAGCGAAGTGGCTCAGGTCCCCATCAGATGGGGCGCACGTTCTGCGCCTGCAGGCCCTTGGGGCCGCGGGCGACGTCGAACTCAACGCGCTGGCCCTCGGCCAGGGTGCGGAAGCCCTCGGTCTGGATGGCGGTGTGGTGGCAGAACAGATCCTCGCCACCGCCCTCCTGCGTGATGAAACCGAAGCCCTTCGCGTCGTTGAACCACTTCACAGTACCAGTAGCCATTACTTGTCTTCTTTCTCGTCCGACGCGTTGGAATGCGCCGGATCTCCGCCGCTCTGTGCGACCGGAGGCCCCTATCTGGCAGCTTTGAGGGAACAAAGGAAGTCCCCCCTTTCATTTCTTCACGAAAAATGCCGGGGAGTGTTCACCCGGAGCGCCCGATGAAGAGGGTGTGGAGGGGTCCACCGCCCTTGCCGCGCGCGGGCGTCTCCACCACCTCGGTGGCGAACCCCGCCCGTTTCAGCCGGGTGGCGAAGGCCCTGTCCGGCGAGGCGGACCACACCACCACCACGCCCCGGGGCTTGAGGGCGCGCCGGATGGAGCCCAGCCCCCGCTCGCCGTAGAGCCAGCGGTTCTCCTCCTGGGTGAGCGCCTCGGGGCCGTTGTCCACGTCCAGGAGCACCGCGTCGTAGTGCGCTTCCGCCTGGCGGAGCAGCTCCCCCACGTCGCGGGTCTCCACCTTCACCCGGGGATCCTCCAGCGGCCGCCCGGCCAGGGGTCCGAGGACACCCTGGTTCCACGCGACGACGGCGGGGACCAGCTCCGAGACCACCACCTCGGCTCCCGGGGGGAGCCGCTCCAGCGTGGCCCGGACGGTGTAGCCCAGCCCCAGGCCTCCCACGAGCACCCGGGGCCGCTTGCCGCCGAGGCCCGTGCAGGCCACCTCGGCCATCTTCTCCTCGGAGCCGTGCTGGCGGCTGGACATGAGCTCGCGGCCGTTCACCCGGATGGCGAACTCCTCGCCCCGTTGGTGCAGCACCAGCTCTCCGCCGCCCGGCGCGGGCGCCCGATCAATCACCTTCCACGGCTTCATCGCCCCGCTACCTTACGCGTTCCCGAGGCTCAGTGGAGGTTCCCTCTCCCTTGGGGAGAGGGGCAGGGGGAGGGTCTTCCCGCCTAGCGGGCCTCCGCCGACTCGTCCTGACCCACCTCGACCATCAGCGAGGCCAGCTCGGCCTTGAGCTTGTCCTTGGCGCGGATCTCCAGCTGGCGGGCGCGCTCGCGGGAGAAGCCGAAGTGCTCGCCCAGCTCGCTCAGCGTCATCTCCGCGTCACCCATCACGCGGTTCTCGATGATGAAGCGCTCGCGGGGATCCAACCGCTGCAGCGCCATGCGGATGCGCTCGCGGGTGATCTGCGCCTGCTGCCGGTCGGCGACCTCGTCCACCTGGGAGGCGCCCTCGGACTCGACGAAGTCCAGGTGCGTGGCGTCACCCTCCTCGCCGACGGGAGCGTCGAGCGAGAGATCACGGCCGCCCATGCGCTGCTCCATCTCGCGCACCTCGGAGGCCTTCACGTTGAGCTTCCGGGCGATCTCCTCGGCGTCCACGATGGCGCCATCGCCCGAGCCCAGCTTCTCCAGCTCGCGGCGGGTGCGGGCCAGGCTGAAGAACAGCCGACGCTGCGCCTGCGTGGTGCCGAGCTTCACCAGCGACCAGTTCTTGAGGATGTAGTTCTGGATGTACGCGCGGATCCACCAGACGGCGTAGGAGATGAGGCGGATGCCCTTGTCCGGATCGAACTTCTGCACCGCCTTCATCAGGCCGATGTTCCCCTCCTGGATGAGGTCGGACATCTTGATGCCGTAGGAGCGGTACTCGTAGGCGACCTTCATGACGAAGCGCAGGTTGCTCGTCACCAGGCGGTGGCCGGCGGACAGGTCGCCCGAGCGGAAGTTGCGGGCCAGCGTCTGCTCCTGCTGCACGGTCAACAGCGGGTACTGGCTGATGTCCGAGAGGTACGTGGTGAGGGTTTCGGCGGAGGAGAGGGAGGAGGTGGCCTGCATGGGGTCTCTCGGGGGCTAGAGGACGTTGAGGTTCGTGCTGCGACTTCGTGCCCATTGCCAAAAGCAACCGGGATGCCAGCCGCCGGTTGGCAACGTTCCTCAGTGAAAGCGGGTAGTTGCATCGAGAGCCCATCGTGACTAGGGCGGAACGCTTTCGTTTTTACAGGGCCCGTTTTGGAGGTTTTTTCGGGCCCTACCTGACCCTACCTTGGCACCTCAGGGGGGGATGACCGTTTCCCGGGCGAAAATCCCCGAAGGTTGGAGGCCCAAGCAGGGGGCTCGGCCCTGGATGAGGCCGAGCTTCGCGCCGAGGTGGGTCGTGCGGCTCAGGGCAGGGAGAGCTTCACCACCGTCGTCTCCCCGGGCCGGATGGCGACGACCTCTTCGGCGGAGACCGGGGTCTTCTTGCGCGTGGCAGTGACGCGAATCGCGAGCAACCCGATGGCCAGCCCGGTGAAGGCCTTGGTGGGGCCGCTGTGCGTGAGCAGTTTCGACTCCCCGAGCTGGACCTCGTACTGCTGCCCGTCCAGGGTGTCGGTGTTGGTGACCTCGAGCTTGAGGGCGCCGTAGCTGGGAGTGGGCAGGGTGGCCAGTGCCGCGCGCTGGGCCACGATGGACTTCTCGACCTCCTGGAGGTTGCCGGAGAACAGGGCCACCCACTCCATGGTCTCCGTCTTGACCGACTGGTTGGCCTGGGCGAGTGCCTCCTGGAGCAGGTTGAGGCTCGCGATGAGGTTGTCGTCGTTGGACGCTTTGAGGGTCTGGGCCTCGAGGGCCCGGCGAGCCCAGGCGAACTGGAGCGCTTCGAGCTGGGCCTCCAGGTCGAGCATCGTCGTCAGGTAGCGCATCCAGCTCGCCGAGTTCCCGACGAGCTTGTCGATCCCGATGCAGCCGGCGCTGGCCGCCGCGAGGATCGACGCGATCGGCACCCACCGTGCGGGATTCCAGCCCTGATCCGGGGGCACCATCGCGAGGACGATGGGGACGATGGAGGCCGCTCCCGCCAGGACGATGGCCGTGATGCGATAGAAGAGGGCCCGGTTCTTGTGGCGGCGCTTGCGTGCGTCGTACCAGCTGATGGCGTCCTGGGCCTTCTTCACGACCGAGGTGTAGAGCTCCTGGAGCTCCACCGCCTGGCCGGGCTGCGGCAGGCTGGGGAAGTGCGTGGGTTGGAGGTTGTCGGAAGAAGGTTTCATCTCGCGGCTACCCTACCTTCTGCGCCCAGGTGGGGTGTAGGTGTAATCCACCGAACGAGAGCCCGAACCCGGCGGGATGGAGCGTGCGCTGTTGGACGTCCGGAGGGCGGACGGGACGGGAGTCCAACTGCTCGCGTGCTCCGATTTGTGGATATTTCATCATCATGAAGAGCCATCCAGAGCTGCCGTACCGCGAGCTCTTCCTCTCCATCGTCGAGGAGATGCCAGACGCCGTCTTCACCAAGGATCTGCAGGGCCGCTACACCTTCATCAACAGCGTGGGGGCGCACTACCTCGGCAAGCCGGTGGAGGAGATCGTCGGCCGCACCGACCGCGAGCTGATGACCGAGGAGGAAGCGCAGAACACGCTGGAGTTCGATCGGCAGACGCTGCTGGCCGGGCGCACGCTCTACGCGGAGATGAGCGAGCAGATGGCGGGAGTCCAGCGCGACTGGCTCTCCACCAAGGGCGTCATCCGCCAGCCGGATGGGCAGGTGGTGGGGCTGTTCGGGATCGCCAGGGATCTGTCCCATCACCGGCGGGGCGAGGCGGCCCAGCGTCAGAGCGAGGCGCTCTTCCGGGCGGCGGCCAGCAACAGCTTCGATGCCTTCTTCATCCTCCGGGGAGAGCCGGAGCAACTGCGGCTGCTGCGCATCAACACGCACGCCGAGTCCCTGCTGGGCTGTGACGCCCGCGCGGCGGAAGGGCGGCCGCTCTCCGATTTCCCGCAGGCGGCCTTCGTGGCGCCGCGCCACCTGTGCGACCAGGTCTGGGGGACCGGCCGGACGCATGACGACGAGGTGGATCAGCTCCTGCCCGGCAAGGGCCGCCGCTGGTTCCGCCGCCAGCTGTGCGCGGTGGGCGACTGCATGGCCGTCACGGTGCGCGACATCACCGCGCAGCGCGAGAACGAGGTGCGCCTGCGGCTCAACGAGCGCATGGCCTCCATCGGGATGCTCGCCGCGGGGGTGGCGCACGAGATCAACAACCCGCTGGCCTTCGTCTCCAGCAACCTCGGCTTCATCGGCACCGAGCTGCGCCGGTTGACGCTCCCGGAGGAGGACGGGCAGGAGCTGATGGAGGCGCTCAACGAGGCCCGTGAGGGCACCGAGCGCATGCGGCTCATCGTCGAGAGCCTCCGGGCGCTCTCGCGGGGCGACACGGTGACCACCCACCCGTTGGATCTGCACGAGGTGCTGGAGAATTCGGTGCACCTGGCGTGGGGCCGGTTGCGCAGCCGGGGGCGGCTGGTGCGCGACTACGGGGAGCTGCCCCAGGTGCTGGGCAACTCCGTGCAACTGGCCCAGGTCTTCACCAACCTGCTGATCAACGCGGCGCAGGCCCTGGCCAAGGCGGGTGGGGAGATCCGCCTGGTGACGCGCATGCACGGCACCTCGCAGGCGGTGGTGGAGGTGCAGGACAACGGCTGCGGGATTCCCGTGGAGAACCTCGAGCGCATCTTCGAGCCCTTCTTCACCACCAAGCCGGTGGGAGAGGGCACGGGCCTGGGGCTGTCCATCAGCCACGACATCATCCGCGGGCTCGGAGGCGAGATGTCCGTGGAGAGCACCGTGGGGCAGGGGAGCACCTTCCGCGTCCTGCTGCCGGTGGCGCACGAGCACGAGGCGGAAGACGACCCGCGCACCAATGACCCTCGTGCGGCGGACCTCCACCACGGCTCCGTGGCCTGAGCCCCTTCAGTGCAGTTCGCGAAGGCGTGCTCCTGGGAACCCGCGCTGACAACCGCGCCCATTTCCCCTCGCCCTCCGGGAGAGGGACGGGGTGAGGGTATCGGTGGACCCGGGTTGAACCCATTGCGCACAGTGAGGGCCACGGGTTGAAGAACGGGCTCGGGCACCCTCACCCTGACCCTCTCCCGAGGGGAGAGGGAATATCAATGCCCCTTTGGTCACTGCCTTGACGGGGGTTGGCTCGAGGGGTTCACCGCCCGGAGCAGCCACGTCCGGAATGCGCTCACCTTGGGCTGGCGCTGGGCGCGCGCCGTGGTGAGGAGCACGTAGGCCCTCCCATCCACCGCCTCTCCCGGGAAGGGCCGGACGAGCCGTCCGCTCTGCAACTCATGCTGCACCAGCGAGGTGCGCGCGATGGCGAGGCCCTGGCCGGCCTCGGCCGCCGAGAGCAGCGCGGTCATCTCGCTGAAGCGCGGCCCTCGCGACACGTCGATTCCCGAGCTGCCCGCCGCCGCGAGCCAGTTGGGCCAGTCCGGCGTGTCGGCGTAGTGCAGCAGCGTGTGCCGCGGCAGATCCTCCAGGCTCCGCAGCGGCCGCGGGCCGTGGAGCAGCGAGGGCGCGCACACCGGGAAGAGCCGCTCCTCGCCCAGCGGATCCACGATGACGCCCGGCCAGGGGCCCTCGCCGAAACGGATGCTCACGTCCGCCTCGCCCCGTCCCAGCTCGGCCTCGTCGCGCGAGCCGTCCAGGCGCAGCTCGAGCCACGGGTGCGCCTCGCAGAAGCCGCCCAGCCGGGGTGCGAGCCACCGTGTGGCGAAGGCGCGCGGCGCACCCACCACGAGCGTGGCCGGCGTGGGGTTGGTGGAGACGCGGTCCACCGCCAGGGCGAGGTCCGCGAAGACACGGGTGGCGCGCTCGGCCAGCTCCCGTCCCCGCTCGGTGAGCTCCAGGCCTCGTCCGGTGCGCGTGAAGAGCCGGCAGCCCAGGTGCTCCTCGAGGTGGTGCACCTGCCGGCTGACGGCCCCGTGGGTGACGCCCAGCTCACGCGCGGCACGTCCCAGGTGGCGATGGCGCGCGGCCGCCTCGAAGGCGCGGAGGGCATTGAGCGGGGGCAGGGGAGGCGTCATGGCTCACGAGGGGGCTGTGAGAAAAACTCACCGTACCCGGGCACCTTAATCGATTGTCGCTCCAGCGGCCCGCGAGCATCTTCCTCTTGCTCGTCCGCCCCTTCCGGTGGCGTGACTCCGAGCAAGGAGGTGTCTTCCCATGGCCGCGACGATGCGACTGGCTCCCGCTCGGGACCTCTGGCGTGACCAGGCCTGGCGGCGCTGGGTGCTGGCGGCGTTCTTCGCCCGGTTGCCCGGAACGATGACGGCCTTCGTCCTGCTGCTCACCGGCCGGTGGGCGAGTGAGTCCTTCACGCTCGGCGCGTGGATGGCCAGTGCTCAGGCCGTGGGGGCCGCCGTCGTGGCGCCGTGGCGGGGCCGGCGGTTGGATCGCACCGGCCTCAACGCGGGACTCCGGTACGCGCTCCTCTGGCAGGCCGTGATCGTCCTGGGGCTCGCGCTGGCGGCCCTGGTGCGAGCGCCCTCCGCGGTGCTGCTGGTGCTCGCGCTGCTCCTCGGGGTGATGCCGTCCGGGCTCCAGGGGGGATTCCGCGCGTTGCTCTCCTCGGTGGCTCCCGCCGGACGGCGCGAGGCCGCCTTCGCGCTCGACGCGGTGCTGGTGGAGCTGCAGTGGGTGGTGGGCCCGCTGCTGGTGGGCGTGACGTCCATCTCGGGCTCGCCCCTGCCGGCGCTGGGGCTGATGGGCGTGAGCGCGCTCGGGGCAAGCGTGCTGTGCCTGGGCCTTCCCGAGCGTTTTCCCGCACCGGCCATCGTCCTTCCCACCGTGCCGGTGTGGCGGACGCCCGGGGCTCCGCGGGTGCTTGGCATGGTGGCCGTGCTCGGGCTGAGCTGGGGGGCCATGGAGGCCGGCTTCCCCTCGCGCCTGGAGGAGCTCGGCTCCAGCGCCTCGGTGTGGGGGGCACTGGCCGCGCTGCTCTCGGCCGCGAGCGTCGCGGGAGGGCTCGCCCATGCGGTGCTTCCGGTGGCCCCCGGCCGAGCGGATGGCACCTGGCGCGCGCGGGGCCTGCTGCTGGCGTGGGGGCTGGCGTTGCTCCCGCTCGGGTGGATGGCCTCCGTGCAGGGGCTGGCCGTGTGGCTCCTCGCCGCCGGGCTTTTCCTCGCGCCCCTGACGGGCACGCTGACCTTCCTGTTGCAGCAGGCGGTGCCTCCCATGCGGCACGCGGAGGGCTTCTCCTTCTACAGCGCGTGCTGGTCACTGGGCGTGGCCGGGGGGAGCGCGCTCGCGGGAGGACTGCTCGGTTCCTGGGGGGCCGCCCCGGTGCTGGCGGGAGCCGCCTTGTTGCCGCTCGGCTTCGTTCTCCTCCCGGTGGGCACTGGCAGTCCTCGCACGTGACAGGACCCGGACACCCGGGGGCGCCCCTCCTTGATTCGGACCCCGGGGGTGTTTACCTGGGGGGCTGGCCCGAGGAGCAAGGGCCCTCCCGCGCGGGGTGGGATGTGCTATGCGCCCGGGCGGACCGGACGGGGCTTCGCGGCCTCCGGGCGCGTTCCGTCCAGTGAACGAAAGGCACGATTCGATGGCGTCACTCACCGAGACGTTGACCAACGAGAACAAGAAGGCGGCGGTCGTCGACGACTGCTGCGCGCTCATCGACGCCGAGGTCGCCGACAAGGGCGGCATCTCGGGTCTCGCCATCAAGGCGGGCTACAGCGCCGTGAAGAACATCAAGCCCGGCTTCATCCGGCACGCCGTGGTGGATCTCCTCCCCGAGTTCGCCAAGGCGCTGGATCCGCTCTTCCAGGAGGCCAAGACGGGTGGGAAGCCGGTCGGGGCCCATATCGCGTCGAACGCGGGGCGCGCCGCGGATGCCCTGCTCGCCATCACCGACGGCAAGGTCCGCAATGCGCAGAGCGGCCTCGTCAAGGGCACCTACGAGAAGCTGCGCGGCACGGCGAAGAAGAACGTCGAGGCCGCCATTCCCCGCATCGGCAAGCTCATCGAGAAGCACGGGGGCTGAGCCGGGACCCGATGCGCTCCTCGGCCATCGATCAGCGGCTGCGGAAGTTCATGACCCCGGAGCGGCGGGAGGAGACCCGCCGCACGCTCGAGCAGTGGAGGGGCGCGTGCGCGTCCCTTCACGAGTACAGCGACTACCTCAAGCAACTGAAGATCCGGTTGATGCGCCCCGGCCATCTCGGGGAGGTGCTCATCGACTGCCGGGGCTGTGAATTCTTGTCGGGCCCCACGGGTTGGCAGGACGCCGTGCTCACCCTGGTGGAACGCGACGTCGGCCCCTGGGAACTGGTGGATGAGCGGGTGGGGTTCCGGGTGGTCTGCAACCTCGTGCTCGTCCACAATCAGAGCGAGGACCCACGGCTCCTGGAGAGGCCGGAACTCCAGTCCTTCTTCGCGGAGTTGGAGGGAGTCCGGCTGGTGGGCCTGAGCGCGTACGTCGGGCGGCAGGTAGGCGTGCTCGAGGCCATGCAGGGCATCTCGGGGCTCCTGGAGATCCCGCATGACGATTTCTCCTACGAGCACCGCGAGCGCCCCTGGGAAGCGCCCGAGGCATTCGCACGCTGGCTGCGCGGCGCCACGAAGGGACTCGAGATCGAGCAGCACTGTTTCATCGTCGCCAGCGCGCTGAGCCAGAAGGTGGGAGGGACGCCCTGGCTGCAGGTCGAGCTGGAGCAGGGACTGGAGTCCTTGCTGCCGCTGTGGACGAAGCACCGTTGCACCTCGGTACTCGTGCACTCCCTCAGTCCGAGTTGGATATTGGGGGTGTTCCAGGAAGATGACCGGTGGCCGCTCTACCTGCAGCGGTAGCGCACTCCCGCTACCGGCGGAACTTGTCCGTGGCCTCGACGAGCGCGGCCGTGGTGCCCGGCTCGTACGCCGCGTGGCCCGCGTCCGCGATGATCTTCAGTTCCGCCTCCGGCCAGGCCTTGTGCAGCGCCCAGGCGCTGTCCATGGGGCAGCACATGTCATAGCGGCCCTGGACGATGACGGCCGGGATGTGGCGGATGCGCGGCACGTCGTCCAGCAACTGGGTGTCACTGCGCAGGAAGGCGCGGTTGACGAAGTAGTGGCACTCGATGCGCGCGAAGGCGAGCGAGAAGTCGTCCTCGCCCAGGTGCGCGATGTAGTTCGCGTTGGGCGCGAGGTAGCTGGTGCGGCCCTCCCAGACGCTCCAGGCCCGCGCCGCCTCCTGGCGCACCTTGGAATCGTCTCCCATCAGCCGCCGGTGGTAGGCCCGCACCAGGTCTCCCCGCTCCTCGGGCGGGATGGGCGCGAGGTAGTCCTCCCACGCGTCCGGGAAGATGGTGTGCGCGCCGTGCTGGTAGAACCAGCGGATCTCCTGCTGGCGCAGCAGGAAGATGCCGCGCAGCACCAGCTCCGAGACTCGCTCCGGGTGCTTCTGCGCATAGGCCAGCGAGAGCGTGCTGCCCCACGAGCCGCCGAACACGAGCCACTTCTCGATGCCCAGGTGGCGGCGCAGCGTCTCCATGTCCTCCACCAGGTGCCAGGTGGTGTTCTCCTCGACGCTCGCGAAGGGCGTGCTCTTGCCGCAGCCGCGCTGATCGAACAGGACGATGCGGTACGCCGCCGGATCGAAGAAGCGCCGCTGCTTGGGATCCGTGCCGCTGCCCGGCCCACCATGGACGAACACCACCGGCTTGCCCTTCGGGTTGCCGCTCTCCTCGAAGTAGATCTCGTGGATGGGCGACACGCGGAGACGGCCGGTGTTGTAGGGCTCGATGGGCGGGTAGAGGGTGCGGAGCTCAGTGGATGCCATGAGCGCGCACCCTAGCAGACGAGCGCTTCAGTGCACGCCGGTCTTCAGGAAGACGCGCAGGGCCTCCGCCACGCTCCAGGCCTGCGCGATGCACCCGCGCGGCCGGTACGGCTCCGTGGCGTCGAAGACCTCGCTGATCTGCCCCAGACCCGCGTGATCCAGGTGCTCCTCCAGGCCCTTGAGCAGCGCCCGCGCCGCCGCCTTGTCCGAGTTCACCTTCATCGTCGCGTCCACGTAGTGGCCGATCAGCCAGCCCCACACCGTGCCCTGGTGGTACGCCGCGTCGCGCGCCCGCAGGTCTCCGTCGTACTTCGGCTTGTAGTCCGTGTGCGCCGGCGCCAGGCTCCGCAGGCCCACCGGCGTCAGCAGCTCCTTGCGCACCTTCTCCAGCACCGGCTCCCACTTGTCCCGCCGCAGCACCGGGTACTTCAACGAGATGGCGAACACCTGGTTGGGCCGCACCGCTGGATCATCCTTCCCGTCCTCCCCATCCACCACGTCGAGCAGGCACGCCTCCGCCGCGTTCCAGAAGCGCCGGTTGAAGCTCGCGTAGGCCTTCTCCGCCGCTCCCGCGTAGGGCCTCGGGTCCTTGCCCAGCCGCTCCGACCACTCCACCATCAACCGCAGCGCGTTGAACCACAGCGCGTTGATCTCCACCGGCTTCCCGCGCCGCGGCGTCACCACCCAGCCGTCCACCTTCGCGTCCATCCACGTGAGCTGGTAGCCCTCCTGACCCTGGCTCAGCAGGCCATCCGCTGGATCCACGCGGATGTTGTGGCGCGTCCCCTTCTGGTGGTGCTCGATGATGCTCGCCATCGTCGGGTAGAAGTCCCGCAGCAGCTCGTAGTCCTTCGTGTGCTCGAGGTAACGGTCCACCGCGTGGAAGAACCACAGGGTCGCATCCGCCGTGTGGTACAGGCCCTCGTTGCCACCCTCGGGGAAGAGGTTGGGCAGCAGGCCGTCACGCACGTAGTGCTGGAAGGTGCGCAGGATGGCCGCCGCCGTACGGGGCCGCCCCGTGCACAGCGTCAGCCCCTCCAGGGAGATCATCGTGTCCCGGCCCCAGTCCGTGAACCAGTGGTAGCCGGCGATCACCGAGCGCGCGTCCTGGCCCACCGCGCGCGCCCAGGCGTCGTCCGCGGGGCGCATCGGATCGATGATGAACTGGTCCGCCGCCAGCACCAGCCGCGCCGGCACGCCCGAGCGCGCCTCCTCGGGCACCCGCACCAGCAGCCGCCGCTCGCGCTCATACTCCAGCGCCAGCGTCTCCACGGGATCCCGCTCCAGGACGGTCCAGGCCTCGGTGGTGACGCCCATCGCCAAGTGCTCGCCCGGCCGCAGGGTGCACTCGAAGTAGCCCGGGCTCGACAGCGTCTCCACGTAGTCGTACCCGCGCGCCTTCTCCACCCGGAAGAACTGCGGTGCGCTCGTCTCGCCCATGCTCACGAACGGCGCCGGGCAGGGCGAGTAGATGCGCATCCGCATGGGCGGCGCGCCGTCCGTGGCCTGCAGCTCCACCCGCGAGCCCCTCAGGTGCACGACGGGCTCGAGCAGCGTGTGGTGCAGCTTGTCGTCGTGCATGCGCAGGGCCGGGAAGGGGCGCAGCCGCAGCGTCACCTCGGGACCCGACAGGTGCTCCCACACCACGACGAGCGTGTTCTCCCCGTGCACCAGCGCCAGCTTGCGTTGGAAGCGCGCCTCGCCCACCTGGTAGATCCAATGCGGCACCAGGCCGTCCAGGTGGAAGCCGCGCAGCAGCGTGGCGCCCTCGGACACCTGCGTCCCGTCCGCGCGCTCCTCCGCGTCCAGCCGGTACTTACGGCCTTCCACCATGGCCTGCTCGCCCAGCCGCGCCAGCATCACCGTGCGGCCGCGCTTCTCCAGGCCGGGGATGAACAGCCCGTGGTAGCGCCGCGTGTTGCACCGCGCCACCGTGCCCGCGGCATAACCGCCACGCCCGTTGCTCACGAGCCACTCGCGGGTGAGGACGTCCGAGAAGTCCGCGCCCGTGGGCCACTCGAAGGCGAGCCGGGGCAGAGAGGGGCACTCAGTTCCAGGGGTCACGGCTTCGTCTCCTCGCTCGCGAGCACGAGCGATGTCTGTCCAGGCACCCGCATGCGCGTGTCATCCGCGAAGGGGGGGCTTCCCATTCCGCCGTAGCGGACCTGCTCTGAAGTCAGCAGGAGGCTCCACTTATTTCCCGGAGGTGGCGCCAGCAGCGGCTCGGGGCACGGGGCCACCTCCAGCTCCGCCCCCAGGTTGAGCAGCACCAGGCGGTCGCCCTCCTGCCCGCTCCCGAAATAGCGCAGCACCAGCGCGTGCGGCGACAGCACCGCTCCCGCCATCCCCTTCAGGTCCTGCGCCGCGAACACCGGATCCTCCCGCCGCAGCTTCAGCAAGTCCCGGTGCAGCGCCAGGGCCGCCGCGTTCTTCTCGCGCTCGGACCAGTCCAGCTTGGACAGCTGGAAGGCCTCCTCCCCGAAAGGCACCTGGTACCCCTCCTCCTCCAGGGCATGCCGGGCGCTCGGGAACTGGGAGAGGAAGTCATTGCGCCCCTTGCGCACCAGCTCCCGCAGCTCCGCGTGGTGGTCCACGAAGTAGAGGAAGGGTGAGGAGGCGAAGAACTCCTGTCCCATGAAGAGCATGGGCGTCTGCGGCAGCAGCAGGTGGAACGTTGTCAGCGCCCGGGCCCGCGCCGGCCCCGCCTGCTGGTGCAGCCGCTCGCCCTTCAGGGCGTTGGCGAGCTGATCATGGTTCTGCAGGTAGAAGACGACGTGCCGCGCCTCCGTGTGCAGCAGCGGCGAGCCCCGGGGCTTCTTCTGCCACTGGTAGTACTGCCCCTGGTAGAGCGAGTTGCGCAGCACACACGAGAGCAGCTCCTGCGCCGTGCCGCAGTAGTCCTGCAGGTAGGCCTCGGAGCGGCCCAGCGCCGCCACCTTCGCCGAGTGGTGGAAGTCATCCACCCAGAGGGCGTCCATGCCGTACCCGCCCTCGGTGGGGGGCTTCACCAGCTTCACGTCCTGGGGCTCGTTCTCCCCGATGAGCAGCAGGCGCCGCTTTCCCGCCGCCTCGCGCACCCGCTCGGCGAGCTCCCCGACGATGTTGCGCGGCGAGGCGTCGTACAGGCTCTGCGTGGCGTCCACGCGCAGCCCGTCGAAGTGGTACTCGGCCACCCAGTAGCAGGCGTTCTGGATGAAGAAGTCCCGCGAGGGCCCAGCCGCCTCTCCGTCGTCGAAGTTGGTCGGGTCTCCCCACTCGTTGGGGTACTTCTTGTTGAAGTAGCCCTCGGAGTACTGGGACAGGTAGTTCCCGTCCGGCCCGAGGTGGTTGTAGACGACGTCCAGGATGATGCCGAGCCCCAGCCGGTGGGCCTCGTCCACCAGGCGCCGCAGCTCGTCCGGGCTCCCGTAGGCGGGGTGGGGCGCGTAGAGACTCACGCCGTCGTAGCCCCAGTTGAAGCGGCCGGGGCAGGTGTGCAGCGGCATCAGCTCCAGCGTGGTGATGCCCAGCTCCTTGAGCAGCGGCAGCTTCCGGGCCGCCGCCTCATAGGTGCCCTCGGGCGTGAAGGTGCCCAGGTGCACCTCGTAGAGGACCTGGCCCTTGGGGGTGATGCCGGGCCAGCCTTCGTCCTTCCAGGCGTAGCGCGTGGGGTCCACCACCTGCGAGGGGCCATGCGGGCCCTCGGGCTGGAAGCGGGAGCAGGGATCCGGGAAGGCCTCTCCGCCATCCAGGCGGTACTTGTAGAGGCTGCCGGCCGGGACGGGCAGGGTGCCCTCGAAATAGCCGCCCCCCGAGTGCTCGAGGGGCAGGTAGCGGAGGCCTCCCGGTTCATGGACACAGACGTCCACCCGCCGGCGCCGCGGGGCCCAGACACGAAAATGCGTGCGGCCATTCTCGAGCAGGCGTGCGCCAAGGGTGAGCTGGAAGCTTCGGGACCCCAATGGCTCCTCCCAAGCGGTAGGGGATGCCGTGAGGGTGTGCAGGGGCACGCGGAAGGAAAAGACTTCCCTTCCCTGGCGCCTCTGCTGGCGAGCCTCCATGCCCGCTATGGGAGCCAGGGCCCGCTTGCATGGCGGGGCTCCTGGCTCACCGGGACTTCCAGCCGATCCGCGAGGCCTGGCTGCTCCTCGCGGACCGGTCACCTTCCCGACTTAGTACGTGACCTCGAGGGAGGTCTCCGCGAGGGTGTTGTTGTCCTCGCGCAGCTCCTGCACCCAGCGGTCCACGTCGACGATGGCGCCCAGGTGGAACACCCCGGGAGCCTGCGCCCCGGCCGGAAGGGAGGCGTAGGCGGGCACGTCCTTCGTCACGCACTGGCCGGCCGGCAGCGGCGCCACGTCGATGCTGCCGATTTTCATCTGATCCGCGGGCGGCGGGCCGCTCGGGTCGGGCAGCGAGAGCTGGGTGTCCGTCGAGAGCATCACCATCAGCCAGGCCGTGTCCATGGAGGGGACCGTGCCCTGGTTGCACACCTTCACCGAGGCCGTGAAGCCCTGCCCGTGCTGCACGCTGGCCGGAGCGCTCACCTCGGTCACCACGAGGTCGGGCCGGGAGCCCACGCCCATCAGGCCCTTCACGAGGAGGTTGTTGTCCTCGCGCAGCTCCTGCTCGGCCTGGGTGGTGTCGATGGCGGCCGCCAGGTAGTACGCGCCATCCCCCTGCGCCATGGGCGGCAGGGAGGAGTAGGCGGGCACGTCCTTCGTCACGCACTGCGCCGGAGCCAGGGGCTCGGTCAGCTCCACGGAGCCGATGGACAGCTGATCCACCGGCATCCCCGGCGAGCTCGTGGACGGCATCGAGACCGTGGCATCCACCGACAGGAACAGCTCCACGCGCGACGGGCCCGCGTAGCCCTGGAGCGGCGTGGTGCCCTGGTTGCACACCTTCACCGAGGCCGTGAAGGGCTGCCCGTGCTCGACGCTGGCCGGGGCGCTCACCTCGGTCACCACGAGGTCGGCCCGGTAGCCCACGCCCAGCAGCCCGTCCACGTGGACGTTGTTGTCCTCGCGCAGCTCCTGCTCCATCGCCACCGTGTCGACGGCGGCCACCAGGTAGTAGGCGCCGTCAGGCTGCGCCGCGGGCGGCAGGGCGGCATGGGCGGGCACGTCCTTGGTCACGCACTCCCCCGGATTCAGCGGCTGGCCCAGCTCCACGTACCCGATGGATTGCTGATCCATCAGCATGCCGGGAGACGGGTAGGGCGAGCCCGGAGAGGGCAGCGTCAGCTCGGTGTCCATCGACAGGAACAGCTCCACGCCGGGACCGTAGGAGGAACCGCCGTAGGACGGGCTCTTGCCCTGGTTGCACACCTTCACCGAGGCCGTGAAGGACTGCCCGTGCGTGACGCTGGCTGGGGCGCTCACCTCGGTCACCACGAGGTCGGAGCGGAAGCCCACGCCCATCAGGCCGCTCACCAGGACGTTGTTGTCCTCGCGCAGCTCCTGCTCGGCGTGGTTCGTGTCGACCGCGGCCACCAGGTAGTACGCGCCATCTCCCAGGGCGTCGGGAGGCAGCTGGGCGGAGGCGGACATGCTCTTCGTCACGCACTGCCCGGGCGCCAGGGTCTGCTCCAGCTGCACGTAGCCGATGGGCATCTGGTCGCTCTCCATGCCCGTGGACGGGCTGGTGGGAGAGGGCAGCGTCAGCTCGGTATCCGTCGACAGGAACAGCTCCACGGCCGATCCGTAATAGGAGCCGCCGTAGGTGGGGGACGTGCCCTGGTTGCACACCGTCACCGAGGTCGTGAAGCTCTCGCCATGGCCCGCGCTGGCCGGGGCGCTCACCCCGGTCACCACGAGGTCCGGCCGGTAGCCCACGCCCATCAGTCCGCCCACGAGGACGTTGTTGTCCTCGCGCAGCTCCTGCTCCATGCGGGTCGTGTCGATGATAGCGGCCAGGTAGAGCGCGCCATCCAACTGGGCCCCATACGGCAGCTGGGCGGAGGCGGGCACGCTCGTCGTCACGCACTGCCCCGGAGCCAGTTGCTGGTTCAGGTCCACGGAGCCAACGGGCATCTGCTCGCTCTCCAGGCCTGGAGACGGCATGGACGGATCCGGCGGCGTCACCTCGGTGTCCATCGACAGGAACACCTCGAGGCGCGAGGCGCCCATGCTGGGCTGGGTGCCCTGGTTGCACACCTCGACCGAGGCGGTGAAGCCCTGGCCGGGCGCCATGCTGGCCGGGCCACTCACCCGCGTCACCACGAGGTCCGGCCGGTAGCCCACGCCCACCAGGCCGCTCACGAGGACGTTGTTGTCCTCACGCAACTCCTGTTCGGCGCGGTTCGTATCGACCGCGGCCACCAGGTACAACGCCATGTCGTCCTGCGCCGCGGGCGGAATCCAGGCGTTGGCGGGCACATTCGCCGTCACGCACTGCCCGGGGTACAGGGGCTGGTTCAGCTCTACGTACCCGAGGGAATGCTGGTCCATGATCATGCCCGAATAGGGCATGGACGGATCCGGCAGCGTCAGCTCGGTGTCCATCGACAGGAAGAGCTCCACCCGCGGCATGCCCATGTAACCCTGGGTGGGGGTGGTGCCCTGGTTGCACACCTTCACCGAGGCCGTGAAGGGCTGCCCGTGCGCGAGGTTGGACGGGGCGCTCACCTCGGAGACCACGAGGTCCGAGCGGTAGCCCACGCCCATCAGGCCACTCACGAGGACGTTGTTGTCCTCGCGCAGCTCCTGCTCGGCGTGGTCCGTGTCGACGGCGGCCACCAGGTAGAGCGCGCCATCGGTCATGGCATCCGGCGGCAGGGCCGCGTAGGCGGGCACGCTCTTCGTCACGCACCGCCCCGGATTCAGGGGCTGGTCCAGCTCCACGGCGCCGATGGACACCTGGTCCGTCGCCGGGCCCGGGTAGGGCATGTACGGCTCCGGCAGCGTCAGCGCGGTGTCCATGGAGAGGAACAGCTCCACCTGCGGCCCGTAGTAGCCGCTGTTGGTGGGGGCCGTGCCCCGGTTGCACACCTTCACCGAGGCCGTGAAGCTCTGGCCGTGCATGGTGTTGGCCGGAGCGCTCACCTCGGTCACCACGAGGTCGGAGCGGTAGCCCACGCCCACGGGGCCGCTCACGCGGACGTTGTTGTCCTCGCGCAGCTCCTGCTCCATGTGCGTCGAGTCGACGGCCGCCGCGAGGTAGTACGCGCCGTCCCCCTGCGCCGCGGGCGGCAGCGAGGCGCTGGCGTACACGCTCTTCGTCACGCACTGCCCGGCGTTCAGGTACTGGTTGAGCTCCACGTAGCCGATGGACGTCTGGTCCATGGGCATGCTGGGGTAGGGCATGTACGGGTCCGGCAGCGTCAGCTCGGTGTCCATGGACAGGAACAGCTCCAGCCGCGGCCCGTAGGAGTAGCCGTTGACGGGACCGGTGCCCTGGTTGCACACCTTCACCGAGGCCGTGAAGCTCTGGCCGGGCCACACGCTGTCGGGGACGCTCAGCTCCGTCACGACGAGGTCGGAGCGGTAGCCCACGCCCACCGGGCCGCTCACGCGGACGTTGTTGTCCTCGCGCAGCTCCTGCTCGGTGTTGTTCGTGTCGATGGCGGCCGCCAGGTAGTACGTGCCGTCACCCTGCGCCGCGGGCGGCAGCGAGGCGTTGGCGGACACGCTCTTCGTCACGCACTGCCCCGGCTGCAGGGGCTGGTTCAGCTCCACGTAGCCGATGGGCGTCTGGTCCATGGGCCCGGGGTAGGGCATGGACGGGTCCGGCAGCGTCAGCTCGGTGTCCATGGACAGGAACAGCTCGAGGCGCGGGGAGTAATAGCCGTTGGTGGAGCTGGTGCCCTGGTTGCACACCTTCACCGAGGACGTGAAGCCCTGGCCAGGCATGAGGCTGGCCGGCGCGCTCAGCTCGGTCACCACGAGATCGGCGCGGTAGCCCACGCCCACGGGGCCGCTCACGCGCACGTTGTTGTCCTCGCGCAGCTCCGGCTCCACCTGCGTCGAGTCGGCAGCGGCCGCGAGGTAGTACGCGCCGTCCGGCTGGGCCCCGTAGGGCAGGTCCGCGGAGGCGGGCACGCTCTTCGTCACGCACTGCCCGGGATTCAGCTGCTGGCTCAGCTCCACGTACCCGAGGGAGCGCTGGTCCTCCGGCATGTAGGGCATGTACGGGCCCGGCAGCGTCAGCTCGGCGTCCATGGACAGGAACAGCTCCACCCGCGGCATGCCGGAGTAGGAGCTGCTGCCGGTGGGGGCCGTGCCCTGGTTGCACACCTTCACCGAGGCCGTGAAGGGCTGGCCGGGCGCGAGGTTGGCCGGAGCGCTCAGCTCGGTCAAGACGAGGTCGGCGCGGTAGCCCACTCCCACCAGGCCGCCCACGAGGACGTTGTTGTCCTCACGCAGCTCCATCTCGTTGTTGTTCGTGTCGACGGCGGCCGCCAGGTAGTACGCGCTGTTGCTCGGCGCCGCGTACGGCAGGTCGGCGTTGGCGTACACGCTCTTCGTCACGCACTGGCCCTCATTCAGCGGGTCCAGCTCCACGTACCCGATGGAGCGCTGATCCTCCGGCATGGGGGGGGAGGGCATGTACGGCTCCGGCAGCGTCAGCTGGGTGTCCATGGACATGAACAGCTCGAGGCGCGCTCCGGAGTAGTAGCCGCTGGTGGAGCTGGTGCCCTGGTTGCACACCTTCACCGTGGCCAGGAAGCTCTGGCCGGGCGACAGGCTGGCCGGGGCCTTCAGCTCGGTCACCACGAGATCGGAGCGGTGGCCCACGCCCATCAGGCCGCCCACGCGCACGTTGTTGTCCTCACGCAGCTCCAGCTCGTTGTTGTTCGTGTCGACGGCGGCCGCGAGGTAGAACGCGCCGTCTGGCGGCGCCATGGGCGGCGGGTACGCGGAGGCGAGCACGCTCTTGTTCACGCACTGCCCCGGCGCCAGGGACTGGCTCAGGTCCACGCTCCCGATGAACGCCTGGTCGTCCGCGGAGCCCGAGGAGGGCATGGACGGGCCCGGCAGCGTCAGCTCGGTGTCCATGGACAGGAAGAAATCGAGGCGCGAGTAGCCATAGGCGGAGCTGGTGCCCTGGTTGCACACCTTCGCCGTGACCGCGAAGGGCTGGCCGGGCCGCACGCTGGTGGGGCCGCTCAGCTCGGTCACCACGAGGTCGGCGCGGTAGCCCACGCCCATCAGCCCTTCCACGTAGACGTTGTTGTCCTCACGCAGCTCCTGCTCGGTATGGGACGTGTCGACGGCGGCCCCGAGGTAGTAGGCGCTGTCGGGCGGCGCCATGGGCGGCAGGTGCGCGGAGGCGGGCACGCTCTGCGTCACGCACTGCCCTGGATTGAGGGACTGGTTCAGCTCCATGAACCCGAGCGGCACCTGGCTCATGCTGCCCGGATAGGGCAGGGACGGGTCCGGCATCGCGAGCTCGGGAGTCGTGGACAGGAACAGCTCCATCCTCGGTCCGGAGTAGTAGCCGCTGGTGGGAGAGGTGCCTTGGTTGCACACCGTCACCGAGGCCATGAAGCTCTGGCCGGGCCGCGCACTGGGCGGCGCGCTCACGTCCGTCACGACGAGGTCGGAGCGGTGGCCCACGCCCATCAGGCCGCTCACGAAGACGTTGTTGTCCTCGCGCAGCTCCTGCTCGGCATGGTTGATGTCGATGGCGGCCGCCAGGTAGTACGCGCCATCGCCCGGCGCCGCGGCGGGCAGCGAGGGGTGGGCGTACACGTCCCTCGTCACGCACTGGCCCTCATACAGCGTGTCCAGCTCCAGCTCCCCGATGACCTGCTGGTCCATGGGCATGCCCGGGTAGGGCATGTACGGATCCGGCAGCGTCAGCTCGGTGTCCATGGACAGGTACAGCTCGAGGCGAGCCTTGGGGTAGTAGCTGTTGGTGGAGTAGGTGCCCTGGTTGCACACCGTCACCGTGGCGAGGAAACCCTGGCCCGGCCGGACGCTGGTGGGGCCCTTCACCTGGGTCACGACGAGGTCGGAGCGGTGGCCCACGCCCATCAGGCCGCCCACGCGCACGTTGTTGTCCTCGCGCAGCTCCTGCTCCACATGGTTGGTGTCGATGGCGGCCGCCAGGTAGTACGCGCCATCCCCCGTGCTCTCGGGCGGCGGGCTGGCGGAGGCGAACACGCGCTTCGTCACGCACTGCCCCGGCAACAGGGTCTGGTCCAGATTCACCGACGCGATGGGCATCAGCTCCGGCGGCTGCCCGGGGGCGGGCATCGTGACCGAGGTGTCCGCGGACAGGAACAGCTCCATCCGGGCGCCGGAGGAGTAGCTGGCGGTGGGGGAGGTGCCCTGGTTGCACACCTTCACCGTGGCCGTGAAGCCCTGCCAGGGCCTGACGCTGGCCGGGCCACTCACCTCGGTCACCACGAGGTCCGGGCGCTCGCCCACGCCCACCAGGCCGCTCACGAGGACGTTGTTGTCCTCACGCAGCTCCTGCTCCAGCCGCGTCGTGTCGACAGCGGCCACCAGGTAGTACGCCCCGTCTCCCGTCGCCGCGGGCGGCAGGGTGGTGGAGGCGTACACCTCCTTCTTCACGCACTGCCCCGGGCTGAGCGTCTCCAGCTCCACATACCCGAGGGACGTCTGATCCATCGGGATGCTCGGGGACGGATTGGACGGATCCGGCAGCGTCAGCTCGGTGTCCATCGACAGGAACAGCTCCAGCCGGGAGCTGCCGTAGGGGTAGTAGGAACCTCCCGAGGAGGGGACGGTGCCCTGGTTGCACACCTTCACGGAGGCCTTGAAGCCGTAGCCATTGCGCACGCTGGGCGGCGCGCTCACCTCGGTCACCACGAGATCGGCGCGGGAGCCCACGCCCATCAGGCCGCTCACGAGGACGTTGTTGTCCTCGCGAGCCTCCATCTCCACGTGGGTGGTGTCGATGGCGGCCGCCAGGTAGTAGGCGCCATCTCCCGTCGACGCGGGCGGCAGCCCGGCGTAGGCGTACACGCTCCGGCTCTCGCACTGTCCGGGCTGCAGGGACTGGGTCAGGTCCGCGAACCCGATGGACTCCTGGTCGTCTGACGGGCCTGGCGGGGTGCCCGGAGCCGGCAGCGTCAGCGTGTCATCCATGGACAGGAACAGCTCCACCCGTGGCCAGTTGTAGGCCGGGGCGGTGCCCTGGTTGCACACCTTGACGGTGGCCGTGAAGCCCTGCCCCTTCCACACGCTGGCCGGGCCACGCACCTGCGTGACGACCAGATCCGGCCCGGACTCCAATGCCGCCGAGCGGCTCCCCAAGGGCGCTGCATCAGCGGGCGCATCCTCGCGGCCACAACCCGCCAGTGCCAACAAGCCCATCACGAGGTAGCGCGTGGCGCCCCTCCGTGCGTCTGGCCTTCTCATTCGTAACCCCCTCTATTCAGCGTAGGTGCTTCGCACCCCAAGGATATCAAAACGCTGAAAACAGGAGATACAGAGAAATGCAGTGGAGCCGGATCGTGACGGAGCCGGGGGCGAAGGTCGAATCCCGGGCAATCGCCCAGGGGCTCCTTCGTGCTCCAGGAGGAAGGCGCCACTTGCCGCCCGCCTCCCCCGAGGAGCTTCGTCCCATGCCTTCGTCGTCCCGCTTCGGAGCGCTCGCCACCTCCGCGCTCGCCTTCCTCCGCCGTCACGATTGGCTCGCCTTCCTCCTCCAGCAGGTGCTGGTGTTCATCCTGGCCTTCGTCCTGCTCCAGGGCGCGCGCCTCCTCACGGGCAAGAGCATCCACGGCGGCAAGGACATGATGGGCCCCGTCGAGTTCGTGGCCATGCTCGTCCTCTTCTCGGCCATGATGGGCGTCTCGGTCTGGGTGTACCGCGAGGTCGCTGGACCCAAGGCCCCGGCGCTCGGGCTCGTGCCCGGCGTGCGCCGTCTCGGGCACTACCTGGTGGGCCTGGCGCTCGGCCTCGCCGTGGCCGGGTGGCCCCTGTTCGTCTCCCTCGCCTCCGGCGAGATGCGGGTCACCGAGACCCTCTTCTCCCGCTTCGAGGCCACCGGCATCCTCGGCATGCTCGCGCTCGGCACCGTCACCCTCACCGCCAACAGCATCGTCGAAGAGGTCACCAGCCGCGCCGTCCCCTTCCAGCTCTTCCGGCACCGCGCGCTCCTCTTCCGCCTCCTCGTCCCCGCGCTCCTCTTCGCCGCGCTCCACCTCGCCGACGAGCCCTTCCGCCTCGGTGCCTTCTACAGCCGCACCCTCGCTGGCATCGTCTTCGGCCTCGCCTACCTGCTCACCCGCGACATCTGGCTGGCTTCGGGGCTGCACACCGGTACCAACCAGGCCGTCCTCCTCGCCTCGGGCAAGTGGCACATGGGCGCGCTCTTCCTCGCCTCCGGCGAGCGCTTCGGGAGCGCGTGGGCCGACTCCGTCTCGTGGACCCTCCTGGCCCTGGGACTCGGGTGGATGCTCTCGCGGCGGCACGGCGGGGCACGGGCACCGCGGGCGGAGCGCGTCGCGGGTGGGGTGGAAGCGGCTGCCGGTGTGTGATGGCCATCCCCTGCACGCTGCGCAGCTGTGGATGCGCTCGACGCGCGCGGTATCGCGGCGTGCTTCACCGAGGGGGCGTCTTCCGCTTCGGAAACAACGAGCCGGTCGTCGGCCGTGGCCGCGTCAAGGACTTCATCCGTGGGTTCTTCGGAGCGATTGGCGGCATCAGCCACCAGTTGCTGTCGCTGCTCTCGGGCCGGCTTGCGCTCGCGGGCGGGGGGCTCACCGGTTGGGCTGGAGGGCGGACGGCCAGGCGGACCCGTTGTCCGTCCGGGGTCCGAGTCACATCCTGGGCGTATGAGACGTCGTCTACCCGGCAGGGGAGTGGTGGTGGGGGTTGTGCTGGCGGTGGCTTCGGCCGCGAGCGCCGCGGGACAGGAGGAGCCCGAGCGCTTCGAGTGGCCCATCCAGTCCTTCTTCCTGTCGGACGTGCCGCAGGTGCAGGAGCCGGGCGCGGTGCAGGCGCAGGCCACCTTCCACCTCCGGGACACACCGGAGGGCACGCAGTTCGAGGCGCCGCTCGAGGGTGAGGTGGGCGTGAGCCGCCGGCTGCAACTCTCCAGCGAGGTGGAGTGGAGCCGGGAGTGGGAGCAGGGTGAGCTGTCGCGGGGCGTGTCCCAGGTGGAGGTGGGCGCGCGCTACCGGCTCCTGGAGTCGGCCGGCACGGGCTTCTCGCTGTCCACGGGGCTCGCGGGGGAGGTCTCCCGCGCGGACTTCAGCGACGACCGGTGGGGGTTCAGCGCGCCGTTGCTGGCCTTCAAGAAGGTGGGGCCGCTGGGCCTCAACGCCGTGGTGCGGCCCGGCTTCGCCTATACCCGGCGGGACGAGCTCGAGCCACGGGTGGCGCTCGGGATGGGGGTGGCGGTGGGCTCCCGCCTCGTGGTGCCCATGGGCGAGGTGCGTGCCGAGCTGGGCGAGGAGGACGCTTTCGAGGCGGTGGGC
Source organism: Archangium gephyra (assembly GCF_042230915.1). Taxonomy (GTDB): domain Bacteria; phylum Myxococcota; class Myxococcia; order Myxococcales; family Myxococcaceae; genus Archangium; species Archangium gephyra_B. Next base: position 7,198,361 of record NZ_CP102578.1, on the reverse strand, counting down.
GGTCTCAAGGTGAAGCCCGGCAAGGTGGTGGAGCTGGGCGCGGGCGCGCTGGTGGGCCGGCGGGGAGGTGATGGCGTCTGGGGCGCCACCACCACGCTCCTCATCGACCTCGGGGACTGAGCCGGACTGCTTCTTCGGAGCGGCCCCCGGGCCGTGAAGTGCTTCAGCGCCGCTTGCCGCGGCCCCCGGGTCCGAGGCGTCCTTGTGGCGGGCGCTCCGGCACGAAGTAGGGCCGGCGCCGGTGCTGCGCATGGTGGGCCGGGAACATCGCGGAGAAGAACTCCGTCCACCCGCCCGTGCGCACGCGCACCAGCTCGTAGCGCTCCGGCTGTACCGCCGCCGCGGCGTAGGTGTCCGGATCCGCCATCGTCAGCGTGATGAGGTTGGAGCCCACGTTCCCCGCGGCGTACTGGCGGATGAACTCCTCCAGGTCTTCCTGGGGGAAGTTCTCGCGCACGTTCAGGTCCACCGGCGCCGCGTTGGAGAGCTTCAGGTTGATGGCGTCCTGGTTCCAGCTCTTCATCCCCGTGTAGATGGGGCGGTTGGTGCCGGCCACGGGGTTCTTCGCCGTGGGATCCTGGGCGATGGGCGGCAGATCCTCCGGCACCGGCGTGGGGCTGAAGTCCGAGGGGAAGGCCTGCATGTTGCGCCGCCCATTCGGCGAGGCTCCGCTGGAGAGCGCGTCGCCCACGTAGGCCTCGAAGGTGCCCACGCCCACCTGGAGCGTCAGCTCCCATGGCGCGCCCCGCACCGAATACTTCTTCTTCAGATTCTGGAGGGTGGTGGCCAGCATCGGCGGCGGCGAGTCCAGCGTCTCCCGGGCCAGCGTGGTGATGCGCTCCACCAGCCAGCGCCCGATCGCGTCCACCTCCGGGTTCCCCATGCCGAACTTCGGCAGCTCCAAGGCCCGGGCGCGGAGCTGCTGGAAGCGCTTCGCCCGCTCGTCCGAGCGCAGCTTGCCCGCGAGCTGGCTCTGGAAGGGCTCCTCCATGCCAAAGCCCCAGTCGTTGTGCAGCGCCTCCACCAGCTCCGGCAGCGTGGCCACGGCCGTCTCCGGGTCGAAGACCAGCTTCTGGATGGCGTAGAGCGAGTCGATCGTCGTCGACATCGCCAGGTACATGGGCGCGATGAGGTGGTAGCGCGCGCCGCCGTTGGACAGATCCCTCCCCGTCTCCACACAGCCGTCGATCAGCGGAGAGAGCAGCGGGCTGGGGCAGTAGTTCCACAGCGCCCCGTAGTTGTTCAACACGCTGGTGAAGAACTGCACCGTCAGGTAGCGCAGGTGCTCGAGGTACAGCGTCTGCAGCTGCTCGAAGCTGGTGATCTCCGCGGCGTGCGGCGAGCGGAAGCTGACCTTCCAGCCGCGCAGGTACACGGGCCCGGCCTGGTTGAAGCGTGCCCCCTGGTTGAGCGCCAGCTCCAGCGCGTCCAGGGTGATGATGTTGCTGAAGGCGAACTCGCACTGGCCGGCGATCATCGGCTCGTAGCAGCCGTCACAGACGTAGTCCCGCGCCGCCGATAGCGGCAGCCGCGAGAAGCCCGACAGCGCCTCCACCATCCGGTCCTCCTGGAAGAGGATGGGGTGCGAGCCACCGCTGCGCAGCGCGCGCGCCGCCTCCTCGAGGATGTCCTCGCCGATGCCCGGGTACACCCGCAGAGACAGCACCGGGGCGTTGAGCGGCAGCCGGCGCGCCGAGCGCAGGCACAGCAGGGTCAGCCGGTTGGCCCCCGGCTTGGGCTTCGCGTCCTCCGTCGGGAGGTACCCGCCCACCGTCACCTGCTGCACCCACTGGTTGATGCCATCTCCCTGCGGGAAGTTGCCTCCGGCGTAGGACACCGACGTCGTCCCGTAGGTGACGTGGTCCGTGGCGTTCTGCCGGTTGTGCAGCGCCTTCTCGCCCAGCTTGACCCACAGCGCGTCGAGCACCTCCTGGGCCTCGGCCTCCTTCTTGGGATCGAAGAAGGGCGCCAGGAGCTGATCCAACCGGCCGATGGACACCGGCTCGCCCACCAGGTGCAGGCAGCAGTGGAGGTTGAAGAGGCACTGGGCCGCCTCCACGAAGGTGTCGGGCTTGTCCGTGGCCAGCTTGCGCATGCGCCTGGCCAGCGCCAGCAGGTTCTCCCGCGCCTGCGGGTGGGTGGAGGAGTCCCCGGCCATGCGCTCGGCCAGCAGCGCGTAGTTGCGGCAGTAGCCCTGGACGCCCTCCAGCGACAGGATGGCCGACTGGAAGAAGGCGCGCTGGTCGTCCGTGCCCGCCTTCTTCTCGCGCTTGCGCAAGTCCTTCAGCAGCGCCTCCAGCCCCTGCGCCAGCACCTTCTGGTGGTTGGGCACCACGTGCCCCATGGAGGACGTCTCGTCCAGCAACGCCAGGAAGCCCGCCAGCCGCTCCTCGTCGTTCAGGTAGGGCATGACCTCCTTGCCCCGGCCGAGCGACAGCTCTGGCATCACCCCGACGAGCACATCCTCCGGATCGATCCGGAACAGGTCCGCCCGCCACGCCCACGTGTCGCGCCGGAGCGGGTACTCGGTGGTCGTCCAGACGCGCGTCAGCATGCGCTGGATGGACAGGCCCCGGCGCACCGCCACGGAGGCCTTCAGGTAATGCCGCTCGCCCTTGTCGAGGAACTCGGAGAGGGGCGGCACCCGGGGGGTGTCCAGGCGGCGGTACCACTTGCTGCGCCAGCGCCCGAACACCTTCCCCAGCAACCCGAGGATGCGCTGGGACGGAGGATCCCCGAGCACGTACTGGCCCGTCCCCATCACGTTCAGGTAGTCCGCCGAGTTGTAGAACATCAGCCCGTTGGCGCTGCGCACCTTCCACAGGGGCGCGGGCTCGAAGTCGGAGGGCTCCAGTCCTTCGTCCACCCCCAGCTCCGCCGCGGAGGGCACGTAGAAGTAGCCGCCGGAGACCGCGTTGATGACCCCCAGCAGCTTGTCCGAGTCCCCCGAGGCCCCGCCCACCATCCGCCCCAGCATCGTCTCGAAGACGTGCGTGTTCCGGGCGAAACCAACGAAATAGATGCCCTTCTCGCGTCCACCGCCGCTGGGCGCATGGCCGAAGGGCAGCGCCTGGCGCACCAGCTCGCGGTTGGAGTGATCCTCCGCCAGCACGCGCACCCGCTTGATATGGCTGCGGATGTCCTGGTCGGGGATGAGGACGGCCTGGTCGTCCCGGCCAATGACGTTCTGCTGCGCGTTGACGCTCATGTCGCTGAACGCCGTCCACGCGACCTCGAACTTCTGCGCCAGCACCCAGCAGCTCCCGGGCGAGCTGTCCGTGCCCGTCTGGAGGATGTTCTCCACCACGGCCGCGGGGTCGCTCGGGCTGGTGATGCCGTCGACGAAGTGCTGGTCGAGGATCTTCCGGTCCGGAGGCATCGCCGCACGGGTCTGCTCGTGGCGCGACAGCAAGGGCCCCAGCGACTTCTCGACCGACTGCCGGAGCGCGTCGACACCGGCCTCGGAATCCGCCTTGAGGTACAGCCACACGTCTCCGCCCGAGTCGCGGAAGTGCGAGCTGGTGGCCAGCACAGAGCCCGGGGAAGGGGCACCTGGAGGGATGCGGCCCGACCACTGGCCCCACAGCGTCCCCTGGACCGCCGCGACGATCCGGCGGCGGCCGGAGCGGCCATCCGCGCTCGCGACGAGCTGCTTCAAGGCCAGGAGCACGGGTTCGCTGGCGTGCGGTTCCTTCAGCCAGCCGGTGATGAACAAGCCATGCGTCGGGGTGAACATCAGCCCGGGCTGGGCGGACCGCAGGACGGACTCAACGGCTGCCATGGTGTGCCCCCTCATCGAGCAAAGCGTGGCAGCCTAGACGACCCAAGGGGGTGAAGATACCTGGGGGCGGCCTACTCGGTGGGCTGCGCGGGCTTCACGTCGAGCAGCTCCACCTCGAACACGAGCGCCGCGCCACCGGGAATGACCGGCGTGCCGCGGTCGCCGTAGGCGAGGTCGGACGGGCACACCAGCCGGGCCCTGCCGCCCACCCTCATCTTCTGCACACCCTCGGTCCAGCACTTGATGACGCCGCTGAGCGGGAAATCGGTCGGCTCGCCACGCTTGAACGAGCTGTCGAACTCCTTCCCGTCCGTCAGCATGCCCCGGTAGTTCACCGTCACGGCGTCGGTGGGCCCCGGCTGCGCGCCCGTGCCCTGGGTGATGGACGTGTAGATGAGGCCCGACTCGGTGCGCTCCGCCCCCGGCTCCTTGGCGGCCGCCTCCAGGTAGACCCGGGCCTTCTCCTTCTCCTTCTCCGCCCCCGCCGTGGCACGGGTCCGCGCCAGGTCCGCCAGTTGGGGCCCGTAGACCTGGAGGTCCACCGCGGGCTCCTTGCCCGTCAGATGCGCCGTCAGGCCCGCCTTCACGTACTCCAGCTCCTCGGGCGTCATGTCGAAGGTCTGGAGCTGCCGGCCCACCGCGAGCCCGAGCGCATAGAACTTCTTCTCATCCTCCGTCTGGGGCGCCTCCACGGCCACGGCCGGGCCCTGGGACGGCGCTTCCGCCTTGGCTGGCACTTCCGCGGGCAGCTTCTGCGCCGCCTGCTGCGACGCACAGCCCCCGAGGGTGAACAGCATCACGGCCGCACCGGCCCACGACATCCGCGAGTTCATTCGGCTCCTCTCGCCCGGGCTCTACCGCTCCCGGCGCTGCCGTGGGCGTAGCGCGTTCCTCCCAGTCACGCCAGACCGCAACCACCGGGTGCCCGAGGAGGGAGGCGGGGAAGCAGGCTCTCCGCCCCCCCGTAGCTTTTTCAGGCCTCCTTGGCGATGCCCGCCGCCGGCACCGCCTCCTTGTTGCCGCTCAGCAGGGAGCTGCCCGCGAACAGGCCCGCGCCCACCAGGGCCAGCGAGGCCGCCTCCGCATAGGTGCCCAGCACCGAGCCGAGCAGCGTCATCATTCCCGCGCCCACCGTGAACATCCCCAGCACCGCCCCCGCCGCCGCCTTGCGCATAGCCGCCGTCCGCTCCTCGCTCGCCCGGGCCCTGCCCGCGCCCGGGTTCCTCCCAAGAGGGTTTCAAGCGGCGTGCCACGCTTTCCTCCGAGGGAATGGGAAAAACCCTGGTCCGGCATGGGAAGCGCGGTTCCCATCCTGAGGGCCCCCGTGTGCGTGATCCGGGCCCGCCCCCCGGGGTGATGCCGGAATTTTTTCCCGGACATCCCACCCTCTTCCCCAGGGGTGTAGCGCGTAACCCATGACGATCCGGGGACTTTGCCCGTCCGAGGGCGTTGGCACACCCGCTGCTAATGCCTTCCGCGAACATGTGGTCCCTGTCCTTTCTGCGGGCCGGGGACTTTGGGGAGAGGCGAGCGATGGGAAAGACGAGCGCGAGGTGGTGGGTGGTGCTGGGGTTGCTCCTCCTGTCGGGGTGCGCCCACCGGGCCCCGGCGCGGGTGGACAATTCGGACCAGCCGTACCGCATCGGCCGTGAGGACATCCTGGATGTGGCGGTGTGGCGTGATGCGGATCTCTCGCGCACGCTGCCGGTGCGGCCCGATGGGTTCATCTCCCTGCCCATGGTGGGCGAGGTGAAGGCCGAGGGGCGCACGCCCGAGGAGCTGGCCGCCGAGGTCCGCGAGGCCCTCAAGCCGTACGTGCAGGACCCCCGCGTCACGGTGATCGTCCGCGAGGTGAACAGCAGCCGCGTCTTCATCACTGGAGAGGTGACGCACCCCGGCGCCTACCCGCTGCGCGGCCGGGTGTCCATCCTCCAGGCCATTGCCCTGGCGGGCGGCTTCACCGACTTCGCGGATCGCGACGCCATCGTCGTGCTGCGCCGCTCGGGGGCGAAGAAGGCCGCCAACGCGGAGGGCTCGGCCACGGGCGGCTCCGGCAGCACGGAGGAGGCCTCGGAGGGCAACTACATCTCCGTGAGCTACCGCGACCTGGTGGAGGAGCCTGAGAAGTACGAGCCGCTCATGCTGCGGCCGGGCGACACCATCATCGTGCCGTAACGGGGACGAGGCACCGCGGGGCGTGGGTCTGGGTTGGCGTGTGGGGATGGAGGGTGCCGTGAGGGTTTCCTGGAAGAGATGGTTGGCGGCGGCGGCGGTCGTGGGGACCTCTCCGGCCGCGCTCGCGAGCACGGTGGTGGAGCCTCGGGCCCAGGTGTCGCTCGAGGAGCGCTACGACGATGACTTCCGGCTCAACGACGCCGGCGTGACGGGCGGTCAGCTCATGACCAAGGTCACGCCGCGGCTCGGGCTGGACATGAAGGATCCGACGCTGAAGCTGGAGAGCTACTACGCGGCGGACCTGCTGATGCGGCACGGCAGTGGCCGGCTGACGCTGGATCACCGCGGGGGCCTGTCGGCGCGCAAGCAGCTGTCGCGCCGCCTGCGGGTGGAGGTGTCCGGCAGCATCTACCGGGTGACGGATCCCGCCTCGCTGCCGCGTGACAGCGTGGCGCGCTCGACGGATCCGGTGCTCTACGGCCAGTCGCGGGTGTACGCGTCGGGGCGGCTGAGCCGGCAGGTGGACGTGGGGGCGGGCTACTCGTTCGAGGGCGTGCAGGTGCAGAGGGCGGGCAGCGACGCCGGCTTCGTGCACACGCCGTTCGCCGAGCTGTGGCTGCGCACCACGCGGCGGTTGTCGCTGGGGCTGGAGTACCGCTACCAGGGCTTCCTCTTCGGCGACAACTTCCAGCAGGCGCACGGCGTCTTCGGGGCCCTGCGCTTCCGGCTGTCGCGGCAGACGACCTTCACGGCGCGCGGCGGGCCGGTGTCCTTCAGCGCCGAGGATGGGACCGGGGGGCTGATTCCCCGGGTGAAGCTGGAGCTGCTGCACGAGGCGGGGCCGTTCGATCTGGGCCTCGTCGCGGGGCATGACCTGGTGGGAGCCAGTGGCTTCACCAACGCGCTGTGGGCGGACTACGCGGGCCTGGTGCTCAACCGGCACTTCAACGACCGGGTGTCCGTCTACGGGGTGGCCAGCTTCTTCCGCAATGGACGCGCGCCAGGGGAGGGGGCCTTCACCTGGGACGGTGGTGCGCGGGTGGCCCAGGGCTACGCGCTGGGCGCGGGGCTCGAGTTCAAGATCAACAGGTATGTGTCGATGCAGACGGCCGTGGATCGCATCGCGCAGGTGGGCGTGGACGAGGAACTGGCGGCGGGAATGAACCTGACCCGGAACGTCGCGGCGGTCCGGCTGCACATGAAGGCTTGGTGACACGTGGAGCGAGGAGGAGGAGCGCACATGGAGCGTGGGATGACGGCAGACCAGGTGCTCAAGGCACTGTGGCGCCGGAAGGTGCTGGTCGGGGCCATCGTGCTGGGAGTTTTCGCGGTGGGAGCCGCCATCGTGTTGAGCCAGCCGAGCGTGTACGAGGCGACGGCGGTGGTGCGCGTGCAGCACCAGCGCCCCGGAGAGGAGATGGTGCAGCGCACCGTCAGTGAGCTGGTGGAGCAGCGGCTGCTCACCGTGCGCCAGGAGCTGATGGCGCGGCCGGTCCTCCAGAAGGCCATCGAGGAGATGAACCTCTACCCGGAGATCGTCTCCGAGAAGGGCATGGAGGCCGCCGTCAACCAGATGCGCAAGGATCTCACCGTGCGCGTGGAGGGGGAGAGCGCCTTCGAGCTGACGTACGCGAGCACGGATCCGAACGTGGCCGCGCAGGTGGCCAACCGGCTGCCGCAGCTCTTCGCCGAGCAGGCGCAGAAGTCGCGCCAGGAGCAGGCGGCGCGCGCCACCCAGCTCTTCGAGGACGAGGTGGTCGCGCTCTCCAAGAGCGTCACCGAGTGGGAGAAGAAGATCGCCCAGTTCAAGGTGGACCACCAGGGTGAGCTGCCCGAGCAGCTGGAGATGAACATGCGCGGCCTGGAGCGCGTGGGCGCGCTGCTGCAGACGAAGTCCGAGGAGCTGCGCGTGGCCGAGGCCCGCCGCTCCGACCTGGCGCGGGCCCGCAATGCCGCGGACAGCGAGGCCGGCCGTCTCGAGGCCGCCGAGCACACGCTCACCCAGGGCCTGGTGGCCGCCCGCTCCTCCTGGACGGCGGATCACCCCGAGGTGAAGCGCCTCACCCAGGAGCTCAGCACCATGCGTGAGCGCCGCAAGGACGCCGAGAGCCGCCAGTGGGCCGAGCGGCAGGAGCGCACCCGCGTGGCCGAGCTCATCGCCAACATCCAGAAGGAGATCGAGGGGCTGCACCAGCAGGCCAAGGAGTACCAGTCGCGCCTGGATCGCACCCCGCAGTGGGCCCACGCGCTGGGCGTGCTCAACCGGGACTACGAGATCGCCCGCACCAAGTACCAGAGCGTGGTGTCCCGCCGCGTGGAGGCGGAGCTGGCCCAGGAGCTCGAGGCCAAGAGCGCCGCGAGCCTCTTCAACACCATCTCCCCGGCCGGCGTGCCGGTGGCGGCGGCGAGGCCGGACCGGGTCAGCGGGCTGCTCATCTGCTTCCTGCTCGCCCTGGGCGTGGGCGTGCTCACCGGTGTGGTGATGGAGATGCGCGACGACACCATCCGCGACACCCAGGAGCTGCGCGAGCGCCTGCCTCTCCCCGTGCTCGCGGTGGTCCCGAACATGCAAGGCAAGGCGGAGAAGCGGGTGCTGATGCCCGCCACGGGGAACCGCAATGGAGTGGTGACGCCGTCCACGAACGACTCGCCGCTCAACTAGGAGACTTCGGGTGAACAACGCGGAATCCGGGAGGAATGGAATGGAGCAGCAAATGGAACGGGCGGGGAATTTCCTTCCCCGGGTGGATGACGCGGCGGGCTCGCCCAACGCGGTGGACAAGCGGGTGGTGTCGCTGACGGCACCGGCCTCGAGCGCTGCGGAGCAGTACCGCAGCCTCTACTACCGGCTGGAGCGGATGCGCGAGCTGCGTCCGCTCAAGGTGGTGGGCGTCACCTCGGCCATGCCCGGTGAGGGCAAGACGGTGACCACCGTCAACCTGGCCCTGGCGGCGGCCCGGGCCAATCCGGACCGGCGCATCCTCCTCATCGACGCGGACCTGCGCCGCGGCCAGGTGGCGGATGTGCTCGGCATCAAGGGCCGGCCCGGCCTGTCGGAGCTGCTGGGCGGGGAGTGCGAGGTGAGGGATCTGGTGCGCCGCTTCCACGCCACGCGCATGGCCGTCATCACCGCGGGCGGCACGCCCGAGGAGCCCACCCAGGCGCTGGCCAGCGGGAAGATGAAGCAGTTCCTCAAGGTGGTGCGCGAGCACTTCGACGAGGTCTACATGGACCTGCCGCCGACGCTGCCCTTCGCGGACTCGGCCATCCTGGGGCACCAGACGGACGGGCTGCTCATGGTGGTGCGCGCCAACGTCACCCCGGCCGGAGCGGTCAACCAGGCCGTGGAGCAGCTGGGTGGGGCGCCCATCCTGGGCTGCGTGTTGAACGGGGCGGAGATGAGCGACACCCCGTACATGAAGAACTACGTCCGGAAGTAGCGGACGGACGGCACCCGGCCGCGCGGGAGGAGGCGCGCGGCCGGGTGTCTCGAGGCGGCAAGGGCAGTACGTGGGGGGGACGGGCGAGGCGGTCGGAGGGAGATACGTGCTTCGGGTTTTCCATCATTACTTTTCATCCAGGAAGCTGACGCTCTTCATCATCGAGGGCGCCGCCATTGCTCTGGCGTGTCTGCTGGGGGCGGCGGCCTGCGCGAGGGTGCTGGCGCCGGCGAACACCCATCTACCGCTGTCCCAGACGATGCCGGGGCTGCTGCTGCTGGGGGCCACGTTCGTCCCCACGTTCCAGTTCTCGCTGTACCTGATGGATTTGTACAACCTGAGGGTGGCGGCGGAGGACCGGAGCCGGGGAGCGCGGCTGCTCAAGGCGGCGGGCGTCACGACGGCGGTGGTCGGGCTGTTGATGCTGGCGGTGCCGGCGGTGCTGCCGGTGCAGCTGCCGCCCGGGGCCCTGCTGGGCGGGGCCGTGGGGGCCCTGGTGGGGACGCTGCTGGTGCGCTCCTCGCTGCGCGCGGTGGTGGGAGTGCCCAGCCGCGTGCTCATCGTGGGGGATGGCCTCAAGGCGCGCTCGGTGGCCAACGCCATCGAGCAGGGCGGTGAGGACAGCTTCCAGGTGGTGGCGCTGGTGGATCCGCGGATGCCTCTGGCCAACGGCGCGGAGGCCGAGCAGGTGGACGTGACGGCCGAGCGGCTCGGCGCCGAGTTCGTGGTGCAGGCGGCGGACGACATGCGCGGGGCCAACTGGATGGAGGCGCTGCTGCGCTGCCGTCTGGCCGGGCGCCGGGTGTACGAGGCCGCCGGCTTCTGCGAGCGGGTGTTGCGCCGCTTCCCGGTGGCGCACCTGCGCACCAGTGACTTCGCCTTCGCGGACGAGCTGACGGTGTCGAGCACCCGGAAGTGGGCCAAGCGCATCTTCGACATCGCCGTGTCCTCGGCGCTGGTCCTGTGCGCCGCGCCCTTCCTGCTGCTGGTGGCGGTGGCCATCAAGCTGGACTCCAAGGGGCCGCTCTTCTACCGGCAGGAGCGCGTGGGCCTGAATGGCAAGACGTACTGGCTGTGGAAGTTCCGCAGCATGCGCACCGACGCGGAGAAGGACGGGGCGGTGTGGGCCCGGGCGAATGATGACCGTGTCACCCGGGTGGGCCGCTTCATCCGCAAGACGCGCATCGACGAGATTCCCCAGGTGTTCAACATCCTCACGGGGGACATGAGCTTCGTGGGCCCGCGGCCGGAGCGTCCGGTGTTCGTCGAGCAGCTCAAGCAGCAGATTCCCTTCTACGGGCTGCGTGAGGCGGTGAAGCCTGGCCTCACCGGGTGGGCGCAGATCCGCTACCCGTACGGGGCTTCGGTGGAGGACGCGCGCAACAAGCTGGAGTTCGACCTGTACTACGTGAAGAACGGCTCCCTGTTCCTGGACATGGGCATCATCTTCCACACCGTGCGGCACGTGTTGCTGGCGCGGGGTGCGCGGTAGGCGGTACGGGCCGGAAGTGGCTCGGGTGGGGTGACACCGCCGGGGGGCCCGGCGGTGGTGGGATGGGATGGGCGTTGGAGGGGATGGGACATGCTCGAGTCGTCGGAACTGCCTCTCGACGAGGCGTTGGAGTGGGATGCGCGCACGGGGCGCCGGACGGCCAACCGGAACGAGCTGATGCAGGCGCTCGACATCCGGCCGACGCGGATTGTCGCGATGGGGGGTGGCACGGGCCTTCCCATGGTGCTGCGCGGCCTGGCCCGGCGCGCGGATCCCAAGCTGGGAGACCCAGGGCTGGACATCACCGCCGTGGTCGCGATGAGCGATGACGGGGGGAGCTCCGGCCGGCTGCGGCGCACGCGGGGAACGCTGCCTCCCGGAGACGTGCGCAACTGCCTGGTGGCCCTGGCGGGGGGCAAGAGCAACAGCCCCCTGAGCGAGGTGTTCCAGTACCGCTTCGGAGGGAAGCGGGGGCTGGCGGGCCACGCGGTGGGCAACCTGCTGATCGCCGCGCTCGCCGAGCTCAAGGGTGACTTCCTCGAGGCGGTGCGCGTGTCCGGCGAGCTGCTGGGCGTGAAGGGCCGGGTGCTGCCCAGCACCACCTCGCCGGTGCAGCTGGTGGCGCAGATGGAGGACGCCACCGAGGTGGTGGGCGAGCGCAACATCAGCCGCGCCCATGGCCGCATCAGCAAGGTGCTGCTCAGCCCGCGCTCGCCGCCTCCGGTGGACGGGCTGATCGAGTCCATCCGCACCGCGGACCTCATCGCCATCGGGCCGGGCTCGCTCTACTCGAGCGTGATGCCGAACCTGCTGGTGGACGGGGTGGCCCAGGCGCTGTGCGAGACGCGGGCGCTGAAGGTGATGGTGGCCAACCTGATGACGCAGCCGGGCGAGACGGACGGCATGGACTGCCTGGACCACGTGCGCGCCGTCATCGACCACGTGGGCCCGGTGCTGGACGCGGTGCTCATCAACGGCGCCATGCCTTCCGACGAGGCCGCCAAACGCTACGCGCTCAAGGGCCAGTTCCCCGTCCGGGTGGATCGCCGTGCCCTCATCAGCGCGGGCGTGGTGCCGGTGGAGGCGGACCTCCTCAAGGAGGGCCCGCGCATCCGGCACGACAGCCGCAAGGTGGCGCGCTGCCTGCTGAAGATGGCGCGCACCGGGCTGTAGACGTCAGGCCGCCTGCACCTTGGCGGTGGCCGGAGCGAAGGGCGGCTCCGGCTTGCGCTCCAGCGCGGCGGTGGTGGGCTTGGAGGTGAGGGCCTTCAGGACCATGCGCGGGGAGAAGAGGGTCGTGGGGGACTCGACCATCTGCATCACCCGCACGAAGGTGCGCAGCGCCTCCTCGTCGTGGCCCACGAGCGACTGGATCCGGTCGGTGTACCAGCTCATCAGGCCGAACGCGGGGGGCCGCTGGCCCGCCACCTCGGGGAAGCGCAGGTCGCCGCTCGTCGCCATGGACCAGGGGGACTCCAGGAGCTGGCCCACCTGCTGGCGGTAGCGTGCAGCCAGCCCGCCCAGGCCCTGGCGCAGGCACTCGCCCAGGGCCCGGGCCTGCAACGCGCCCGTGGTCATGCCCTGGCCGTAGATGGGGTTGAAGGAGCAGAACGCATCTCCCACGGGCGCGAGCCCCTCGGGGAAGCGGGGCATGCGCTCGTAGTGGCGCCGCTGGTTGTGCGAGTAGCGGTAGACGTTGATGGGCCCGAGCGGCTCGGCGTGCTTCATCACCTCGTGGATGTGCGGCTGGATCAGCTCCCGCGTGAAGCCGATGTACCCGGCGTCATCCAGGGGCGGTTGCATGCCATGCCAGCCGGCGAGCAGCAGCAGCATCTGGTCGTTCTCGATGGGGGCGAGCACGGCCATCCGCCGCTCCGTGGGCAGCTTGGGGCCGATGCTCATCATCTTCCAGTCGGCGACGAGACCGGGGGGCCGCCGGAAGAGCCGGCTGGCGTAGACCACGTCGACCTGGATGTGCGTCTCCTCCACGCGGGGGTAGCCGAGGGCCTCCAGCCACTGGGGGGTGCGCGAGCCGCGGCCGCTGGCGTCCACCACGAGCCCGGCCTCGAGCGTCTCCTCCTGGCCGCCGCCGGGGACGCGCAGGTGGACACCCGTGACGCGGGCCTTGTCGGAGCTCGTCAGGAAGCCCGTCACCTCGCGGCCATCCAGGACGCGCACGTTGGGCAGGGCCTGGAGGCGCTGGCGGATGACCCACTCCAGCAGCGGCCGGCTCTGCGCGTAGAAGTGGAGACCGCAGGGGATGCGCGGGCGCCAGAAGCCGCCCATGAACCAGGCATGCTCCCCGGTGAAGTCGATGAAGTGGGAGCCGGCGGCCTTCAACTCCTCCCGGAAGCCGGGGAAGACCTCGCCCAGGACGTTCATGCCGGGCGTGAGCAGGCCGTGGACGTGTGCCCCCTGGGGAACGCCCTTGCGGAGCAGGGGTCCGTCCTCCAACCGGTCGCGCTCCACGAGGGTGACGCGCTCGAAGTGGCGGGACAGCACGCCCGCGGCGATCAGCCCGGCCGTGCTGCCACCGTAGACGACGGCGTGCGTGCCAGCGGGCGGGGAGGAGGGGGGGGGCGAAGTGCTCATGGGGACCTCGGTGCCGCGAATGAAGTCCCCGAGCGTAGGCGACAACCTCCCCGAACGTCGAACGTGTGGCGGCTCGCCTGCTCAGGCCGCCTGGTTCCTCGGGATGGCCATGGGCACCGGTGCGTGCGCCTGGGAGGACGGGGGGGACCGGGTGGTGAGGACCTTGAGCAGCATCCGCGGCGAGCCCAGGGCGGCGGGGGACTCGACCATGTGCATGACCCGCATGAAGGTCCGCAGGGCCTCCAGGTCGTGGGTCGCGAGCTGCTGGAACCGGTCGCCGTACCAGTTCGTCAGGGCGTACCCCGGCGGGCGCTTGCCCTCCACCTGGGGGAAGCGCAGATCGCCGCTCGTCGCCATGGTCCAGGGCGTCGACAGGAGCTGGCCCACCTGCCGGCGGTAGCGCTGGGCCACCCCGTCCAGGCCCTGGCGCAGGCACTCGTCCAGCGCCTGGGCCTGCAGCGCGCCCGTGGTCATGCCCTGGCCGTAGATGGGATTGAAGGAGCAGAACGCATCCCCCACCACGGTCAGCCCCTCGGGGAAGCGGGGCATGCGCTCGTAGTGGCGCCGCTGGTTGTGCGAGAAGCGGTAGTGGTGGATGGGCCCGTACGGCTCGGCGTTCCGGAGGGCCTCGTAGAGGTGCGGCTGGGGCAGGCCCCGGGCGAACTCGAGGAAGTCCGCGTCGTCCGTGGTCGAGGGGCCGTCCCCCAGCCAGCCGCCCAGCATCACCAACCAGCGGTCCCCCTCGATGCGCTGGATGGTGCCGACCCGCGGCTGCTCGGGCAGCCGGGGCGAGAGGCTCAGGATCTCCCAGCCCGGTTCGAAGTTCCTGGGCCGGTGGTACAGGCGGGTGGCGTAGCGCACGTCGACGTGGATGTGCGTCTCCTCCACGCGGGGGTAGCCGAGTGCCTCCAGCCACTGGGGCGCGCGGGAGCCGCGGCCGCTGGCGTCCGCCACCAGGTGGGCCTCGAGCGTCTCCTCCGGGCCACCGCCGGGTGCCTGGAGCCGGATGCCGGTGACACGGGCCTTGTCCGGGCTCGTCAGGAAGCCCGTCACCTCGCGGCCATCCACGACGCGCACGTTGGGCAGGGCCTGGAGGCGCCGGCGGATGACCCACTCCAGCAGCGGCCGGCTCTGGCAGGTCATGTCGAGCCCGATGCGTCCGCGCGGGAGCCAGACGCCGCCCATGCACCAGGCGTGGTGCTCGGTCATGTCCACGATGAGCCCCCCGGCGGCCTTCAGATCCTCGGAGATGCCAGGGAAGACGTCGCCGAGGATGTCCAGTCCGCGCGTGAGCAGGCTATGGGCATGCTGCGCCTGGGGGACGCCCTTGCGTGCCTGGGGCCCGTCCTCGAACCGGTCGCGCTCCACGAGGGTGACGCGCTCGAAGCGGCGGGACAGCACGCCCGCGGCGATCAGCCCGGCGATGCTCCCGCCGTAGACGACGGCGTGCATGCCAGCGGGGGTGGAAGGCGGGGAGGTGGGAGTGCTCATGTGGACCTCGGTGTGACGGAAAGAGGCCTGGAGCGTAGGCGACCCTCCCCGCAAGGTCGATTTGCTGACAGATGCCCGCCAGGCCGCCTGGGTTCTGCCCTGGGGGGAGCGGCCGGAAATGCCGCGCGTGGGTTGTGGGCGGACGCGTCCGTTACCACCTTCCGGCGCACGCGAGCCCTTGGGGTTTCGCGCCGTCAGGAGCCGGACACATTCACATGGAAGCCAGACAGCTCTCCCCCGCGCCGAGCGTCATCGAGGTGTCGGATCGGACCGCCTTCATGGCGCTCGAGCCCGAGTGGAACGCGCTCGTGGAGTCCACGGCCAACGAGCCCTTCTATCGTCACGAGTTCATCCGGGTCTGGGTGGACAACTTCGCCCCGGAGTCGCGGCTGCGCGTGCTGACGCTGCGCGACGAGGCGGGGCGGCTGAGCGCCGTGCTGCCGCTGATGGCCGGGCGGGCGTCGATGTATGGCGTCCCGGTGCGGCAGCTGTCCGCCACGGCCAACACGCACTCGTGCCGCTTCGACGTGGTGGCGCGCGAGCCCGGGGCCGCGGCGGAGGCATTCCTCTCGCACCTGCGCGCGGACAAGAGCTGGGACGTGCTGCTGCTCACGGACGTGCCCGAGGGTGGAGCCGGCTGGCCGCTGTACGAGGCGGCGAAGGCGGCGGGGCTGTCGGTGGGGACGTGGGAGTCGCTGCAGTCGCCCTACATCCCGTTGCCGGGCTCGTGGGAGGCGTACCAGCAGACGCTGCAGTCCAAGTTCAAGGCCAACTGCCGCCGCCGGCGCCGCAAGCTGGAGGAGAAGGGCCGCGTCACGGTGGAGCGGGTGGAAGGCGGCCTGGAGCTGGAGGCGAAGCTGGAGGAGGGCTTCGCGCTGGAGGCGAGCGGCTGGAAGGGCCGGCGCGGGACGGCGATGGCGCAGGACACGCGGACGCGGGGCTTCTACTCGGAGCTGGCGCGCACGGCGGGGTACGCGGGCCGGCTGGCGCTCTACTACATGCGGCTGGACGGGCGCGCGGTGGCCTTCCAGTACGCGCTGGAGTACGGCGGGCGCTACTTCCTGCTCAAGCCCGGCTACGACGAGTCGCTGGGGGACTGCAGCCCGGGCCAGCTCCTCATGGAGGACGTGCTGCGCGACTGCATGTCGCGGGGCCTGCGCGAGTTCGACTTCCTCGGGCCGGACATGGTGTGGAAGCGCGACTGGACGGACAAGGTGCGCCGCCACACCTGGCTCTACGTCTTCAACGACACGGCATTGGGCCGCGCGATGTGCGCGGCGAAGTTCCGCTGGGCACCGGTGGCTCGGGAGGTGGTGGCGAAATGGAAGCGGTGATGAATACGCGGTTGTTCGTTCCCGCCCTGCCGACGTTGTGGCCGGGCATGCTGCTGGGCCGCGGTGAGCCGAGCGGCTTCATGCCCTTCGCCGCGCCCAACGTGCGCTGGTTCTACTTCGCCCGCAACGCCGTCTGGCTGACGGTGAAGATGCTGGGGTTGGACAAGGGCGAGGTGCTGATGCCGGCCTACCACCACGGGGTGGAGGTGGAGGCGGTGGCGGACGCGGGCGCCACGCCGCGCTTCTACCGGGTGGGCAGCCGCTGGGACGTGGACGTGGAGGACGTGGAGCGGCGCATCGGGCCGAACACGAAGGCGCTCTACCTCACGCACTACGCGGGCTTCCCCGGACCGGCCGAGGAGATGCGCCGGATCGCGGACAAGCACGGCCTGCCGCTCATCGAGGACTGCGCGCTGTCGCTCTTGAGCGCGGACGGCTCGGTGCCGCTGGGGACGACGGGAGACATCGGCATCTTCTGCCTCTACAAGACGCTGCCGCTGCCGCATGGCGGGGCGCTCGTCGTCAACGGCCCGAGGCAGTACAGCCTGCCCGAGCCTCCCACGCCGCCCTTCACGTCCACGCTGAGCCACACGCTCTCCGCGCTGCTGCAGAACCTGGAGCTGCGAGGGGGCCGCTTCGGGCGCGGGGTGCGCAGCTTCATCCGCAGCCTGGGCAAGGGCGCGGTGAAGGCGGCGGACATCCAGCGCGTGGCCACGGGCACGCAGCACTTCGACCGGCGGCACGTGGACCTGGGGATGAGCCCGTTCGCGAGGCGCATTGCCCAGGCGCAGGACCTGGAGGCGATCGTCGAGCGGCGGCGGCGCAACTACTTCTTCCTGCTGGGACGGCTGCGGGACGTGTCGGCGCCGCTGTTCAACCAGCTGCCGGCGGGGGTGAGCCCGCTCTTCTACCCGCTGGTGGTGGAGGACAAGGCGGAGGTGCTGGCGCGGCTGCACGCGCGGGGAATCGAGGCCATCGACTTCTGGAGGCACATGCACCCCGCGTGCGACGCCTCGGCCTTCCCCGAGGTGATGCAGCTGCGGCGGAGCATCGTGGAGATTCCGTGCCATCAGGATCTCTCGCCGGAGGTGATGGCGGAGGTGGCCCTGGCGGTGCGGGGCGCGCTGACGCAGGACCGGCGCACCCGCAAGCACGCGGGCTGAATTCCCTCCCTCTCCCCTCGGGAGAGGGGCGGGGTGAGGGTATTTCGACACACGAGGTCAACACCGTGATCCACGAAGCGGAACTGTCGCCCACTCCGAGCCCCGCGAGGTGGCTGGAGGTGGACACCGTCTGGGGACTGGCGAAGCTCGCGGGGCTGCGTGGCGCCTGGAGCGACCTGCTCGAGGAGAGCAACGCGGGCCCGTTCAACGCATGGGAGTGGCTGTACCCGTGGTGCCGGCGCATTGGCGCGGACCGCAAGCCCTTCGTGATGCAGGCGAAGGATCGGACGGGGGCGCTGGTGGGGCTGATGCCGCTGGGCTTCGAGTACCAGTGGGTGCTCGGGAGGCCGATCCGGCGGCTGGCGTTCCTGGGCGAGACGCACGTGGGCAGCGACTACTTGGACATCGTTGCCCGGCGAGGCCGGGAGGAGGAGGTGGCGCGTCTCTTCGCGGAAGCCCTGTGGGAGCTGAGGGACGAGTGGGACGTGCTGGACCTGTCGGATCTGCGCGAGGACTCGGTGACGGTGCGGGTGCTGCGGGAGACGTTCGGCAAGTACCGGGCGGACCTGCGGATGTCCACGCGCTACGTGTGCCCGTACGAGTCGCTGCCGAAGGGCGAGTCCTTCGACGGTTTCCTGAAGCGCACGAGCCGGCGGGACAACTTCCTGCGGCGCAAGAAGTGGCTGGAGAAGCAGGAGGGCTACCGCATCGAGAAGACGGAGGCGCCGGGCGCGCTGGCCGGGCCGCTGACGGACTTCTTCCGGCTGCACTCGATGCGGTGGGAGTCGGACGGAGGCTCGCAGGGCATCCGCGGCAGTGGTGTCGAGTCCTTCCACCGTGACGCCACGCAGTTGCTCGCGGAGAAGGGCCGGCTGCGCATGTACACTATGAAGGTGGGAGGCCAGGCGGTGGCCTCGGTGTACGGCATCCTGCACCGCGACTCGTTCATCTACTTCCAGTCCGGCTATGACCCGGCGTGGCGCAACCGGAGCGTGGGCCTGGTGCTGGTGGGCGAGACGTTCAAGGACGCCATCGAGTCCGGGCTCAGCGAGTACGACTTCCTGCGCGGCACCGAGTCCTACAAGTCCGACTGGACGACGCAGCAGCGGCGCACGGTGTCGATGCGCGTGCTGGCCCCGGGTGGAGGAGGGGAGTGGCTGGTGCGGCGCGAGGAGGCGATGAAGCAGGTGCGCGAGGTGGCCAAGCGCGTGCTGCCGCAGGACATGGTCGAGCGCGTGCGCCGGTTGCGGCGCAGGCTCTCGGCGGTGCGCGGGTAGGCCGCGTCAGGGCGAGCTGTCGCCAGCCACGGCGGGAGAACTGGCCGGGGCTGGCATGGCGGATTCCTTCAGTCACGGTCCTTTCTTGTCTTGATGGATTTCACCGGGTGTGTATATATACACACCCGTCGTCACGGCCGAGATGGCACTGACGGACCACGAAAGACAAGGGAGTGAAGACGTGCGCTTCGGACCAACAAGGATGGCTCTCCTCGCAGCGGCGGCACTGGTTCCCTGGCTCTCGGAGGCGCAGACCGTGGGTCAGCGGTGTGAGACCGATTCCCAGTCTCCCCAGGAGGCGGAGGCCCGCGTGGAGTGGGCTCGCCGGTGCGCGCTCCTGACCAACGTCGTCAGTGCCAGCAACGGCTTCACCACGATCGCCCCTCTCATTGATTACCAGGAGGTCAATCCCTCGACCAACCCCTACGGCGTCAATGCCTTCCAGGGCGATCTCATGGGCTTCGAGGTCAACTCCACCTACATCTATTCCCTGTTCTCCACGACGCCCACTTCCCAGAGCATGGATCCGTATGGCTTCTGGAAGTGGAACTGGCCCGCCACCGGCAAGCGGACGTACCCGCTCTACCCGGTGTTCAGCACCACGTATGGCATCTCCGATTACGGGAACGTCCAGCTCTTTCCCCACCCGCAGCTCGCGGACTGCCGGCTCTACTCCGACCGGAGCGGCTACAACGCGGTGGGGACGTTCTACGTGAACCTCTATTGCGACAGCACGTCCACCACGCTCTCCAACGGCGTTGCCTTGACCTACCAGTCAGGCGCCGGCGGGAGCGTGAAGTACTACACCGTCAAGGTCCCCGAGGGCTCCGTCAACCTCACCTTCACGGCGAGCGGCAGCTCGGGGGACGTGAACCTGTATGTCAAGAATGGTGCCCGGCCGACCACGGGCTGGTACGACTGCGCCTCCACCTCCGGCACCACGTACGAGGCGTGCTCCCTGCCTTCCGCGAGCCCGGGCACGTACCACGTGATGCTGGTGGGGGTCTCCAGCTACTCCGGCCTGTCGCTGACGGCCCGGTGGAACAAGCTCCAGAACGGCGTCACCGTCAGCAACCTCTTCGCGGGCAGTGCCGTCGAAAAGCTCTACACATACTCCGTCCCCCTCAACTCCATGTATGCCTCGTTCACCCTCTACGGGGGCTCGGGAGACGCGGACATCTATGTGCGGCGTGGCTCGCCTCCGACGACCTCCGTGTATGACTGTGCCTCCACCCTGGGGGGGAGCGGCACCTATGACAGCTGCGACCTGAACTACCCCTCCTCGGGGACCTATTACATCCTGGTCCGGGGCTTCACCGCCTACTCCGGCGTCTCGCTCGTGGCCTCGCATGAGATCGACTCGGGCGGATGTCTCGCCGCCAGCCAGGCGGAGGAGCTCTCCTCGGAGGAGGGGGCCCCGTTGCGAATCATCTGTCCTTGAGGCACGCCTCTCCTCGTGCACCCGCCTTGCCTGGCTGTCCTTGGCGCTGTGACGCACGGGGAAGTCGTGTTACACGCGGAGTGCGCCTCGTCCAAGAATGAAGGAGAGCGCCCTTCCAGGAGCATTCATGTCCAAGAGACAGCCTCGCGCCGTCCTGCTTTCGCTCGTCTCCCTCGCCCTGCTGGGCCTCGGAGTCTGGTGGTGGTCCGGCCGGACCGGACCCGTACCCACGGCACCCGGGGTTGGGTCCGTGCAACCGCCCCCCACCTCCGTCACTCCAGCCGCGCTCCCCGCCGCGCCCCTCCCTCCCAAGCCGTCCGATGGGACGCGGGCGTGGAACCCCGGCTGGCTCTACCGCTACTCGGTGCTGTCCGAGCAGCAGGTCTCCTTCCGTCAGGGCCAGCCGGGCGCTCCCACGCCCCAGGGCATGCTCTTCCACCTGCAAGGGGACTGGAACGTGGGCGTCGTCAGCGCCGGGGAGGAGAAGATCGTGCTGCGCTTCCAACTCCAGGCGCAGCCCTCCACCTTCGCCATCAAGATCGATGGCCAGGACGCGCTCACCCCCGAGACCCGGGCCGCGATGCTGACCGGGCTGGGCATTCCCTTCTTCGCCGAGCTGGACCGGAGGGGCGCGGTGAAGGTCGTCTACTTCGAGCAGGGGACGGATGTCCTCGTGCAGGGCCTGCTGCGCGCCCTCGTCGCGTCCACCCAGATCGTTCTGCCCGGGGCTCCCCAGGACACCTGGAGCACGGAGGAGTACGACACCACCGGCCAGTACTTCGCCACCTACCAGCGCCAGGGCCCCGAGCTGCGCTTCGAGAAGGTGAAGCAGTCCTACTCCCGGATGGCAACGCCCCAGGGGCTCCAGCCGCTCGGCACGGACACCCGGCTGAGCGTGCGCACCCGCACCACCTTCGCGCTGGCCGAGGATCTGTGGACCCACACCCTCGGGGGCACGGAGCACCTGGAGGTGGACGTGGGCCCGGGCATGCCGGTCACCCTCACCGAGCTGAAGGTGGACCTGCGGCTGCTGGAGCGCCGCGAGGAGGCCTCGTTGCCGGGCACGTTCGCGGCCCGTCGCGGCTCGCTGGCCCCCAGCCTGCTCGCCGCCGTGCTGATCCAGGCACCGGATCCGAAGGATCATTTCCGCCAGGTGCTGGGCAACCGGCGCTTCGAGGACATGCTCGCGGACCTTCGCGCGCTCCCCACGGAGGTCAAGGCCCGGGATGACGCGAGGACGCAGGCGCTTGAGCGGCTGCGCTCGCTCTTCGAGCTCGAGCCCGCGGAGGCCCTGAAGGTGCCCGGCGTGCTCAAGGGGATGGATCCGCTCGCCGCCAGCCCCATGCTCGGCGCGCTCTCCGCCGCCAGCACCCCGGAGTCCATCCAGGCCCTGAGCAAGGCCATCGACGATGCCTCCCTGGCGCCCATGGTCCGCACGGACGCCATCGCCGCCCTGGGCGTGGCCGAGGCGCCTACCCGCGAGGGGGTGGACACCCTGCGGCGCTTCTCCCAGGACTCCTCGCCCCTGCTGCGCGAGACGGCGACGCTCGCCCTGGGCAACGCCGCCATGCAGATGCGGGAGGGGGACGCGCGGGGCGCGGAGGGCCTCGTCGTGGAGCTGCAGTCCGCCTGGCGCTCCGCGAGCTCGCCGGAGCAGCAGGCCCTGGTGTTGCGCGCCCTGGGCAACACCCAGTCCCTGGCGGCCCTGCCCACCCTCACCGAGGGCCTCCGCTCCCCCTCGGCCCTCGTGCGGGAGGCCGCCGTGGTGGCGCTGCGCAACATGCCCGATCCCTCCGCGGACCGGCTCCTGGCCGAGCGGCTCGTCGGAGACCCCGAGCCCCAGGTGCGCAAGAGCGCCGTCTTCGCCTGCACCTTCCGCACCCTCCCGCTCTACATGCCCGTCCTGGAGCAGGTGCTCCGCTCGGATCCGGCGGACGGCGTCCGCTCCGACATCGTCACGCTCCTGGGCGGCAATCGCGGCCTGCTGCCCGGTGCCGATGCCCTGCTCTCCTGGGCCGGTCAGAACGACCGCAATCCCGACATCCGCAGGGCGGCCCTCTCCTTCCTCAACCCCACGCCCGCCCCGGCTCCCATCGCCTCTCCCTCCTCTCCCTGAGGGCCCCGGCTCGAGTGCCCCCGCCCCTCTCGGGCGGGCGGCCTCGCCCCTTGTCCGCATCTTCACCCAGACATCATATGCGGACAAAATAGATGTCTTTGCCCGCACATCCTCGATTTCTCATTTTACTCACGGTATGGGTCATTCCCCCAAATAGAGGGAGGGTGGATTACCCATGAATCTCAAGCTGATCGGTGCTTTCACGCTTGCCGCAGTTCTCGCTCCCGCGGTTGCCTCAGCCGAACCTGTCTATACGGATACGCAGCCGTACCAGGTATCGTCCCAGTTCCCCTACGTGGCCTATCCGTCTGGCTATCAGATGGATGACCGCTATCCCTGGGATACGACGAGCTACACGTTCGATCCCTATCGGACTTACTCCACGTCCGAGCAGCAGACCGTCATCATGCAGGAGGCGGGCCTCACCAGCGCCGTGATGACCATGGATACCTCGGGCGCCCAGGTGCTCGAGATCGACCAGGGCCGCATCCCCGAGTCCTACATCCAGACCGCGCCGCCGCCGGTGGAGCAGTCTCCCGTGGGCGACATGGGGACGTGGGGCGAGATGGGGACGGCGGATGCCACGTTCAACAAGACGTACTACCGCTCCGAGGGCTTCGGTAACAGCCTCTTCGGCGCCAAGTACGTGATCAACGCCGCCGTGACGGCCACCCCGGCCACCTCGGGCCAGGCCAAGAAGGTCGAGGCCTTCGGTGAGGGCAAGGTGCTCGGCACCGCCTTCAGCTACGAGAAGGAGCTCGTCCGCGCTCGCGCCGACATCTACGGCCAGCAGGGCGGCAGCAACGGTGGCAGCGCCGGCCTCTTCGCCATGGGCCAGCAGATCTGGTCCGCCAACCTGTCCTACACCTTCGGCCCGGCGCCCATCGACTGGAGCCGCACCTTCTTCTCCGTCTCCAAGACCTTCGTGGTGGGCCCCGTGCCCATCACCGTGAAGGCCTCGCTCGCTGGCGGTGTGAAGTTCAGCCTGGTGGGGGAGATCGCCCCGACCGTGGCTCGCCTGACCGTCAACTCGGGCGGCTGGTCCAACGTCACCGCCTCGGCCTCCGTCAACATCATCGTCGCCCGGTTCGGCGTCGAGGGCAGCCTGAGCCTCATCAACGTCACCCTGCCCGCGGTGGGTGAGCTGTTCTGGCCCATCTGCTCGCTGGACTGGACGCTGCGCTCCAACCTCAACCTCAACACCCTCTCCGGCCAGCTCAAGCTGTTCGCGGAGATCCGCCTCCTCTTCTTCAAGAAGAAGTGGTCCACCACCATCGCCAGCTGGAGCGGCATCACGCGCAACTGGCAGCTCCTGAATATCAACGGCACCCAGGAGCTCGGCATCTGCATGTATTAGTATTGCCCGCCCCGCGTGCGGCCCTCGTCCGCCGTCACGTTCGCGTCACGTCCGGGCAATCCGTCACATCCGTGTCACGCGGGTCCAGGCAATCCGTTACGTTCGTGTCACACGTCTGAGCAATGAAGAGCGGCTCCGCCTCGGCGGGGCCGCTTTTTTTTTAACCAATGGGAGACACGCCTGGGGAGCGAAATTCTTCACGTGCGGTGAAGGAACGCATGACAACGTCCGGGAAAACGTGTACAACACATCATCTTCGGCAAACGCGTAAAAACCCGGTTGCCCCTGGGGACGCGTCCGGTCCTCTGTCAGTGCCACACCGAGTCTCAAAGCCGCATTGCGCGGAATTGAGTGCGAGTGGTCCGCCTCCAATCAAAGGCGGGCCGCCAATTCAAGGAGTCAGACATGACGAACAAGCTTTGGGGTGGGATGGTTGTATTGGCTGCCATTGCAGTGGTGCCGACGCAGGCCCATGCGGAGCCCATCCTGCAGCAGCGCTGCAACGCGGACAGCCTGGACGTGACGCAGGGCGCGCTGCGTGTCGAGTGGGCCCGCAAGTGCGGCCTGCTCAAGAACGTGGGCAGCCCGACCTTCGGTTTCGACACGGGCCTGCCCGCGTCCACCGGTGGCAATCTGATCGACTACCAGGAGGCGGATCCCGGCCGCAACCCGTACGGTGAGGGCGCGTTCTCCGGCCCGAGCCAGAACTTCGAGGTCAACTACGCCTACGTCAACGCGCTCTACCTGAGCGGTGGCACGTCGCAGGGCACCGACACGTGGGGCTACCAGAAGTGGTCGCGCGCGGACACCCGCAAGCGCGCCCGTCCGCTCTATCCCACGTTCGGGTCCACGTCGGATCTCGCCAACGCCAGCAACGTGCAGCTCTGGCCGCACCCCACGCTGGCGGACTGCAACCTCTACGCGGATCGCGCGGGCAGCATGGTGGCCCAGGCCTCCACCTACTACGTGAACGGGTACTGCGAGGCGAGCTGCTACGCCCCGGATCAGCGGATCCTCTTCGCGGATGGGTACACCTCCATCCTCGACGCGCTCAACGCGCGCCGCGAGGATCTGATGACCCTGACGCCGGACTCCTCGCTCGACGACGTCAAGCTGCAGCAGAACACCACCTACAGCTACACCGCCGAGACGCGTGACACGGAGCACCCGCTCTACGTCATCACCACCCAGTCGGGTGGCGAGCTGCGCGTCACCAACGAGCACCCCGTCATCAACGGCGAGGGCCGCATGGTGCAGGCCCAGACGCTCAAGGTGGGGGATGATCTCGTGAAGGCGGACGGCACGCCCGACTCCATCGTGGACATCCAGAAGACGAGCCACTTCGGCAAGGTCTACAACCTGCGCCCGGTGACGCAGGATCTCGTGTCCAACGTCCTGGTGGCCCAGGGCTACCTGGTCGGCTCGTCGAACTTCCAGAACGACGATGTGGCCTACATCAACCGCATCATCCTGTTCCGGTCGATGCCCTCCGACGTCATCCCGTAATCCCAGCTGAAGGAAGCAACGCGTGGGGCGGGCCCCGTGTCCGCCCCGCGCGTGCAGGTGGTCTCGCTCCTTCCGGGGCGAGGTGTGGTCCCTTTTTTCTCTGGAGGCGAGTGATTCCGATGAAGTCCGCCCGCTACATGCTCATCGCCGCGGCGCTGGTGCTGGTGTTGGCCGCGGCCGTGGCCTTCAGGTCCGGCACGAAGCCCGAGGAAGCCCAGTCCTCCGCCCCCGTGGCCACGAGGCCCGCTCCCGAGGCCGGTGCCCGGCCCACTGCCCGCGCCGAGGAGAAGCCCGCGGTGCTCGTCGAGCAGGCCGTCGCCGCCGCCACCGAGGAGGCGGAGGAGCACGGTGAGTTCACCAGCTCCCTGGATCTGCTCAAGAGGAAGATCCTCAAGAAGGATCCGCAGCTCGCGCAGTTCGCCTATTTCCGAGAGCACGTGCTGATGGATTCCGCCAACAGGCGTGACTACCAGAAGCTGCTCTCCGACAAGGCGATGTACGAGCGGACGCGCGACGCGCTGCTCCATCCCGAGGGCTCCAAGGACAGCATGGAGAGCAACATCAAGCGCCTGGTGCAGATCGACTACCTGCGTGAGGCCCTCAACTACAAGGACAATCCCGAGCGCGCGCAGCTGCTCTCGACGCTGGGGGACATCATCTTCCAGGACACCTTTGGCGCGGACATGGCGCCGGAAGTGAAGCGCTCCCTGGCGGCAACCAAGATGGAGCTCTTCGAAATCCTCTCCGAGCAGGAGCCGGAGCGCGTGAAGGCGCTGGTGGAGTCGGCCCGGGGGACGCGCCTCGAGGGGATGCTTGCTTATTTCGCCGATCACAACCAGCGCCGGCAGGCCAAGGAGCGTGAGCTCAGCCTGCAGGCCCAGATTCAAGCCAAACAGCCTTGAGGGAGTCAGCCATGCCGGTCATGGGTACACGTAAGGGGTTCATCTTCACCATCGCCCTGGGCTCGCTCGCGGTGGGGTGCGGCCAGGAGCAGCAGCAGCAGGAGGACGCGGCCAGCACGCGCTCCCTGTCGCGTATCTCCCAGCGCTCCATCGACGGGTGGATCGTCCTCGGTCTCCAGACCGGCACGGGCCGGGATGACGAGTTCCTCGGCCTGGCGCTGAACGAGCGGAGCGAGGTCTACGTCTCCGGCTACGAGGGGGGCGTCACGGGCATCTCGAATGTCGAGCCGGCCGGGGACGCGCGCGGGCTGATCGTCCGCTACGACCCCTACCTGGACGAGTACATGGAGACCCGGTTCAACATCAACGCGCTCGGGACGGCGGAGGTCATCGAGGCGCTGACCGTGGATCCGGCGAGCCAGGAGGTGTACTTCGCGGGCAGGACCACCGGCTCGTTCGCGGGCATCCAGAACCAGGGCCAGTTCGACAACCTCGCGGGCTGGATCGACGGCACCGGAACCCCCCGCCTCTTCCAGTGGGGGACCGCCAAGCCCCAGCATCCGCGGAAGATCGCCCTCGCTCCCGACAAGAAGATCATCGTCAGCGGTTACGACGACATCTACATCCCCAGCAACTACGTGGAGTCGGTGGAGGATCCCTTCATCACCAAGCTGGAGCGGACCACCACGGGGGGGATGCAGCACCTCTGGACGAAGCAGTTCAACACGGGCTGGGTGGATCTGCTGCCCGGCATGACGCTGGATGACTCGGGCAACATCTACGTGACGGGCTCGAACTCCGCCGGAACCAGCCGCGGGATGTTCGTGCGCAAGTACGACTCGAGCGGCACCCAGGTCTGGAACGAGCGGCAGAGCACCATCTCGTTCGACTCGGCGGCGTCCGTCTCGCTGACGGGGCCGGTGGGCACCCGCTCGATCATCTTCGCCGGCTCGACGTTCTCCCTGCTCGGGGAGCGCCAGTACGGAGAGCAGGACGTGGTGGTGCGCAAGCTGAGCCTCTCGGGAGGCCCGGCCCTCTGGACGCGCCAGTACGGCACCACGGGCAGCGAGTGGGTGACGGACATGGCGACGGATCCCCAGGGCAACATCTACGTGGTGGGGGAGACCACCGGGCAGTTCGATCCGGAGATCCCCAACCAGGGTGGGGCGGACATCTTCCTGATGAAGCTGGATCCGGACGGGATGAAGCCGGACGTGCTCCAGCTGGGCTCGTCGGGGGATGATCACCCCTCCAGTGTCATCACGGACGCCTGTGGAAACGTGTACGTCGCTGGCTACACCACGGGCAGCCTGGCGGGAGGCGACCATCTCGGAGGGCGGGATGCCTTCGTGATGAGGGTAACGCCCCCGAATACGCCGTGCTTCACGACGGGCCTGCCGTAGGTAGGCGGCGCCCCGGACACATCCGGTCATTCACATGGAAGTCTCGCAGGAAACCCAGAAGGGAGAAGTCATGAAGAACGTGAAGAAGGCAGTGCTCACGGCGTGCATGACCGCGGTGGCGTGTGGTCCCACCGGGGAGCAGCCGGCCGCCGAGGTGAACAACCTGGTCACCCGCACCCAGGGGCAGTTCCTCAAGGCCGCGGAGCCCATCTCGGGCGAGTACATCGTCGTCCTGAAGGAGAAGCCGGGCGTGGCGGCGGCGGACATCCGCACCACGGCGGCCTCGCTGGCCGGCCAGCACTCGGCGCAGGTGACCATGACGTACGAGCACGCGCTGCGCGGTTTCGTCATCCGCGCCACCGAGGCGCAGGCCCGGGCGCTGGCCAACAACCCGCAGGTGGAGTACGTGCAGGAGAACGGCGTCGCCCGGCTGAACGCCACGCAGTACAGCCCTCCCTCGTGGGGCCTGGACCGCGTCGATCAGGACAGCCTGCCGCTGGACGCCCAGTACTCGTATGACTCCGACGCGTCCAACGTGCACGTGTATGTCATCGACACCGGCATCCGTGACACCCACACCGAGTTCGAGGGCCGTGCGGACCGCGTCTTCGACAGCATCAACGACGGGCAGAATGGCAATGACTGTAACGGCCATGGCACGCACGTGGCTGGCACGGTGGGCGGCAAGACGTTCGGCGTAGCCAAGAAGGTACGGCTGCACGGCGTCCGCGTGCTGAGCTGCTCCGGTTCCGGCAGCT
This sequence comes from Archangium gephyra, assembly GCF_042230915.1. Lineage (GTDB taxonomy): Bacteria > Myxococcota > Myxococcia > Myxococcales > Myxococcaceae > Archangium > Archangium gephyra_B. The sequence goes on along the minus strand of NZ_CP102578.1, from coordinate 7,170,133 downwards.
ACGCGGGCGTGATCGCCGGCGTGGACTGGGTCACCGGCAATGCGCAGAAGCCGGCCGTGGCCAACATGAGCCTGGGCGGCGGCGCCTACCAGGCGGTGGACGACGCGGTCTCCCGCTCCGTCGACTCCGGCGTCGTCTACGCCGTGGCCGCGGGCAACAGCAGCCTCGACGCGTGCAACAGCTCGCCCGCCCGCGCCCCGAAGGCCATCACCGTGGGCGCCACGGAGAGCAGCGACGCCCGCGCTCCGTACTCCAACTACGGCCCCTGTCTGGACATCTTCGCTCCGGGCTCCGGCATCACCTCGGCGTGGATCGACTCGGACACGGCGAGCAACTCCATCAGCGGCACCTCCATGGCCTCGCCGCACGTGGCGGGCGCGGCGGCGCTGCTGCTGGCCAAGGGCGTCACCGCGGCGAACGTGCCGGCGGCCCTGGTGAGCAACGCGGGCGCGGGCAAGGTGGGCAACCCGGGCGCCGGCTCGCCCAACTACCTGCTCTACACCGGCTCGCGCGGCGGTCTGCTCAATGGCGTTCCCCTGGCGGGGCTCGGCGACGCGGCGGGCGGCCAGAAGAACTACTTCATGGACGTGCCGGCCGGCCTGTCCCGGGTGACTTTCACCATCACCGGCGGCTCGGGTGATGCGGACATGTACGTCCGCTACAACGCCATCCCGACCACGTTGGAGTACGACTGCCGGCCGCTGCGTAGCGGCAACGAGGAGGTGTGCACCATGTTCAACCCCTCCCCGGGCCGTTGGCACGTGCAGCTGCGTGCCTACAGCAACTACGCCAACCTCACGCTGAAGGGCAATTACTAGTCCCCGAGCGTGCTGTCCCAGTCGCGGGCCATGCCCCCCCCAGCCCTGCTCGAGGGGGCATGGGCCGCGCCTGTGAACCCGTAGTCCCTCACTGAATGGAGGCAATTCGATGAAGTTCCAATCCAAGCATCTGCTCACCCTGGTGGGGGCCCTGACCTGTTCGGTGACGGCCAGCGCCACTCCCATCCTGCAGCAGCGGTGCAGCTCTGACAGCCTCGACATCTACAAGGCGGCGGACCGTATCGAGTGGGCCCGCAAGTGCGGCCTCGTCAACAACTCGGGCGGCACCGGGGCGTTCTTCGACACGGGGATGATGGCCGCCAACGGCGGGCAGCTCTACGACTACTCCGAGCTCCAGGTGGGGCCCTACGGGCGTCTGTACTCCGGAGATCTCCAGGGCTACGACGTCAACTCCACGTACGTGTTCTCGCTCTACCTGAGCGCGAACAGCACCCAGAGCGTTGACACGCTGGGCTTCTACAAGTGGACGCGGCCGGACCTGCGCAAGCGGGCGCGCCCGCTGTACCCCACCTTCGGAACCTCGCCGGACATCAACTCGGGCGCCCAGATCTTCCCGCACCCGACGCTGGCCAACTGCACGCTCTACTCGGATCCCAACGGCATCACCCCCGTGGGCGCCTTCTACGTGAACGGGTACTGCGAGGCGAGCTGCTACGCCCCGGATCAGAAGGTGCTCTTCTCCGACGGCCCGCAGTCCATCCGCGATGCCCGCCTGGCCATGCGCGAGGACCTGGTCACGCTGACCAGCGACTCGACGCTGGACACCATCAAGCTGGAGAACAGCCAGACCTACAGCTTCACCGAGGAGATCCGCGACGCCGATCACACCCTCGTGGAGATCACCACCCAGTCCGGCGGCAAGCTCCGCGTGACCGAGGAGCACCCGGTCATCCAGGGCGAGGGCCGCATCGTGCAGGCCCAGACGCTGAAGGTCGGTGACGAGCTGGTGAAGGTGGACGGCAGCCACGATCCCATCGTGGACGTCCAGAAGACCCGGTACTTCGGCAAGGTGTACAACGTGCGTCCCGTCTCCGAGGACCTCGTGAACAACATCCTCGTGGCCGAGGGCTACCTGGTGGGCTCGTCGCGGTACCAGAACGATGACGTGGCCTACATCAACCGCATCATCCTGTACCGCTCGCCCGTTCCCGAGAGCGTCCTCCCGTAGCCGGTAGCGGGATTGCATCATCCCCCGTGATGCGGACCCGGCGGGAACTGCCACCGGGTCCGTGTCGGGGACCAACATGAGGAAAGGTTCGATGTCTCTTCGAATGGGCGTGGTGTTGACGTGTGGGTTGCTGACCGCGGGCCTGGGGGGTTGCAAGGATCCGGGGGACGGTGGCGGTGGCGACGGAGGCGTGCCCTCCTCGTGCATCCGCTGGAGCTCCGACGGAATGTCGTGGGGTACGGACGCGTACGATGAGCTGATCGACGTGGCCATCGACGGCAAGGGCAACGTCTACATGGCCGGCTATGACAACGGCACCGTGGGCCAGGAGAACGTGGAGCCGTCGGGCAACGCGCGGGGCGTGTTGCTGAAGATCGAACCGGACGGGCTGGACGAGATGGGCATGGAGGCGCCCTGGAGCCATGTGATCGATACCGCGGGCTCCGACGTCATCGAGGCCCTCACCGTGCACCCGGGGACGGGAGAGGTGCTCTTCGCGGGCCGGACCCGCGGTTCCCTCCCGGGCTTCCAGAACCAGGGCCAGTACGATCTCTTCATCGGTGCGCTCAGCGAGACCCAGGCGCCCTCGGTGCTGTTGCAGACCGGGACGGAGCGTCCGCAGCATCCGCGGCGGATCGGCGTCGATGGCAAGGGAGACATCGTCGTCAGCGGGTATGACGACATCTACATCCCCAGCAACTACGTGGATTCGTGGGAGGACCCCTTCGTCGCCAAGTTCCACCGGGAGGGCCAGTCGCTGACCGGCGTCTGGACGAACCAGTTCAACTCCTCCTTCCCGGATCTGCTCAACGGCCTGGCCGTGGAGACGAAGGGCGAGTCGTCCATCTATGTCTCGGGAGCGAACCTCGCCGGTGCCAGCAAGGGCATGTTCGTGGGGAAGCTGACGGCGGACGGCAAGCCGCTCTGGTTCAAGCTGCAGTCGCAGATCGCCGTCGACATGGCCCAGGCGGTGCAAACCCTCTCGGACGGGAACGTGCTCTTCGCCGGCTCGACGTTCGCGAAGCTGGGAGACCGCGCCTACGGCCAGCAGGATGTCGTGGTGCGCAAGCTGGACGCGCAGACGGGGGAGCCGCTGTGGACGAAGCAGTATGGCTCGCTGGAGTCCGAGTGGGTGACGGACATGGCGCTGGACGCCGAGGGCAACATCTACGTGGTGGGCGAGACGCTGGGCTCCTTCGAGCAGGGCTACACCCACCGGGGCGAGTTCGATGTCTTCATGCTCAAGCTCGATCCGAACGGCAACCTCCTCTACATCAAGCAGTGGGGCACCGAGGGGGATGATCACCCGTCCGCCGTCGCCGTGGACACGTGTGGGCGCATGGTCGTCGCGGGCTACACGACGGGGGGAGCCGCCGCCGGCCACGGCCGGGACGCGCTGGTGATCACCGCCTCGAGCGGCTCGTCTCACATCCAAGGCGGAGTTGGAGAGCAGTCGGAGCCCTGACGGGTCCGGGAGGAAGGACAACATGGTGCGTATGATGAAGACGAGGGGCGCGGTGGGCGTGGCAGTGGCCCTTGTTGGACTCCTGCTGCCCCTGTCCTCGAAGGCGGGCGCGCAGGATACGACGTTCGCGTACTGCTACAAGTCGGGCGACGGCTCGGGCTACTGCTACGGCAACTTCCAATCCTTCCGGCTGCATTCGGATTCCTCCACCTACGTCAGCTTCATCGAGTACGCCTCGGGGACGAAGTACTTCCAGGGGTGGTGGCCAGGCGTTGGCGTCGTGTCCTGTGTGCCCAACGCCACGGTCGTCACGTTGTGGCCGCGTGTCATGCTCCACGAGGGCTTCTTCAACATCCAATGGGACACCGCGGGGAACTGCCACACGCTCGTCCTCAACAACGGCTCCCACCACTCGACCTTCTGATGGCCCGGAACGTCTTGTCATACGTGGGGTGGGGGGGCCTGGTCGCGTGGGCCCTGGCGGGCAGCGCGGGGGTGCTCGTGCTGCGCGGCCAGGGCGAGGAGCAGGCCCGGCGGCTCGAGGTGCTGGAGCGGAGCGTGGCGGAGCTGCGCCAGTCGCGGGGGGCCGCGGAGCCGGCCCGTGTCACGCTCGCCCAGCCCGCTCCCGAGGGTGCACGGGACTCCGGAGAGGCGCGGAGCCCCGGGCTGTCCGAGCAGGAGTTGGAGGCCCTCGCCCTCCGGGTCGCGGAGCTGCTGGAGGGCGCGCGGGGGCCCGGAGCCAACGGAGCGGGTGGCACGTCGGAGCCTCGGGTGACACGCAACCCCGAGCAGCAGGCGGCCCTCCACCGCGCCAACGAGCGGGTGGAGCACGTGCTGGCGCGGGGACGTCTGTCGCCCGAGGACGTGTTGGGCCTCCGGCGCGAGATGGCGCCTTTCGAGGGAACGGCCGAGGCGGAGGCTCTCCGCAAGCGGCTGGCGGTTGCCCTCAATCAGGGCAGGTTGATTCCAGACAATCCGAGGGAGCCCTTGTTGCCTTGAGCAGTGCCCGAGGAAGGTTCACGGATTTTCCATGAGGTCGAGCCGTCATGAGAAGGTGGAATCCAGGTCCGAAGCCGTGGCTGGCGGCGATGTTGCTGCTTCCCTTCGCGGCTCTGTCCCAGACAACACTCGGGCTGCGGTGTGACACCGAGCGTATTCCGGCGGATCTGGCCGAGGCCCGGCTGGAGTGGATGCGCCGGTGCGCGCTGTTGACGCATGTGGGCAATACCAGCCTGGCGGCCAACACCGGCATGAGGGCGCTCGATGGCAACCCCATGTTCGATTACACCGAGCCGGCGGACTATCTGGGGACCAACTCCTATACGGGGACCGTGGAAGGCTCTCAAGTCAACCAGAGCTATCTGTCGCTGCTGTACCTGAGCGGTTCGAGCCATCAGATTCCCGACCCGAATGGCTACCTGAAGTGGACCAACGCGGCGGCGCGCAAGAAGCAGCGCCCCCAGTATCCGGTGTACGGCAGCCATTACGACATCAACTCGGGGGTGAAGCTCTACCCGCATCCCACGCTGTCCACCTGCACGCTCTACACGGACACCAACGGTGTCAACGCGGCCAGCACTTTCTACGTGAGCGCCTATTGTGACGCGGACCCCGTGCTTCCCCTGGCTCCCAGCGTCGCGGTGGGCTCCCTGTCCGACACCGGAGGCGGGCGGAAGTACTACTCGGTCACCGTTCCGGCGGGAGTGACGAGCGTGGTCTTCGAGACGGGTGGAGGCACGGGGGACGTGGATTTGTATGTCAAAGCGGGCTCCTCGCCGACCTTCACCTCCTACGGCTGCCGTCCCTACATCGGAGGCAACACCGAGGTGTGTAGCTTCAGCGCTCCAACCCCCGGTACCTGGTACGTGATGCTGCATGCCTGGTCGAGCTACAGCGGGGCCTCGCTCACCACGCGTTTCTCTTATTGAGGTGGTAGAGCTTTGAAGATCGCGGTCCTGGCATTCCCGGGAGTCCAACTGCTCGATATCATCGGGCCGCTCGATGTGTTCGCGGAGGCGTGCCGGCAGCTCGGCGCGCCCCACGTCTACGAGCCGTGTGTGATTGGAGTTGGCCCCGGACCCATCGTCGGCTCGTCCGGGCTCCAGCTGCTGCCGGACACGACCATCGCGGACTCCGACGAGAGCCTGGATACGTTGCTGGTGGCGGGCGGGCACGAGCTGGAGCCCCTCATGGCGCCAGCGGTGCTGGAGTGGCTGAGGCGGCGTGTGTCCACCACCCGGCGGTATGGCTCGGTGTGCAGCGGCGTCTTCGCGCTCGCCCAGGCGGGGCTGCTCGAGGGGCGCCGGGTCACCACGCACTGGCGCATGGCGAAGAGGCTCGCGGTCGGCTTTCCCTCCCTCACGGTGGACGTGGATCGGCTCTATGTGCGGGATGGGCCGGTGTGTAGCTCCGCGGGCGTGACGGCCGGGATGGACCTCGCGCTCGCCCTGGTGGAGGAGGATCACGGGCGGGAGGTGGCGCGCCAGGTGGCCCGCCAGCTGGTGATGTTCCTGAAACGTCCTGGAGGACAATCCCAGTTCAGCGCGAATCTCACCGCGCAGGTGGGGGAGTGCTCGGCCATCCAGCAGGTGCAGGCCTGGGTGCTCGGGAATCTCGCGGAGGAGCTGTCCATACCCAGGTTGGCCCGCCGGGCCGCGATGAGTCCGCGCAACTTCGCGCGTGTGTTCCGGCGCGAGACCGGAAGCACTCCCGCGGACTTCGTGGAGGCCGCTCGCCTGGACGCCGCGCGCCGGCTGCTCGAGGAGACGGGGAGCCCGCTGAAGCAGATCGCCGCGGAGTGTGGCTTTGGTGACGTCAACGGGTTGCGCCGGGCCTTCCTGCGCCAGCTGGCGGTGACCCCGGCCGAGTACCGGAGACGGTTCCAATCGGAGCCACGCGCCGCGTAGGGGGAAGGGCCTGGTCCCCACGCACCCGAGCTGCGGCGCCTGCTGGTGTACGCCCAGTCCGTGCCCGCGTCACAGCTCGGCCTGGCCCAGGCGGCGAAGCATTGCGCCCTGTCGCCCCGCTACCGGCAGCTCTTCGGGGATGTGCGGCCCGCGCGGCTCGCGGGCTGAGGTGCCCCGGCCCTCAATGGATGGCAAGCCGCCCTTCGGCGACATATGGTCCGGCTTGATTGCTGCGCGGGCAGGGCGCCCCAACCGGAGCGAACGATGACCATCACCATCACCGCCTTCGAACAGTCCCCCGACCAGGGGCAGGGACAGGCGCGTGACATGCGGGTGCGCTGGGCGCTGGAGGAAGTAGGCCAGCCCTACAACGTCCGTCTCGTCTCCTTCCAGGCGATGAAGGAACCCGCGCATCTCAGCCGTCATCCCTTCGGCCAGATCCCGACCTATGAGGAAGGCGACCTCGTCCTCTTCGAATCCGGGGCCATCGTCTTCCACATCGCCCAGCGCCACGCGGGCCTGCTGCCGGACGATGCGAACGCCCGGGCGCGCGCGATCGTCTGGATGTTCGCCGCGCTCAGCACGGTGGAGCCGCCCATCGTCGAGCTCGAAGCCGCCACGCTCATCGAGCGCGACAAGCCCTGGTTCGCCGACCGCCTGCCGCTCCTCGACGAACGCATCCGCAAGCGGCTGGACGAGCTCTCCGCTCGCCTGGGCGACGCTGAGTGGCTCGACGGGGCCTTCAGCGCCGGCGACCTCCTGATGGTGACGGTGCTGCGCCGCTTGGAGGGCGACGGGATCCTGGAGGACTATCCGAGCCTCTGCGCCTACGTCGACCGCGGCAAGGCGCGGCCCGCCTACAAGCGGGCCTTCGCCGCCCAACTGGCCGTCTTCACGGGCGCCCCACACCGCGGCTGAAACAAGGCCGCGCCCAGGCTCAGCGACCCTGGCGGTGACGGGATTCGACCCCGCCGGGGTGGCCCTGCTCTACCGGCCCAGCTCGCCGCGCAACTGCTGGATGGCGGCGAGCAGCGGCGGCGGGTGCATCTCGTTGGGGACCTCCACGGCGAAGCGCTCGAAGTGCTCCAGGGCCTTGGCCTTGTCGCCCTTCTGGAGCGCGATGGAGCCCAGGAACAGCAGCGCCTCCTGCGCGTCCGGGTACGTGTCCACCAGCATCATCAGCTCCTGCTCCGCGCCGGCCTCGTCCCCGCGCACGGCCTTGAGCACGCTCATGTGCACCCGCAGCTCCACGCTGAACGGATCCAACGCCAGCGCGCGCTGGGTGACGCGGTGCGCCTCCTCGAACATCCTCCGCCGGATCAGCTCGTGGCTCAGCAACGCCGCCGCGTCCAGATCCGCCGGGTTGTTCCGCAGGCGCTCCATCGCCTGCTCCAGGTCCGGATCCTCCTGCGGCTGCTGGGCATTGGCGCCCGCGTTGGCGCCCATGCCCGGAGGCACCTTGCCCGTGGCGGCGGCGTCCTCGCCCCGCGGCAGCTGATTGGACACCAGCGTGTAGCTCAGGATGGCGAAGAACAGCACGACGCCTCCGCCCCACATCGCGCCCTTGAGCTGCGGCGAGAGGCCGCCCGTGGACACCGGCGCCTCGCGCCGCGTGCCGGGAGACTCCTGCGTGGCCCCGTGCTTCTTCTGGTGCTCGGCCCGGGCGCGCAGCGCCGACGCGGCCTCCAGCTCCAGCCGCTTGCGCTCCGACTCGTAGCGCTCCGGCTCCAGGGCGTGCTTGTCCGCCGCCAGCTCCTTGAGCTGCTCGATGAGGGACTGATAGCGCCGCTCCAGATCCTCGAGCGCCCCCTCCTTCGCCTCCGGCGCGGGTGCACCGCCCTTGCGTGTCAGGAGGAACAACACGGCGGCGATGAAGCCCACCGCGAGCACGACGAGGCCAGGCGTCCAGTTGGTGGTGGTCGGGTTCATTGATCCAGCTCCCGGCGCACGGCCGCGAGGTAGGGGTCCTCGGAATCGGTGGAGGCGGGGGCCGCCTTGGGGGCAGAGGCCGCCGGAGCGTCCGAGGCGGGATCACGCCGCACCTGCCGGTAGATGACGAAGGCGCCGCCCATCAGCAGCAGCACCGGGCCCAGCCACACGAGCGGGTTCTCGGCCAGCTTGGGCTGCAGCAGCACCCACTCGCCGTAGCGGGCCACGAAGTAGTCACGGACCTCCTGGTCCGACTTCCCCTCGGATACGAGCTCGCGGATCTTGTCGAGCTGGGCGCGGGCCATGGACGAGGGGCTGTCCGCGACGGAGAGGCCCTGGCAGACGGCGCAGCGCAGCTCCTTGCCGAGCGTTTGCACGCGGGCCTCGAGGGCCGGCGCGAGGGGTTCACTTCCAGCCTGCTGGGGCGCGTACTGCCCCGAGGCGAGAAAGAGGGTGAGCGTGAGGAGGGCAGCTGTCATGGGGTGGCCGGAATCCGGCTCACCTACCTAGCGCCCCGGGCCGGGTGTTGCCCAGGGAAACCCGAGGGTAGGAGGGCGGACCCACCCCCGCCCGCCCGCTCCCCGGGCACCCGAGGCCACCCGGCGGTGGCCTACTCGGCCGACGAGGAGGGGTCAGGCGAGGAGCGGCCGTGCCGCATGAGCCTCAGGCGCAAGAGGCCGGTGGCCATCAGGCTGAGCAGGCGGAACTCGGCCGGCTCCAGCCGCTTCACGGTGCGGACCAGGCGGCGGATCTCTCCCGGCTCCTCGACGGGACGGGGGGCGGGCTCCTTGGTCCAGAAGTTCTCCTGCGCGGGGGTCAGCCCCAGCAGCACGTCCGAGGGGATGCGCAGGGTCTCACAGAGCTTCTTCAGGGTGGGGACGCTGGGCAGCATGCCGCCGCGCTCCAGCCGTCCGTAGACCTCGGTGGCGAGACCTACCCGCTCGGCCACGTCCTCCTGGGTGAGATTGGCCCGGACCCGAGCCGCCCGGGCCGCTGTCCCGATGGTCCCAGCCAGTCCTCGTGGGAGTGCCATGCCGTGCGATCCTGAGAAAGAAGTGGAAGGCGCAGGGCCCGGAACATCCGGGCCTACGTGACTTCTAAGATAACCGGAAAAGTGGTGACTTCAAGAGTCATGTGTGAGGGAGACACGACTTTCGAGGTCACAAGCAGAACGTCCGCCCTGGCACCTCCCCGACATCGTTCTTGGTGCTTCGTGGGGCGCATGTTTACCTTTCGAGTCAGCCAGCGGATACCCCCAAGGAGTGCTTCACATGTCGATTCGGACGACCCCTGAGACAACCCCCCCGCGAGAGACCCACCCGGTGGTGTTCGATGCCGGGATGGTGAGTTACGAGCTGGTTCGCTCGTTGGGCCAGGGCCATCACGGGGAGCTGTTGCTCACGCGCCAGCGTTACCACGACGGCGCCGGAGGCTACACCGTTCTCAAGCGGCTCAACCGCGTGGTGCGGCAGGAGGACTACCAGCGGCTGGTGGAGGAGGCGCGCCTGGGAGGGCAGTTGCGCCACCCCAACATCGTCTCGGTGGAGCTGCTCGGGGGCACCCCGGACGCGCCGCTGCTGCTGGTGGAGTACGTGGAGGGCCGGCCCCTGGGTGACCTGATGCGTCTGGCCGTGCGCGCGGGCCGCTCCGTCTCGGAGGCCTTGGCCTGCCATGTGACCTCTGAGGTCGCGGATGGTTTGCACTACGCGCACGCCCTCCTGGACGAGAAGGGCCGCCACCTGGGCATCGTCCACCGGGACGTGACGCCCCAGGGCATCCTCCTGGGCCGGCATGGAGAGGTGAAGCTGATGGACTTCGGCGCGGCCTGGTCCCGGCTCGAGGGGCGCATCTCCACCGAGGGCGACAGCGACCTGGGCAACCTCGCCTACAGCTCCCCCGAGCGCGCCATGTTGGATCAACTGGATGGGCGCTCGGATCTGTTCTCGCTGGGGCTGATCCTCCTGCAACTGCTCACCGGTGAGCACCTGCTGCACGCCGCCGCGCGCCACGAGGCGGAGCTGCTCAGCCGCCAGTTGCGTGCGCGGGGGGATGGCCGCGTGCCGGGCCTCGAGGAGCTGAGCGCCTCGCGCACCGGCGAGCTGATGAAGCGCATGCGCCAGCTCAGCTCCCAGCACGTGCAGGCGGCGACGCGCTCGCTGCCGGAGGGGTTGCGGCCCATCGTCCACCGGGCGCTCGCCCCGCGGCGCGAGGACCGTTATGCCACGGGGGCGGAGCTGGCCCAGGCGCTCCGTGATCACCTGTGGAACTCAGGCCTGCGGTACGGACGGGCCGAGCTGGTGGCGGAGGTCTCCGCGCTCACCCAGGCCGCCCTGGAGGACCTGGAACAGCCCGCCGGCACCCCGAAGCGGGGCAGGGGGGCGGCGTCCCGGGGCCGCCGAGGTGGGTCTGGAAGTAGACCTGGAAAGGCGTCCTGAGGCTTGGCCTGGGCCCCCGGGCCGTGTTAGTCCGCCCCCCTTCGTGCTTCCGTGAGAAGGAGTCCGGAAATGGCTCGCCGTCATATCCGCGTCGTCGGCGCGATGCTTCAGAACGCCGAGGGGCGCTACCTCATCACCCAGCGCCCGCCCAAGGCCACGCTGCCGCTGCTCTGGGAGTTCCCCGGAGGCCGTGTTGAGGAAGGGGAGGCGGACGAGCGGGCCCTCGCCCGGGAGATCCGCGAGGAGATGGGCGTGGAGGTGGAGGTGCTGGAGCAAGCCCTCCACACCCATCACGACTACCCCACCTACGACATCGATTTCCGCGTCTACCGCTGCCGGCTCACCAGCCCCGAGTCGGCCATCCAGCACCTGCGCGTGCACGATCACCGCTGGGTGACGCTGGAGGAGATGGCGAAGTACCAGTTCCCCGACGCGGACGCGAAGACGTTGGCCAAGCTGCTGGGCCTGGAAGCCTGACGTGGCTCCTCGTCGAGCCCTGGTGCTCGCGGGGCTGTTGCTGGGGGCCTGCACGACGAAGAAGCCCTCCAGCCCGGAGGCTTCCACCGCGGCCGCCGATCCGCGCTACCCGCCCGCCGAGGGCATGCCCGGCTGTCGGCTCTATGGGGAGCCCCGGAAGATCGGCCAGGTGCCGCTGGAGCTGGCCGAGCTGTCCGGGCTGGCCGCCAGCACCCGGCACGAGGGGGTGCTGTGGGCCCACAACGACTCCGGCAACTCCTTCCGGCTCTTCGCCCTCGACATGTCCGGCAAGGTGCTCGCCACGGTGACGCTCACCGGGCTCGAGCCGAAGGACGGGCCGAGGATGGACCTGGAGGACATCGGCCTGGGTCCGTGCGCCTCGGGCGAGACGCGCTCGTGCCTCTACCTGGCGGACACCGGTGACAACTTCGAGCGCCGGCCGCAGGTGCGCATCTTCCGCTTCCCCGAGCCGGAGGTGGCCGACGCCTCTGTCGCCGTGGAGACACTGGCCTTCACCTACCCGGACAGGCCGCATGACGCCGAGTCACTCCTTGTAGAAGCGGGCACGGGCCGGCTGGCGGTCATCACCAAGGAGCGCGGCTCGCTAGGCGAGGTGTTCGCGCTGGACGGGCTGGCGCCGGGCACGGTGGCGAAGGCCACGCACATGGGCACGCTGCACGCCCCCGGAGACGTGGACTACCGAACCACCTCGGCGGCGCTCCATCCGTCCGGCCAGCGGCTGTTGCTGCGCACCTATACCCGCGTCTGGGAGGTGCGCCGTCCCGGAGCCTCGCGGTGGGAGGAACTGGTGCAGGGCGAGGTGGTGGAGGTGCCCGGCCCCAGCCAGGCCCAGTCCGAGGCCATCACCTGGTTGCCCGGTGGCCGCTCCTTCGTGCTCGGCTCCGAGTTCGCCGGCCAGTTCATGTACCGGGTGGACTGCCGCTGATCGGAGTCCCCGGCTGGCACGTGTTCGCTGCCGGGCATTGCCCTGGTCCGGATGCACGAGCGCTGTTCCGGCGTTACCACCATTACCTAGCTGTATCGGGCATGCCGGGTTGACCGGCGGGCGAGTGTGAACATCTTTTGCCCGCGGAGCAGTCGTACCACGTACCACCAGGGGTACGTGTCATGGGGGAGGGGGAGTGCGTCGACGATGAAGCCTCAGAACACCACACCGCCGGGGATGAGCCCGCGCGGAAAGAAACAGGAAAAGCCTCAGCCTCCTCCCGCCAACAAGGGGTTCAGGTTCGGCTCGCCGCTGGGCTACATCCTTCTGCTCGTGCTGGGCTTCATGCTCTTCCGGAACGTCTTCACGGACGCTGGCGTGCAGCGCAAGAGCTACAGCGAGTTCCGCTCGGCCATCGAGGAGAACAAGTTCTCCAAGGTGCAGGTCGCGCCGGACTGGGTGAAGGGTTACCTCAAGGACAGCGGCACGCCTCGCACCACCGGCACCCCCTCGGGTGGGGCCGAGCGCCTGCGCCCCGAGCTCAGTGATCTGCCGTGGATGGCCTACCGCGTCCAGGGGGACGAGCAGCTCGTGCCCCTGCTGGAGCAGCAGGGTGTCCCCTATGAGGCGGTGGTTCAGTCCGGCTTCAGCGATGTGCTGCTGATCTGGCTGGTGCCGCTGGGCCTCGCCTTCCTCTTCTGGAGCTTCATGATGCGGCGGATGGCCGGAGGCATTGGCCAGGGTCCGCAGAGCGTCATGAGCTTCGGGAAGACGCGCGCCAAGGTGCAGGCCGAGGCCGACACCGGCGTGGGCTTCAAGGACGTGGCGGGCGTGGACGAGGCGGTCGACGAGCTGCGGGAGATCGTCGAGTTCCTCAAGACGCCGGAGAAGTTCCGCCGGCTGGGTGGCCGAATCCCCAAGGGCGTGCTGCTGGTGGGCCCTCCGGGAACGGGCAAGACGCTGCTGGCCCGCGCCGTCGCGGGTGAGGCGGGGGTGCCCTTCTTCAGCCTCTCCGGCTCCGAGTTCGTGGAGATGTTCGTCGGCGTAGGCGCCGCCCGGGTGCGCGATCTGTTCGCCCAGGCCACCGCCAAGGCCCCGTGCATCATCTTCATCGACGAGCTGGACGCGATCGGCAAGAGCCGCAACGCGGGAGTCGCCGGTGGCCATGACGAGCGCGAGCAGACGCTCAACCAGCTCCTGGCGGAGATGGATGGCTTCGACAGCCGCGCCGGCCTCATCATCCTGGCGGCCACCAACCGTCCGGAGATCCTCGACAGCGCGCTCATGCGTCCGGGCCGTTTCGACCGGCAGGTGCTGGTGGACCGGCCGGACAAGCGCGGCCGCGAGCGGGTGCTGGAGATCCACTCCAAGGGCGTGAAGCTGGGGCCGGACGTGGACCTCAAGTCCATTGCCTCGCGTACCCCGGGCTTCGCGGGCGCCGACCTGGCCAACGTGGTGAACGAGGCGGCCCTGCTCGCCGCGCGCCGCAACCGCGACTTCGTCATGCGTGCCGACTTCGAGGAGGCCATCGAGCGCGTGGTGGCCGGTCTGGAGAAGAAGAACCGCCGGATGAACGAGCGCGAGAAGGAGATCGTCGCGCACCACGAGGCCGGCCACGCGGTGGTGGGGTGGATGCTGCCCAACGCGGAGCGGGTGACGAAGGTGTCCATCATCCCCCGAGGCATCGCCGCGCTGGGCTACACCATGTCCCTGCCGCTCGAGGACCGCTACCTCATGTCCTTCGACGAGCTGCGCGACAAGATGGCCTCGATGATGGGCGGGCGCGCCGCCGAGGAGATCTTCATCGGCGAGGTGTCCACCGGTGCCTCCAACGATCTGAAGCAGGCCACGGAGATCGCCAAGCTGATGGTGCGCGACTACGGCATGAGCTCACTGGGGCCCGTGGCCCTGGGGGCCGAGCAGAATGCCTTCCTGCGCTCGGCCGGCGGTCCGGAGATGCGCACCTACTCGGAGCAGACGGCGCGGATGGTGGACGATGAGATCCGCAAGATGGTGACCGAGGCGCTCGACCGGGCCCGTCAGGTGCTCACCACCCATCGCGACAAGGTGGAAGCCCTGGCTGCCCGGCTGCTCGCCACCGAGGTGGTGGACGAGGATGAGATCCTCCGCCTCCTCGGGCCCAAGGCCACCGCGGAACGGGGCCTGCTGCACCCGGAGGCCCGTCAGGTCATCTCCGCCCACCCGGTGGGTGCTGACGAGACGCCTCCGCCTGGGGCCCAGCACTCCAGCGGGAAGCTTCCGGACGCCTGAGCCTCCGGGCGCTCGCCCGCCTGCTTACTGGCCTTGCCTTCGCCCTTTCACGCCGCATGTTCTGCGGTGTTGGAAGGGCGAAATTATGTTGCCCGGGAAGGAGGGAGAGGCCGTGGAGAATAGAATCGGGAAGAGTTATACGGCGCGGAAGGCACTCTTCGCCAAGGGACTGCGAGAGGGCCGGCTGTCGGTGCAGGAGATAGAGAAGGCCCTGCCTGCGGGCACACTCACGGCGGCCGAGCGGTGGTTGCTGTACTACTCGCTGCGGGCCGCCCAGGTGGAGATCATCGACGAGGTGACGGGCCAGGTGGATCACGGCTTCATGTCGGATCAACCCTCCGTGCCCGCCGAGCACTAGTTCCGCCGTCCGAGCGTTGACACATCTCCGGGGCTGGTTACGTTCGCCGCATGAACGGCAATCCCCGGACAGAAGGCGCGTCCCAGGACACGCAGGCCCAGGAGGCCGCCGCTACGGCTGCGCCCGAGACGTCCACCGAGCAGCAGCAGCCGTCGGCCCAGGAGGCCGCGCCCGCGGTGGATGCGGAGAAGCAGCGGTTGGAGGCGGAGTTGAACGCGGCCCGGCGCCGTGTGGACCAGCTCGCTCGCGCCTACCAGGAGCTGGAGAAGGACCGCGAGGAGTTCAAGCAGCGCCTCACCCGCGAGCGCGAGCGGATGATGGACGTGGAGCGCGGCAACGTGGCCACCACGCTGCTGGAGGCGGTGGACGAGCTGGACCGCTCCCTGGCGATGAGCGGGGGTGACGTCTCGTCGCCCCTGGCGCAGGGCGTGAAGATGATCCGTGACGGGCTGCTCTCCAAGCTGCAGCAGTCGGGCATCGAGCGCATCAAGGTGGTGGGCCTGCCGTACGATCCCAACACGGCCGAGGCCACGGACATGGAGATCACCACCAACCCGGACGAGGACCAGAAGGTGGTGGCCGAGGTCCGGGCGGGCTACCGCCTGAAGGATCGGATCATCCGTCCGGCCCGGGTGAAGGTGGCGAAGTACGTCGCCCCCGCCCAGGCCTGAAGCAGCACCATCGGTGTTCCCTCTCCCTCTGGGAGAGGGGTAGGGTGAGGGCTTCCCCCCTCGCCCCGCCGTGCCTGGACACGGATCCAGACAATCCTGGGAAATAGGCGGCGGGAGTGGCTGTTCGAGCCCATCGCCATGGCCCGTGTCGTGAATCCCCGGTCTCCCTCCCTCTGCTCCCTCCTGGCGCTGCTCTCGCTGGTGCTCGTCCCCACCGCACGAGCCCAGCAGGGAGCGCTCGCGCCGTGGCTCGAGGCCCGGGCGCGGGAGCATGCGGCTTGGGCCGAGGACTCCAACCGGGTGCAGAGCGGCCCCATGGGGCTGTGGCGCGAGTGGGCCGCCAAGGAGCCGATGCTGCCGGGCTTCGTCCCGCCCACGTCGCTGGCGCCGCTGATCCGCGCGGTGGAGGCGGGCGTGGTGAACATCAATGTCATGGGGGCGGTCAACCCGCTGCGGGGCGCGACACGCTCGGCGAGTGGCTCGGGCTTCATCCTCACCCCGGACGGGCTGGTGGTGACGAACAACCACGTGGTGGCGCGCGAGGACGAGGCGGCGAGCGAGATCATCGTGCGCCTGTCGGATGGGCGCGAGTTCTACGCCGAGGTGGTGGGCCGCGACGCGTCCACGGACGTGGCGCTGCTGCGGCTGCTGGGCAAGGGCATGGGCGGGCTGCCGGCGGTGTACCTGGGAGACTCGGACCGGATGGAGGTGGGGGACTGGGTGGTGGCCATCGGCAACCCCTTCGGCCTGGACCACTCGGTGTCGCACGGGATGATCTCCGCCAAGGAGCGGGTGATCGGCGTGGGCCCCTTCGACGACTTCATCCAGACGGACGCGCTCATCAACCCGGGCAACTCGGGCGGGCCGCTCTTCAACATGCGCGGCGAGGTGGTGGGCGTGAACACGGCCATCATCACCGAGGGGCAGGGCATCGGCTTCGCGGTGCCCATCAACATGGTGAAGGATCTGCTGCCCAACCTGCGCAAGAACGGCCAGCTGCAGAAGGGCTGGCTGGGCGTGGTGATCGACGAGGAGCCGCAGGTGGGTACGCGGACCGCGGTGGTGAAGCAGGTGTACGCGGGCAGCCCGGCGGCGCAGGCGGGCATCCGCCCCGGAGACCAGGTGGTGGGGGTGAATGGGAAGCAGGTGGACTCGTTCCAGCAGCTGCTGCGCCGGGTGGCCATCATGGCGCCGGGCTCCGAGGCGAAGCTGACGCTGCTGCGGGATGGCGTGTCGCAGGAGGTGCAGGTGAAGCTGACCGCCCGTCCGGCGCAGGAGGTGCTGGCGGCGATGAACAGCCCCGGCAACCTGGGAGAGCTCGGCCTGGTGCTGCGGGACGTCACCCCCGAGGTGGCCGCCCCCATGGGCCTGGAGCCCTACGCGGGGGTGCTGGTGTCGGGGGTGTTGCCGCGCAGCCCGGCGGCGAACGCGGGGCTGCGGACGGGAGACGTGGTGACGGAGGTGAACCGCCGCAAGGTGAAGGACGTGGCGGCGGTGAAGGGGGCGTTGGAGAAGGGCGCGGGCGCCTCGGTGCTGCTGCGCGTGCACCGCGGGGACGTGCAGCAGTACGTCGCGCTGAAGCCCTGAGCCCCCGGGCGCCTACTTCTTCTTGCCCTTCTTGCCCCCCCCGGCGGCGGCCCCCTCGGCGAACCACAGGCCGAGCGGCTCGCCCGTGCGCGCGTGCGTGAGGAGGATGGCCTCCACGCGCGCCGCGACGCCCTGGAGCTTCCCCAGGCCCTGCTTGCGCGGCAGCGTCCACACCCCCTGGGGCGTGAAGACGATCTGCGCGCGGATCTGCCGGGCGCTGAAGAGGCGCAGGTAGTCGGTGGCGGCCCACCCCTCGGGGGTGGTGCCGGTGATGCGGATGAGGGGCAGCAGCGGGTTGCCCGCCGAGTCCGTCTGCGTGGGCGTGCCCTGGGTGAGGGCGTAGGAGCCGCCCGGGAAGGAGGGGACGACCTGGATGGTGTAGTTGCCGCTGCCGGGCTGGTACGGGCCGGGGCTGAGCATGGTCGCCGCCTCCTCGCCGACGATCATGTAGAGCTTGCGGCCGCCGTACTTCCCGCGGAACGCCTCGGCGTCGCTGCGGCACGACGGGCTGACGAACACGCCCGAGCACTCGCCGATGTACTTGTCCAGGAACGTCGAGAGGCTGCCCAGGGCCTCGGCCTGATCCCTCAGTTGGGCGAAGCGCGCGTCCACGTCCGCCAGGGCGAGCGTGGGCAGCAGGAGCAGGGCGGCCAGGAAGAGTCGTCTCACGGTGGGCTACTCCAGGAAGAAGGGATGGGCAGAGTGCCACCCCCCAGTGCTTCCGGGCACTCCGGAGATGGGTACGTGGTGGTACGTGCTGGTATGTGGCGGTATGGGTTGGTGGAGATTTTGACTACATGTCCGCACCATGTAGTTTCTCTCCCACCTTCCCCCCTACCCGGAGGCTCCGGTTGGCACCACAGGTCCAGGTTCGAGAGCGGCGTTCCCACCTTCGTTTCGACAAGGTCTTCACCATCTACCTCTCGACGGAGGGGGGGCTGAGCCGGGGCATCGGCCGCAACATCAGCGCCCAGGGCATGTTCGTGGAGACGCGGGAGCAGCTGTCGCTGGGCGAGCGGTTGAAGGTGACGTTCGCCGGTGAGGACGGCACGGAGATGACGTGCCTGTGCGAGGTGCGCTACCAGGTGGCGCTGGCGTACGGGCGCAAGGACGGGCGCGAGGGCAACAGCCGCGGCGTGGGCCTGCGGGTGGTGGCCTACGAGGTGGCGGAGGATCAGCCGCTGTTGCTGGTGGCGCGCGAGCGGGTCATGCACTGAGCAGCGCCGGGGGATGGAAAAGCGAAAGGGCACGGCCGCCAGGAGCAGCCGTGCCCTTCGTGCTTCAGGGGGAGGGGCTTACTGCGAGAAGCCCTCGAGGAGGTAGTGGGCCTCGATGCGCTTGAGCGCGAGGATCATCGCGGCGCAGCGGGGATCCACTTCCTTGCCGATGCAGAACGGACGGCTGTCGTGCGTGTCCGAGCGGCGGGCCTGGTTGCGGGAGATGTCGCGGATGATGCGGTAGTTGCGCTTCATCGCGTGCTCGAGGCGCTGGTTGACCTCGGCCTCGCTCCAGCGCTCCATGCGCTTGTTCTGGATCCACTCGTAGTAGCTCACCGTCACGCCGCCGGCGTTGGCGATGATGTCGGGGATCATGTCGATGCCGCGCTTCTGCAGGACGCGATCGGCCTCGGGAGTGGTGGGGCCGTTGGCGCCCTCGGCGATGAGCTTGACCTTGAGGCGCTCGGCGACGTCGGCGGTGATCTCCCCACCCAGGGCGGCGGGGATGCAGATGTCCGCGGGGACCTCCCAGAAGTCCTTCTTCTCGATCTTCTGGGCGCCGGCGAACCCGAGCACGCTGCGGCGCAGGTTCTTGGGATCGTTGACGTGGGCGATGAGGGCGGGCACGTCGATGCCGTCGCCGTTGAAGAGGGTGCCGTCGGCGTCGTTCACCGCGAGCAGGCGGGCGCCCATCTTCTGGAGGATGGCGGCGCCGTGGCTGCCCACGTTGCCGAAGCCCTGGAGGGTGAAGGTCTTGCCCTTGAGGGTCTCACCCTTCTCGGCGAAGTAGTCCTCGATGCAGAAGGCCACGCCCTGGCCGGTGGCGGCCGCACGGCCCTCGGAGCCGCCGATGCGCACGTCCTTGCCGGTGACGATGCCGCGCAGGTTGTGCCGCTCGCGCTCGCCGTCCGAGTACTGGCGGTACATGAGCGCCATGATGTCCCCGTTGGTCCCCACGTCGGGAGCGGGGATGTCGATGTTGGGGCCGATCAGGCTCTTGAGCCGGTACATGAAGCGCAGGGTGATGTTCTCCAGCTCCTCGCGGCCGTACGAACGCGGGTCGATCTGGATGCCACCCTTGCCACCGCCGAAGGGAACCTCGGAGATGGCGGTCTTCCAGGTCATCTCGGCGGCGAGCGCCTTGAAGAGATCCAGGGAGACCTCGCGGTGATAGCGGATGCCGCCCTTGTAGGGGCCGCGGGCCTGGTTGTGCTGGACGCGGTAGGCCTTGAAGCGCTGCGACTCGCCGGGGACGAGCTGGTAGACGTTGCCGTCCGGCAGGCGCAGGTGGCCGCGGCTGATGTTCACGTCCGAGCCCAGCAGGGCGCGGCCGTTGAGGATGATCTTCCCATCGGCCAGGCGCTCGAGACCCTCGGGGTTGCGCACCTGGGTGACGGAGAGGTTGGCGAAGTCACGCGCCTGCTCGGGGGCGAGCGGCACGAGGCGATCCTTCAGCTTCGCCGTGACGTAGAAGATGTGCTCGTAGTCGGGCTCCTCGAGCTCGAGCCGAACGCGCTTGTCCAGGCCGATCAGATCGGCGGCGCGATGGAAGATCTCCATCGCCTCCGTGTAGACGGTGCGCTTGGGCGTCGGGGCCGGGGCGCGCATGAAATTCTCTTCGCTGGCCATGTGAAAAATCGCTCCTTGGGGATAGGCGATTGTTGAGTAAAGGCGAGGCCCTTATGCGCATAGGCCCCCCATGAGGTCAACCGCCGGGCTGCCTTGTTGGAATCCAAACTTTCAGTTCTTTCAGGTAGTTAGCCAACGCGGCGTGTCATTCACGCCGGGTGCTCGACGGCATGCTCTGCGGGGCTGGGCGCGGAGGGGGAGGAGGGGGCAGGGGGTGGGACGAAAGAAGTGCTTGCCCTGGTGGGAGCCGCGTGTTACTTCGCGCCCATCTTTCGGTGACGCCGAAAAGCGCTGTGGTTGTGCCGACATAGCTCAGTCGGTAGAGCAACTGATTCGTAATCAGTAGGTCTCCGGTTCAAATCCGGATGTCGGCTCCATGAACGGGCCGCCAGGTGAAAGCCTGGCGGCCCGTTCTCTTTTCCGGCTGCGCGCGACTGCTCCTAGCGCTTCGCGCCTCCGCGCACGGCGTCGACACTCCAGATGCCCGAGCCGTGCACGGAGATGTAGAAGAAGACGAAGCAGTAGAGCGCGGCGAGCTCGCCCTGGTTCACGATGGGGAGGATGTTGCCCTTGGCGGGAATCACGTGCCCCATGAAGAAGGCGACCGCCATGGTGCCGCTCGCGAGGAAGGCCGCGGGGGCGGCGAACAGCCCGATCATGATGAGCGCGCCGCACACGAGCTCGATGCCTCCGGCGACGTAGACGATGAGCGCGGGCGCCCCGGGAGGCACTCCGCCGAACAGGCCGAAGAGCTTCTGCATCCCGTGAAGCATGAACATGAACCCGCTCATGATCCGGAGCAGGGCATAGATGCGTTCGGCGTGGGGCTTCAGGAATCCCATGGCTGTCTCCTCTTCGCCCAATATCTTCACCACGGGCGTGAGATTCGAGCCGGTCCGCCAGGCTACGAGCCCCTGAGCACGAGGCACAGGCGCATGGCGGCCTCGACGACCTGGTGAATCGGTTGCGAGTAGCCGCTCGCGATCCAGCTCAAGGCGATGTGGATGACGCCTCCCACCACGCCCGCGCGCAGCAGCGGTGGGCTCGCCGCGCTGCCTTCCCCCCGAGGGGCGATCGTCCGTGCGAGCAGGCCGCCGAACTCCTGCAGGGATGCCTCGAGGGCCTCGTCCACCGTGGGGCTCACGCCCGAGATCTCGACGAGGAACACCCGCGCCGACTGGGGATGGCCCTTGAGCGCTTCGTAATACGCCGTGAGCATCGCGCGGGTCCGCTCGACAGGGCCGCCCGGCGTTTCGGTGACGGCCTTCTCCAGCTCGCCCAGCAGGAAGTCCATCACCGCCCGGAAGGAGGCGACGAGCAGCTCCTCGCTGTTGGAGAACGACTCGTAGAAGTAGCGCTCGGTCAGCCCGGCCGCCTCGCAGACGGCCTTCACCGTCGCGTTCCGGTAGCCCTGCTCGCCGTAGACCCGGACGGCCGCCAGCAGGAACTGCTCACGTCTCTGGGCTCGGCGCTCTTCCCCTGAGGAGCCGCGGTAGCGCCGGTTGGCGACGGACGAGGGAGGCATGTCACTTCTATTGACATGAACCGTTGTCAGATGCAATTTGACAATGTGCGCTGTCAATTACCTCGGTGCACGGGAGAGCGCAGCCATGACGGACCGGACAGCACACGTCGAACACGCCGCTGGCGGCTCGGCCGCGAAGACGGAGGCCCCGGAGCACTACGACGTGCTCATCGTCGGCGCGGGGCTGTCCGGCATCGGCGCGGCGTATCACCTGCAGGCCAACTGCCCGGGCAGGAGCTATGTGCTGCTCGAGGGGCGCGAGGCCATCGGCGGAACGTGGGATCTGTTCCGCTATCCCGGCATCCGCTCGGACTCGGACATGTACACGCTGGGCTATTCGTTCCGGCCGTGGACCAACCCGAAGGCGATCGCCGACGGACCCTCCATCCTCCGTTACGTGCGTGAGACGGCGAGCGAGTACGGAATCGATCGGCACATCCGCTTCCGCCACCACGTCAAGCGGGCCTCCTGGTCCTCCGCGGAGGCGCGCTGGACGGTCGAGGCCGAGCGCGGGCCCGAGAAGGAGCTGGTGCGCTTCACCTGCAACTTCCTGCTCATGTGCAGCGGGTACTACAACTACGCCGAGGGCCACCGGCCCGAGTTCCCCGGTGAGGCGCGCTTCCAGGGTACCCTGGTCCATCCGCAGTTCTGGCCGGAGAAGCTGGACTACGCGAACAAGCGCGTCGTGGTGATTGGCAGCGGCGCGACCGCCGTCACCCTCGTGCCCGAGATGGCCAAGACGGCCGCGCACGTCACCATGCTGCAGCGCTCGCCGACCTATGTCGTCTCACGGCCGGCCGAGGATCGTCTCGCCAATGGGTTGCGCCGCGTCCTGCCGGCGATGGCCGCCTACGGCATCACGCGGTGGAAGAACGTGCTGCTCAGCATGTTCTTCTACAAGCTGGCGCGGAAGCTGCCCGCGCGGGTGAAGAAGTTCCTCGTCGACCAGGTGCGCGCGCAGCTCGGTCCCGGCCACGACGTCGCGACCCACTTCACGCCGAGCTACAACCCGTGGGACCAGCGTGTCTGCCTCGTCCCTGACGCCGACCTGTTCGAGTCGCTCAAGCAGGGCCGCGCCTCGGTCGTCACCGATCACATCGAGACGTTCACGGAGAAGGGGATCAAGCTCGCCTCCGGGCAGGAGCTCGAGGCGGACATCATCGTGACCGCCACGGGCCTCAAGCTGCAGCTCCTGAGCGATGTCGCGTTCAGCATCGACGGCGAGCGGCGCGACCTGGCGAAGAGCCTCAGCTACAAGGGCATGATGTTCAGCGACGTGCCGAACCTCGCCTACTCGTTCGGCTACACCAACGCGTCGTGGACGCTGAAGGCGGACCTCACCTGCGAGTACGTCTGCCGGCTGCTCAACCACATGGCGCGGACCGGCGACACGACCTGCATGCCGCGCCGCGACCCCTCGGTCGAGGAACTGCCGCTGCTCGACTTCTCATCGGGTTACGTCCTGCGGGCGCTCGACGTGATGCCGAAGCAGGGCTCGAGGCGGCCGTGGCGGCTCTACCAGAACTACGCGCTCGATCTGTTCATGCTGCGCTTCGGCAAGGTCGACGATGGCACGATGGCGTTCTCCCGTGCGCCGCAGCCGGCGTTATCCGCGGGCTTCGAAGCACCCCGGGGAGAGGCGGCCAGGACGAGCGAGGCCGCCTGACGCTCCCGCTCAGGGCTGGAAGCGGTAGATGCCGTAGGGGCCGCGCTCGGCGGGTGGCAGGTGGATCTGCGTGGTGGTGACGTAGATCCACCCCTGGGGGCCCTCCGCGAAGCTGTCCGGCCAGAGCAGGCGGTCATCGCGGATGACCCGCTCGTAGGCGCCGCCGGGCACGTAGCGGTAGATGGAGCCATCCTCCAGCCCACCGAGCCACAGGCGCCCCTTGCTGTCGAAGAGGATGCCATCGGGAGCCACGATGGTGTGCGCCTTCTCCACCCGGCCCGCGAGGGCCTTGTCATCGAGACTCGTGTCGAGCAGCGCCTCGGTGGGCATGCGCCAGAGGGTGTGACCCGTGAGCGCGGACCAGTAGAGCGTCTGGCGATCCGGGCTGAGCGCGATCCCATCGGACTGGACCTGCCTGTCGAAGCGGCGGCCCATCACCATCAGGTGGTCGGCGTCGGCGTGGGTGGAGGGATGATCCTTCAGCACCTTGCGCGCGCTCCCGCTCTTCAGATCGAGGATCACCAGCCCCCCGGCCTGGGAGTCGGTGAGGTAGGCCACCTCGCGCACCGTGTCGACGCGGACGTCGTTGAGGTAGCTGTCACCCGAGGACACCTCGGGAGGGAAGGCGTAGCTGCGCACCAGCCGTCCACTGGAGATGTCGAACTGGTGGAGCCGGGGCGTCTCGATGACTCCCTTGAATTGGGGGTTGCCGGTGTCCACGACCCAGAGCCGGTCCTGGTCATCGATCACCACGCTCTGGACCGCGACGAAGTGGCTCTGTCCGCCCGTGCCCGGCTTCCACTCGTTCCAGGTGGCATCGGGCCAGGCGGAGACCTGCCCGTCCTTCAACTCGGCGACGGAGAGGGGGACGTCCTCGGACCAGCGGGGGAAATTGACGAAGATGCGGCCATTCTTCGAGACCGCGATTCCCGTCCACTGCCGCGGCGATTGGGCCACGAGCTCGAGGGCCGGAGCCTTGTCTCCCGTCGAGCGTTCAGTGGCTCCGGGAGCGGGAGCGTTTCGGACACAGGCCGCCGTCACGAGGGCGGCGACAGCCAGAAGAAGCGGACGCATGGAGAGGGCCTCCTGGGTGGAGATGGGGACCCTGCAACATGCAGGAGCGGAGGCGCCTTCGCTACTGCTTCATGGCGTGAAGTCCGGCCGGCGTTCTCAGGCGGTCTTCACCACGCCGTGCTCGACCGTGACGGGCCAGGGCGTCAGCCGCTGGCCAGCACACGGGCCGCCGACGCACACCCCATTGTCCAACTGGAAAAGCGCCCCATGCCAGGAGCAGGAGATCAGCCGGGCGTCGGGCGTCAGATAGCCGTCGAGCTTCTGCGCGAGCGGCAGCCCCTGATGCGGGCACCGGTCCACGTAGCCCCGGACAAGCTCGCCGGTACGCACCAGGAAGCCGTGGAAGAAGGCGTCGTCGATCTGCAGGACGAAGTTGCGCGCTCCAGGGTCCACGAGGGCGTCGAGCGTACAGAGCGCGACGCCCGCGGGAGTCTCGAAGACGCGCGTACGGCCCGCGGTCATCGGCGGGGAGCCGCGACGGTCTGCTCGATCGCGCCGAACAGGGAGCGGCCCGCCGCGTCCTGCATCTCGATGCGCACGCTGTCCCCGTGGCGGAGGAAGGGCGTCTTGGGCGCTCCAGCAAGGAGCGTCTCGACGGTTCGCACCTCGGCGATACAGGAGTAGCCGAGCCCACCATCCCGGATGGGCTTCCCGGGACCGCCATCCGCATCCCGGTTGGACACGGTGCCCGAGCCGATGATGGTGCCCGCGCAGAGGTCGCGCGTCTTCGCGGCGTGGGCCACCAGGGTGCCGAAGTCGAACGTCATGTCGACGCCCGCGTCCGCGCGCCCGAAGGGCTCTCCGTTCAACGACACGCGCAGCGCCCCGTGCAGCTTGCCCTCGCGCCATGCGCCGCCGAGCGCGTCGGGCGTGACGGCCACGGGCGAGAAGGAGGAGGCCGGCTTCGACTGGAAGAACCCGAACCCCTTGGCCAGCTCCCCGGGGATGAGGTTCCGCAGCGACACGTCGTTGACCAGCATGACGAGCCGGATGGCCTTCAGCGCCTCTTCGCGCGTGGCGCCCTGCCGCACGTCTCCGGTGATGACCGCGACCTCACCCTCGAGATCGCAACCCCAGCTCTCGTCCACGAGCGGGATGGGCTCACGCGGGGCGAGGAAGCCGTCCGAGCCGCCCTGGTACATGAGCGGATCCGTCCAGAAGCTCTCGGGCATCTCCGCCTTGCGCGCCTTGCGCACGAGCGCCACGTGGTTCACGTACGCCGAGCCGTCCGCCCACTGGTAGGCGCGGGGCAGGGGAGAGGCGCACTCCGTCTCGGAGAACGGTGCCTTCGGCCCGTCGCCCCGATTCAGTGCCGCCGCGAGGGCCCGCAGCGGCGCCTCGCAGCGCTCCCACTCGTCGAGTGCACGCTGCAGGGTGGGCGCGATCGCCGTGGCGTCCGCGCACCAGGCCAAGTCATCCGAGACGACGACCAGGCGGCCGTCGCGTCCCAACTTCAGTGAGGCAAGCTTCACCGCTTCGTCTCCGAGCCCGTCCCGGGCAGGCGTGCCTTCTGGAAGTTCGACCAGCAGGCGTCGTAGTCGCGCTGCAGGGCAGGGGTCTCCATGGCGAAGCGCGTCGGAGAGATGACCTGGCGCGTCTCGAACATGAACGCGAGCGTGTCGGCGATCTTGTGCGGCGCGAGGTTGGCCGCCACCGCGCGCTCGTAGGTCTCGCGGTCGGGACCGTGGCCGCTCATGCAGTTGTGCAGGGACGCGCCGCCCGGCGAGAAGCCCTCGGCCTTCGCGTCGTACGCGCCGTGCACAAGCCCCATGAACTCGCTCATGATGTTGCGGTGGAACCACGGCGGCCGGAAGGTGTTCTCGGCCACCATCCACCGCGGCGGGAAGATGACGAAGTCGCAGTTGGCGACCCCGGGGCTCTCGCTCGGCGAGGTGAGCACCGTGAAGATCGACGGATCCGGGTGATCGAAGCTCACCGTGCCGATCGTGTTGAAGCGCGACAGGTCGTACTTGTACGGCGCCAGGTTGCCGTGCCAGGCCACCACGTCCAGCGGCGAGTGGTCCAGCTCGGCGGCCCAGAGGCGGCCCTGGAACTTCTGCACGACGCGCATGGGGCGGTCCACGTCCTCGAATGCGGCCACCGGCGTGAGGAAGTCGCGCGGGTTGGCGAGTCCGTTCGAGCCGATGGGACCCAGGTCGGGGAGCCGGAACAGGGCGCCGTAGTTCTCGCAGATGTAGCCGGACGCCTCACCGTCGGGCAGCTCGGCGCGGAAGCGCACCCCGCGCGGCACGACGCCCACCTCGCCCGGCGCCAGCCCGAGCACGCCCATCTCGGTGACGAGCCGCAGCCGCCCCGCCTGCGGGACGATCAGCAGCTCACCGTCGGCGTTGGAGAAGACGGTGTCGGTCATCGACCGGTTGGCGACGTACTGGTGGATGCCCACGCCCGTGCCGTGTGACGGCGAGCCATTCCCACCGAAGGTCACCAGCCCCTCGATGAAGTCGGTCGGCTGGGCCGGACGCGGCAGCGGGCTCCAGCGCAGGCGGTTGGGCGTGGCTGGCACCTCGGCGAAGGGCCCGCTGCGCAGCAGACCCTCCGGGAGGGGACGGAAGGGCCCGTGGCTCGAGCTGGGACGCAGCCGGTAGAGCCAGCTGCGGCGGTTCTCGCGCCGTGGCGCGGTGAATGCCGTGCCCGACAGCTGCTCGGCATACAGCCCATAGGGCACACGCTGCGGAGAGTTCTGCCCCTCCGGAAGCGCGCCCGCAACGGCCTCGGTCGTGAACTCGTTGCCGAAGCCCGACATGTACCCGTCCATCGCCATGTGTCCTCCCCGGGGGTCCGCTCGAGCGGTTGGCTACTTCCTGGTCTCGACCTTGATGACGCCGCGCCGGATCTGATCCAGCTCGATGGACTCGAACAGCGCCTGGAAGTTGCCGTTGCCGAAACCCTCGTTCCCCTTGCGCTGGATGACCTCGAAGAAGATGGGGCCGAAGAGGTTCTCGGTGAAGATCTGCAGCAGGAAGCCCTCGGACTTGCTGCCGTCGATGAGGATGCGGTTGTGCTTCATCCGCGCCAGGTCCTCGCCGTGGCCCGGCACCCGCTTGTCCACCAGCTCGTAGTACGTCTCGATGGTGTCCTGGAAGATGACGCCGCGCTCGCGCAGCTTCTCCACCGTCGTGTAGATGTCCGGGGTGGTCAGCGCCAGGTGCTGGATGCCCTCGCCGTTGTACTGGCGAATGAACTCCTCGATCTGCGACTTCTCGTCCTGGCTCTCGTTGAGCGGGATGCGGATGGCCTGGTCCGGGGCGATCATCGCCTGGGAGAACAGGCCGGTCGCCTGGCCCTTGATGTCGAAGTACTTCTGCTCGGTGAACCCGAACACGCGGTTGTAGAAGCTCGACCAGGTGCGCATCTCGCCGCGGCGCACGTTGTGCGTGAGGTGATCGAGGATGTCGAGCCCGACGCTGTTCTTCTTCTCGGCCTCCTGGGCCCCCGGAATCTGGCGCCAGCCGTCATACAGCGAGCCCTTCGCCCCGTAGCGGTCCACGAGATAGAGCAGGCTGCCGCCAATGCCCTGGAGGACATAGCTGCCGGCATCCAGCGTGCCCGACGCGGGATCCGCAGGACGCGCGCCCCGCTCGATCGCCAGCTCGTACGCCTTCTTCGCGTCCGCCACCCGGAACGCCATGCCGTTGGCCGAGGGGCCATGCACCTTGCGGAACTCGGCCGCCTGCCCGGTGGGCTCGCGGTTCACGAGCAGGTTGATGCCGCCCTGCTTGTAGCGGACCACGTCCTTCGTCGGGTGCATCGCGTAGGCCGTGAAGCCCAGCCGCTCGATGAGATCGATCATCTTGCCGGGCTCCGGCGAGGTGAACTCGACGAACTCGAAACCATTCAACCCGAGGGTGTTCTCCGCCACGCCGCTCATGCGCTGATGTCCTCCGTCACTCACTGACCAGATAGTAACATCTGAAACAGTATCATCTGAAACTAAATCCGCAAGCGGGCAGCGGGGCGCCTGTTGAGAGGCGAATGGTCTGGACGCGGTGCGTCAGTGCCGCGTCAGCGACGGGAGAGCACGCGCTCGGCGGCCGTCTCCAGGCGGCGGAGCACATCCTGGAGCTCGGAGATCTCCTTCTCGCTGAGCCCCTCGAGGACCTCGGCCTCCAGCTCGAGCGCGGCGGGCACGACCCGGGCGTAGAGCTTCTGGCCCTCGGCCGTGAGCGAGAGGCGGAGCGAGCGGCCATCCTCGGCGTTCGTCACCCGGCGCAGCAGCTTGCGCCGCTCGAGTACCTGAGCGGCGCGGCTCACCGTCACCTTGTCCATCTTCGTGCGGCCGACGATCTCCTGCTGGGTGAGCTCGCCGTCCTGGGCCAGCACGGTGATGACGCGCCACTCGTGCATCTTGAGGCCGAAGTGCTCCTCGTAGGCCCGGGCAATGACCTGGCTCACCGCGTTGGAGGCCAGAGACAGCCGGTACGGCAGGAACTCATCGAGCTTGAGATGGGGAGAGCGCGCCACGGTCGTCACGGACTGTACACCACGTGCGCGCCGGCTCAGAGCCGGACTTGGATCTCGTAGCGCCGGTTCTTCGCCTTCTTGGCCGCCGTGTTGTCCGGCTTCACCAGGAGCTGCTCCGAGCCGCGGCCCACTGCGATGATCTCCCCGCGCGGCACGCCCCGGGCGACCAGCTCCTTGACGATGACCTCGGCGCGCTTCTCGCTGAGCTCCTTGTTCTTGGCCGCGTCGCCGCTCGAGTCGGTGTGCCCGGAGACCTCGAACTTGTAGTTCTTCACCCCGCCGGCATCGAGCTGCTTCTTCGCCTCGACGAGGGCGTTGGTGAGGTTCTGGAGCTTCTTGTCGCAGCCGGGCTCGAGCACGTCGGTGCCCGACTTGAAGCTGCACTGGTTCTTGCGGGTGTCCTCCATCAGCTTCGCATTCACCCGCTTCTCGATGGCGGCCTTGCCCGCGTCACCCGCCGACTTCTTGAGCTGGTCGAGCGGATTCTGGGCGGACGCGGCGGTGGGAATCGCGAGCAGGGACAGGGCAACGCACAGCGCCTTCAGCTTCATGGGGTTCTCCTCGTCAGGGCCGCGGCGTCAGGATGGCGGCCGCGCCCAGGCTGCCCGGGTGGGACACGGGGAGCCAGCTTTACGTGTGCAAAAGCTGCGCGCCGGCCCGTCATTCCGCACGGCTTGCGCTCCTCCGGACCGGCTCCCCAGGGGGGACCGTGGCGTGCTTCTTGCCTCGTGAGAGCCCTGGAGCCGGGCCCGTCGGCCTGGTTGCCCGGGGAGGGGCTGTGCCTCGTCCCCCGCAGGGTTGATTTCCATGCAGGGGAGGAGGGTTCAATCCGTGTTTCCCAAGTTCGGGCGCGCTAGAACGTTCACCTACGAATGGCCGAGACCTTGTTCGAGGAGTTGAAAAGATACGTCGGCTTCGGGGTGGAGGACGAGCAGGCGCTCCGTTCCCTGCACGAGTTGGCCCGGCATGAGTTCCCGGCCATCTCGGAGGTCTTCTACGACCGCATCCTGGAGCACGAAGGCGCGCGCAGCGCCCTGGCGGGCGAGAGCCAGGTGGGCCACCTCAAGGTGACACTGGTGGCCTGGATGGAGCAGTTGCTGCGCGGGCCCTGGGACGAGGACTACTACCTGCTGCGCTGCCGCATCGGCCGCATGCACGTGCGCATCGCGCTGCCCCAGCACTACATGTTCGGCGCGATGAACGTGCTGCGGCAGGAGCTCAACCGCATCATCGACGAGCGCTATGTCCAGCAGCCCGCGCTGCTGCGCTCCGCGCGGGTGGCGCTCGGGAAGATCCTCGATCTCGAGCTGGCCATCATGCTGCACACCTACCGCGAGGATCTGCTCACCCAGCAGGCGCGCAGCGAGCGGCTGTCCACCTTCGGCCAGCTCGTGGGCTCCATCGGGCACGAGCTGCGCAATCCCCTGGGCGTCATCGAGACGTCGCTCTTCATCCTCAAGGGCCGACCCCTGGCCACCGACGAGCGCGCCATCAAGCACCTGGACCGCATTGGCGAGCAGGTGACGCTGGCCAACCGGATCGTCACCGACCTGCTGGACATGATCCGCGACCGGCCGCTCAAGCGCGAGCCGCTGCGGCTCGACGAGGTGTGGAAGGACGCGCTCACCTCGGTGCACGGGCCCGCGGGCGTGTCCATCCACGCCGAGGGCCTGGAGGGCCTTCCCACGCTCGCGGGCGACCCCGGGCAGATGCGCCAGGTCTTCGTCAACCTGCTGGAGAACGCCGTGCAGGCCGTGGGCGAGACGGGCACGGTGTCACTGGTGGCCTCGGCGGGCCCGGACAAGGTGGAGCTGGTCCTGGAGGACTCGGGGCCCGGCGTCAGCGACACCATCCGGCGCCGGCTCTTCGAGCCGTTGATGACCACCAAGGCGCGGGGCATCGGCCTGGGGCTGCCGCTCGTCAAGCGCATCCTCGAGCGTCACGGCGGCTCCATCGCCTACGCTCCACGCGAGGGCGCCGGTGCGCGCTTCGTGCTCCTGCTCCCGACTTCCCCCTCCTCGACGTAGGCGACGCCATGAGGAAATACCTGCTGCTGGATGACAACCAGGCCTTCGCGGAGAACCTCGCGGAGATCCTCCGGGATGGAGGCGACGAGGCCACGGTGGTGACGGAGGGCGCGCGGGCCCTGGAGCTGGCGCGCTCCCAGTGCTTCGACGTGCTCCTCACCGACATGAAGATGCCCGGCATGAGCGGGGCCGCGGCGGTGCATCGGATCCGCCAGGTGGATCCGGGGCTCGCCGCCGTGGTCATCACCGCCTACCCGGGCGAGGACGACCTGGAGACGGCCCGGCGCGAGGGGCTGCTCGCGGTGCTGCCCAAGCCCGTCCCCATCCCCACGCTCGTGTCGCTGCTGTCCGAGGCGCGCCGGGATGGCCTGGTGGCGCTCGTCGAGGATGACCTGGCCCTCAGCGACAACCTCACCGAGGTGCTGCGCACGCGCGGCTTCTCGTGCGTCACCGCCCGCTCCGTGCTGGACACCGAGCAGCTGGGCTCGGTGCGGCCCTTCGCGGCGCTGGTGGACCTGCGGCTGCCGGGGGGCCCGGACGGGGAGGCGCTGCGCCGGCTGCGGGCTCGCTTCCCGGAGCTGCCGGTGTTCGTCATGACGGCCTACCCGGAGGTGCTTCCCAAGGAGGCCATGCCAGAGCACGCGGGCGTCTTCCCCAAACCCTTCGACACGGCCGCGCTGCTGGATGTGCTGGAGCGCGTCCACGGCTCGCGCCGGCAGGGGGCCGCATGAGCCTCTCCCTCTCCAAGCATCCCCGCGTGCTCGTCATCGATGACAACGCGGCCTTCCTCGACAACCTCCAGGAGCTGCTCGGTGACGCGGGCTACGAGGTCCACGGGGCGAGCAGCTGCCGCGAGGCCCGCGAGCGCGCCCGGGAGGGCTTCGACGTGGCGCTGGTGGACCTGCGGCTGCCGGACGGGGACGGGACGGCGCTCGCCCGCGAGCTGAAGGAGAAGGTGCCCGAGTCCGAGGTGGTGCTGCTCACCGGTTTCGCCACGCTGGAGACGGCCGTGGCGGCGGTGCGCGCGGGCGCCTGCGCCTACCTGATGAAGCCCTGCGCGCCCAACGAGCTGCTCCTCACGCTGGAGCAGGCCATGCGCCAGGTTCGCCTGCACGAGGAGAAGCGCGAGCTGGCGCGCCGGGCCCAGGTGACGGAGAAGCTCGCCGCGGTGGGCACCATGACGGCCGGGCTCTCGCATGAGATCCGCAACCCGCTCAACGCGGCGGCCCTGCAGCTGTCGGTGCTGGAGCGGCGGATCCGCCGGCTCTCCGAGGAGCAGCAACCCCATTTGCTGGAGCCGCTGCTGCTGGTGCGCGATGAGATCCGCCGGTTGGATCACATCCTCGAGGACTTCCTCCAGTTCGCGCGGCCGCGCGAGTTCCGCCCGGAGCCGGTGGAGGTGAAGCAGTTGTTGCGGCGCGTGGTGGATCTCCTGGGCGGCCAGGCGGAGACGCGCCGGGTGCGGCTGCTGCTGGAGGGCGATGGGGGCGAGTCGGTGCCGCCCGTGCTGGGCGAGGAGGAGCGGCTGCGCCAGGTGCTCATCAACCTGGCCATCAACGCGCTGGAGGCCACGCCGGCCGATGGGCTCGTCCGCGTCTCCGCGGTCCGCGAGGGCGACCGGGTGTCGATCACCGTCGACGACTCGGGGCCGGGCGTGCCCGCGGAGATCCGCGACCGGCTCTTCGAGCCCTTCTTCACCACCAAGGCCCAGGGGTCCGGCCTGGGCCTGTCCATCGTCCACGCCATCGTGACGCAGCACGGCGGCACGCTGGAGGTGGGCGACTCCCCGGAGGGTGGGGCGCGCTTCTTCCTGCGCCTGCCCCTGGCCCGTTGATCCGCCCGGCGGGCCGCCCGGCAGGCTACTCGGCGGCGGAGCCGGGCTCCGGATCCTCTTCGTCCGGGCTGGGGCCCACGGGCTTGCCGCTCGCGCTGGCGCCGTACTCCTTCAACCGGTACTGCACCTTGCGCACGCTGATGCCGAGGATCTCCGCGGCCCGCGTGGTGGAGCCCTGCACCATCTCCAACGTGCGGAGGATGGCCTCGCGCTCGATCTGCGCCAGCGTGGCCCCTGGAATCAGGGAGGAGGGGGAGGAGCCGCTGGGCCGAGGCCCCCGCAGCACGGGCGGCAGATCATCCGTGGTCAGCTCGTTGCCCGCGGCCAGCACCACCGCGCGCTCGATGGCGTTCTCCAGCTCGCGGATGTTGCCCGGCCAGTCGTACGCCAGCAGCGCCTGCAGCGTGCCCGGCGCCAGCCCCCGCACGTCCTTGCCATACGCGTCGCTGTACTTCTCCAGGAAGTGGCTCACCAGCGCGGGGATGTCGCTCTTGCGCTCGCGCATCGGCGGCAGCGTCACCGCCACCACGTTGAGCCGGTAGTACAGGTCCTCGCGGAACCGGCCCGCCTTCACCTCGGCCACCAGGTCGCGGTGGGTGGCCGCGACGATGCGCACGTCCACCTTCAACGACTGCGTGCCGCCCACGCGCTCGAACTCACGCTGTTGCAGCACGCGCAGCAGCTTCACCTGCACCGACGGGGAGATCTCCCCGATCTCATCCAGGAAGAGGGTGCCGCCGTCGGCCAGCTCGAAGCGGCCCTCCTTGCGGGCCACCGCGCCGGTGAAGGCACCCTTCTCGTGGCCGAACAGCTCGCTCTCCAGCAGGCTCTCGGAGAGCGCGGCGCAGTGCACCTTGACGAAGGGCTTGTCGCGCCGCTGCGACTCCTGGTGGATGGCCTGGGCGATCAGCTCCTTGCCCGTGCCGGACTCGCCGAGGATGAGCACCGTGGCGCGGGTGGACGCCGCCCGCCTCACCACGTCGTAGATGGCCTGGAGCTGGGGCGCCTCGCCGATGATGTTGTGGAAGCGCGTGCGCTGGCGCACCTGCTCGCGCAGGTTCTCCGCCTCGCGCGTGAGGGCCCGCTTCTCCAGCGCCTTGCTCAACACCACCAGCACGGCGTTGGCGTCCAGCGGCTTGACCAGGTAGTTCTCGGCGCCGGCGCGCATGGCCTCCACCGCCGTCTCCACGCTGGCGAAGGCCGTCATCACGATGAACGTGGCATCCGAGCCCTGCTCCCGGGCCTTCTGCAGGAAGGTGAGCCCGTCCATCTTCGGCATGCGCACATCCGTCAGCACGACGGCGGGCGAGAAGTCCGACAGGCGGGCGAGCCCTTCCTCTCCATTGGAGGCCTCGGTGACCTCGTAGCCCTCCTCGCCGAGGATGGTGGCGATGGCGCGGCGGGCATTGGCCTCGTCGTCGACGACCAGGATGCGTTGAGCGGACATGGTGTGGACCGTAACAAGCAAGCGCCCCCCGAGGGGCGGATTCCTACACGGTGTGCAACCATGCCCCGCACGTCACGTCAAGGTTCATAACCGGAGGCCCGGCCTCCCTCCCGCCACCGCCAGGTCTGCCGGTGGCGGCGATCCTCCTCGAGCGCCGCCGCGTGGTGCTCGTCCCAGGTGTCGATGATGGGCTCGATCCGGGGGGTGAGCCTCAGCATGGAGCTGGGGAAACACCGCTCCGGGAGCGCCTCGAAGATGCCCCGGGCGAGCGCCGCCTCCCGTTCACTCCGGACGGCTACGTGGGGGCGGACGATCAGGTCCGTGTAGTGGGGAAGCCCGTCCGGGCCGTCCACCCGGCGGGCCACGGCGGAGCTTTGGTAGAAAAGAACCTCCACACCCAGGGCACGCGCCTGCTCCAGGAAGGCCAGGAGCGTTCGCCCCTCCACGGCCCCGATCAGCAGGGTCTCGGGGTTCCACTGCCCCTCGTTCCAGTTCCCCGCCATGTCGCCGGGCTCCCCCCCCAGCGGAATGGCGGAGGCACGATCTCCCGAGAGCAGCGCGCCACATCGCCGTTGCCATTGGAGCCGCGTCTCGAACTCGGTGATGGCCACGTAGGTCACATCTCACCTCCGGGTGTCGTTCGCCCGGGAGGAAACCTTCAAGGTGCGTGCCGGAGTTTCACGGCCGTGACAAGGCAAGCACCTTCCCGAACATGGGGGCGGGAGCCTGGGTGCCCGCCTGCTGCCGCCTGTTCACTCGGGCCGGACGAGCAACACCGGCCGGGTGCTGCCCTGGAGCACCTCCTGGGCCACCGAGCCGAGCAGCGCCTTGGACAGCCCCGAGCGCCCATGGGTGGCCAGGCAGATGACGTCGCAGCTCAACCGCTCGGCCGCCTGGCTGATGGCCTCGGAGACCTTCCGGCCGTGGACCACCTCCACCCGCGTGGAGATGCCGCGCACGGCCGCCTCGGGAGGGGCGAGGCCCCGCAGCACCTCGGCGATGCGATCCTGCTCGGGCGTGTGGACCGGGGAGCCCTGGGGCGAGACGTATTGCGCGTAGAGCGGGGGCACGCCGCCCACCGGCTCCAGCACATGCAGCAGGTAGACGGCGCCGCCAGCCGGAACGATCGAATAGGCGTGGCGGATGGCGCTGATGCCCACCTCGGAGAGATCCGTGGGGGCCAGCACCCGGCGCACCTCGGGGATGGTGATGGAGGACGCCGCGCTGGCCGGCACGCAGAGCACGGAGACGGGCGCGTCGTGGACGATGCGCTGCGACACCGAGCCGTACCACCACTTGCTCGCCCCGGTGCGCTGGTGGGTGCCCACCACGATGAGATCCGCCTCCTCCTTGCGCGCCAGCGCCACCAGCGATTCGGCGGGCCGGCTCAGGCCGGGATCCAGGTGCACCCAGACGGCGCCGGTGCCGGGCATGTCGCCCAGGCGGGCCGTCAGGTCGCGCCGCAGCGCCTCCTCCACCTCGGGCGTCACCTCGGACTCGGGGGAGAGGGGGACGCCGTAGCGCACGTGGGCATCCGCGCCCCAGTAGTGGTGGGCGGCGACCACCTCGCAATTGCCGAGCATGCGCAGCTTGCGCACCCAGGCCACCGCGGCGTCGGAGGGCGGAGAGAAGTCCAGGCCCAGCAGGACGCGCAGGCTGCGCTCCCCGCGGGCCCAGGCCGCCAGCGGATCCGCCGAGCGGAGGACCAGCACCGGACAGCGGGCCGCCTGCACCACCCGCTCCGCCACGTTGCCGATGCGCCAGCGCGGTGCCCGCTGCCCATGGTGGGACAGGATGATGAGCGAGGCATGGACGACGGCCGCGTGCTCGACGAGGACCTCGTCGGGGGCGCCCTCCAGCAGGTGGACCTCCACCCGCAGCTCCCCGGTGCGCAGCTCGGCGGCCTGGGCCTCCAGGCGGGAGTGCAGCTCGCGGCGCAGGTTCTCATCGCTCGCGGTGGTGCGCCCGGTGCTGCCGTACTCGGTGATGTGCACCAGGTGGAGCACCTCGCCGGTCTTGCCGGCGAGCACCGCCGCCGCCCGGGCCGAGGCCATCGCCCGCTCCGAGAAATCCGTTCCGAAGACGATCGACATGGTGCTCCCTCTTGGCCCTTCCCGGGCCGCTGCGGCTCAACTCATGCTTCGTACTCGGCCGCGAGGCTGCGGCGATCCATGTCCTCGATGAGGTGCTGGGCGAAGCGGACCATGTCCGCCTCGGTGAGGATGCCGATGAGCGTTCCGTCCGCGCTCACCACGGGCAGGCAGCCGAACTTGTTGTCCAGCATCAGCGTCACCGCCTCGCGGGTGGAGGTGTCCGCGCGCACCGTCTTCACGTCGCGCACCATCACATCCGAGGCCCACAGCGGCTGCTGGGACGGATCCGCCCCGCCGCACTTCGCCGCGGCCCGCAGCAGGTCGCGGTGGGTGATGAGCCCGACGAGCTTGTCTCCTCGCACCACGGGCAGGTGGCGGATGCGATGCAAGCGGAGCAACTCCTCGGCCATGGCCAGGTTCTGGGTCTCGGTGATGGTGACCAGGCTGCTGCGGGTCATCAGCTCTCCAACGGTCTGCATGGCGTGGCTCCGTCCTGAAGAATCGTGGCTCTTGAAAGAAGCTATTGCAGGATCGGTTCCAAGGCGTGTCCCCTCGGGAGCCCGCCACGTTGGCTGCCCTGGCGGGGGTTGCCTGGCGCATCCTTTTCGCTCTGGGAGGCACCCACCGCAGAGGCTGCGCGCCCGGCTGTCCGCTTCCTGGCGGACAGGGGACCCTCCAGTCGGTTGA
This sequence comes from Archangium gephyra, assembly GCF_042230915.1. Lineage (GTDB taxonomy): Bacteria > Myxococcota > Myxococcia > Myxococcales > Myxococcaceae > Archangium > Archangium gephyra_B. The sequence continues at coordinate 7,133,400 of NZ_CP102578.1, read as the reverse complement.
TACCCGGTCCTCCGGTGCGCTACACACTCGCCCCATCGCTAGGGGTGCCCCCGCTCAGGGGCTGAGACGGCCGTGAAGCGGCCAACCCTTGGAACCTGAACCGGTTCGTACCGGCGGAGGGAAGCGGCGGGCGCTCCACGCCTCGCCTGTCCTCCGTGCATTGAGGAGAGTGACGTGAGCGGAGCCTCGAAGAGCCTCAAGGTGGATGGCAAGGTGCTGGAGGGCATTACCCAGGGCCCCCTGCCGGCCTCGCGCAAGGTGTACGTGCCCGGCGTGCTGCACCCGGACGTCCGCGTGCCCATGCGGGAGATCAGCCAGACGCCCACCCGGCAGGGTCATGGGCCGGACGCGAAGGTGACGCCCAACCCCTCCATCTTCGTCTACGACCCGAGCGGCCCGTACACGGACCCGGGCGCCTCCATCGATCTGCGCGCGGGCCTGCCCGCGGTGCGCTCCGAGTGGATCCACCGTCGCGGCGACGTGGAGGAGCTGGCCGGCATCACCTCCGAGTATGGCCGCGCCCGCGAGGCGGATCCGCGCCTGGCCGGGCTGCGCTTCGGCCACCGCCGCAAGCCGCTGGTGGCGAAGCCGGGCGCCAACGTCACCCAGCTGCACTACGCCCGCAAGGGCATCATCACCCCCGAGATGGAGTACGTGGCCATCCGCGAGAACCTCAAGCGCGAGGCCGCGGCCGCCGAGCTGTCCCGGCAGCATCCGGGCCAGTCCTGGGGCGCCGCCATCCCCCGGGAGATCACCCCCGAGTTCGTCCGGGACGAGATCGCGCGCGGCCGCGCCATCATCCCGGCCAACATCAACCACCCGGAGCTGGAGCCGATGATCATCGGCCGCAACTTCCTGGTGAAGATCAACGCCAACCTCGGCAACTCGGCCGTCACGTCCTCCATCGAGGAGGAGGTGGAGAAGATGGTCTGGTCCATCCGCTGGGGCGCGGACACGGTGATGGACCTGTCCACCGGCCGCAACATCCACGAGACGCGCGAGTGGATTCTGCGCAACGCCCCGGTGCCCATCGGCACGGTGCCCATCTACCAGGCGCTGGAGAAGGTGGGCGGCAAGGCCGAGGAGCTCACCTGGGAGATCTACCGCGACACCCTCATCGAGCAGTGCGAGCAGGGCGTGGACTACTTCACCATCCACGCGGGCGTGCTGCTGCGCTACATCCCGCTCACGGCCAGGCGCGTCACGGGCATCGTCAGCCGCGGTGGCTCCATCCTGGCCAAGTGGTGCCTGGCCCACCACAAGGAGAACTTCCTCTACACGCACTTCGAGGAGATCTGCGAGATCCTCAAGGCGTACGACGTCAGCTTCAGCCTGGGAGACGGGCTGCGGCCGGGCTCCATCGCGGACGCCAACGACGCGGCGCAGTTCGGCGAGCTGGAGACGCTCGGCGAGCTGACGAAGATCGCCTGGAAGCACGACGTGCAGGTGATGATCGAGGGCCCGGGCCACGTGCCCATGCACCTCATCCAGGAGAACATGACGAAGCAGCTGGCGGTGTGCCACGAGGCGCCCTTCTACACGCTGGGGCCCCTCACCATGGACATCGCCCCGGGGTACGACCATTTCACCAGCGGCATCGGCGCGGCGATGATCGGCTGGTTCGGCACGGCGATGCTCTGCTACGTCACGCCCAAGGAGCACCTGGGCCTGCCCAACCGGGATGACGTGAAGGAGGGCGTCATCACCTACAAGATCGCCGCCCACGCGGCGGACCTCGCCAAGGGGCACCCGGGCGCACAGATCCGCGACAACGCCCTGTCCAAGGCCCGCTTCGAGTTCCGCTGGGAGGATCAGTTCAACCTCTCGTTGGATCCCGAGCGCGCCCGCGCCTTCCACGACGAGACGCTGCCCGCCGAGGGCGCCAAGGTGGCCCACTTCTGCTCCATGTGCGGCCCGCAGTTCTGCTCGATGAAGATCACCCAGGACGTGCGGGACTACGCGGAGAAGGTCGAGGCCGGCATGGCCGAGAAGAGCGAGGAGTTCAAGAAGGCCGGCGGGGAGATCTACCGCTGAAGTCCCATGGTCCTCTGGGCGCCCGGGATGACCCGCCGGGTCATTCCGGGTGACCTGCCGGGTCGCTGTTTCGTGACTTTTCCCCCGGGCTGGCGGAAGATGACTCCGTCAGCACGCGAGGGGTGCGTCATGGAGACTCAACAGCAGCTCGGCTCGTTCATCACCGGCTCGCCGGAGCCGACGGCAGACGAGAAGCTCTGGGGCGCGCTCGCGCACGCGAGCCCCGTGGTGCTGTCGGCCCTCGGGCCCCTGCTCGTCATGCTCCTCAAGGGCAACCAGTCCGTCTGGGTGGAGCGGCAGGCGAAGGAGGCCCTCAACTTCCAGCTCACGGTGCTCGCCGCCGCCGCCGTGCTGATCGTCGCGGGCCTGCTCTTGTTCTGCTTCGGGGGCTTCCTGCTCTGGAAGCTGCTGGCGCCCCTGTGGCTGGTGGGCACCGTGGTGTCGATCTACGCGGGCATCAAGGCCCACGAAGGGGCGATGTACCGCTACCCGTTCAGCGTCCGGCTGGTGAAGTAGGGCCGCTGGCGGCTCAGCCGCCGATCCCCATCATCGACAGCAGGGAGGTACCGGCGCCGGGCTCGGTGAAGCGGTGGCCGTCCGGCTTCTCCCCGAGGGCACCGCGGATGGCCAGGGCGAGCTCCGCGTCCGTGGCGCCCCCGCGGATGAGCGTGTGCAGCGGCGCCTGGGCGCGTCCGCCGAGGCAGCTGCGCAGGTCCCCGTTGGAGGCCACGCGTACGCGGTTGCAGCCGCCACAGAAGTTCTGGGTGAGGGGAGAGATGAAGCCCACCCGCCCTCCGGGAGCGCGCCAGTACTGAGCCGGGCCCGCGGAGGCGCCCTGCGGCTCCTCATCCGGCACCAGCGCGAGGCCACCGGCCTGGAGCCGCTCCACCAGTTGCGCGGTGGGCACCGGGGTGCCCTGGCCAAAGGGCATCAGCTCGATGAAGCGCGGGGTGATGCCCCGGGCGTGCGCGTAGGCGATGAGCGCCGCCACCTCGGTGTCGTTCACCCCGCTCATCACCACGGCGTTGAGCTTCAGCGAGGCGTAGCCCGCGCCCACCGCCGCGTCGATGCCGCGCAGGGTGGTGGCGAAGTCCCCCTGCTTGGAGATGCGCCGGAAGGTGTCCTCGGACAGGGTGTCCAGGCTGATGTTGAGCTGGGTGACGCCCGCCTGGCGCAGGGGCACGGCCAGCCGCTCCAGGTGGCTGGCGTTGGTGGTGATGGCCAGCCACTCCACCCCGGGGACCGCGGCGATGCGCTGGGCCACCTCGAGGATGTCCGGGCGGATGAGGGGCTCGCCCCCGGTGAGCCGCACCCGGCGGATGCCCATGCGCGCGAAGACGGAGACGATGCGCTCGAACTCCTCGGGCGTCAGCAGGTCCTTCTTCCCACCCCAGCTGGCCGGCGAGCAGTACGTGCAGCGGAAGTTGCACCGGTCCGTCACGGACAGGCGCAGGTACGTCATGGTCCTCCCCTGGGCGTCCTGCAGTGGCGGGGTCAGGGGATCCCTATGGGGGAGGGGGGCGGTCATGAGGAGGGCTCGACTATTAACCGACGGGCCCTCGTCTGGCATCCCCGAAGGCGGCATTTCGTCAGGTGGGGGGGTATTCAGGCGCTCGCTTTCGATTGGCCTGGTGGGAGCGCTCGCCCGCCATGCACCGGCCCGGGCCGCGCGAGGTTCGGCGCCGTTGTGGAAGGAGATGGCGGTCGTGGCGTCAGTGCTCGAAAACGGGAGGCACCTCCGTCCAGGTGTAGACGTCTACACTTGGTGTGGGTTTTTTGGCTACATGTCCAGGTGTAGATGTCTACACCTGAAGCTCGCTGGGCGCCGCAGGGAAGACGGTGGGCGATTCGCGGCGTGGTGAGTCCACGAATGCATCGCAGGCTCATGGGTAGCTGCTTGACCGTCCCCGCCCTGTGTCCCTGAAGTCGCGGGGTCTGTTTTCCAGTCCATGCGGGGGAGGGCGGTGCGACGTGTCCACTCGTGTCGTTGGGGCGCTCCCCTCGGGCGCGCGGCTGCTTCTGGCGCTGGTCCTGGCGGTGCTCCTCGGCGGGTGCACCACGGGCCATCCGCGTGCGAGCCTGACGAGCGGCTTCGGGCTCCACTCGCGGCCCACCTCGCGCCGTGACGGTGCGGGACCCCGGTGGCTCGCTGTCCCTGCTGCGCTGGGAGAGACGGAGGGCGCCGCGGGCGGTTTCCCCGAGCAGACGCGGGACTTCTTCCAGGTTGTGCAGGAGGCCAGCGGCCTCGGGGAGGAGGCCCGGCACCCGGCGGGTGCGGCGCTCTACGTGGAGCAGGCGCACCAGTTGCTGGGCCGGTTGGCGAAGACGCCCGTGACGCAACGGAGCTTCGCCCCGCGCCAGGCGTTGTGCTGGCTGCTGCGCGAGGTGCTCGAGGGCGGCGAGCGCGTGGACTACGACGACTTGAAGTGGCGCGCCGAGCGCTTCGCGCCGCTGGTGCTGGTGCGCCCGGATGGCTACCTGGTGACGGCGCTCGACGGCACGCCCCTTCAGCGCCTGGGCTCCCTGGAGTTGGTGGAGGGCGAGTGGCGCGTGGGCCGCCTGGTGGTGGGCGGCTTCTACGTCTCCCACGGGGGCGTCTTCTACCCGGCCACCGAGGCCCTGCGGCGCGCGGACGGCCCACCCCTGGCGGAGCTGGGCCTTGGGAGGGACGCGCTCAACGCCGCGCTCGACGGAGGCCAGCAGGCCCTGGCGGAGATGGCGCTGGCGCTGGCGCACACCGTGCTCCACCCTATCCGCACGCTGGAGGACCTGGGGCAGTTGCCCACCACGGTGGCACAGCTCATCGCCTCCTCGCCCGAGTACTTCGCGCGCTACGGGGCCATGTCGCGCGAGGACCAGATACGCGAGGCGGCGCGCCTGTCCACGCACCTGCTCCTGCTGCTGGGAGGGGCGAGGGCCACGGTGGGGCGCCTGGGCGGACTGGGGGCGGAGCTGCCGGTGCTGTCCGTCACGGCCGATGGCGAGCTGGTGCTGGGCGGAGCCGTGGTGGCCGCGGGCACCACGGCCACGGTGGACTTGAGCGCCCTCTCCATCCTCCACATGGCGGGCAGTGGCCAGGGAAACACTGGCGGCGCGAGCGGCAAGGCGGGGAAGTCCCCCCAGGCGGCTCCGGCGCGCGCGCCCGGCAGATGGACGTACAAGAAGCCCACCACCGGCTCCAAGCGCTCCCTGGACTACCAGGAGCAGGTGACGGGGCGGCCCGCTTGGTGGGTGTACCTGGTGGGGAAGCTGGAGTTCGACGGCTTCACGCTGGGGAAACTGCTGGAGGCCAAGGGCCCCGGCTACTGCTCCTTCTTCGAGGTGGATGGCACGCCCAAACCCTGGTTCGAGGCGTCTGGCGGGTTCACGCAGCTGATGGAGCAAGCCGAGAGACAGTCGAAGGCGGCCAAAGACTTGGGGATACCGGTGAGCTGGCATGTCGCCGATGCCAGCGTGGCGAAGTTCCTTCGCGATCTCTTCAAGGAGAACAACTGGACGAACATCACGGTCCAGTACACGCCACCCGTGCAGTAGAAAGGGGCACGCATGCAAGACAAGTATTACGCCGGAGCGTACTGGGGCCCGCGCCAGGAGACGGCGCTGGAGTGTGCGCGGCGCGCGGAGCTCTTCTTCCACATGCTGGCGCGCTGTGACCCGACCTTCACCCAGTGGTACGGGGCGGGCCGTGGCTTCCCCCGCGAGCTGCCGGGCTGGCCCGTCTGCCCGGAGATGAAGGAGCTGGAGACACTCTTCCTCAAGGGCAGGAACCGCACCGACGTCGGCAGGGAGGTCATCGAGGATCTGGGCTTCCGCCAGTTTGTGTGGAACTCCAAGAAGGAGGCCACGAAACTCCACCTCTCCTGCGGCAAATACTCGCCGTGCGGAGGGCCCAATCTGTGCCTGCTCTACCCCCCCAAGCAGGGCGCGGTCCGGGAGCGGCTGCTGCGCGCGCCCGTGCTGACCGAGGTGCTCACGTGCATGGCCACGGCGTGGGACCCCGACTTCGCCATGGCCAGCTCCTCGGAGATGGTGGACCTCATGGAGGAGGGCGAGTTCGAGGTACGGGTGGGCTGGCTGACGTACCTGTCGCGCCGCCTGGGCACGCTGCCGCCGCTGCCCGCGCCCGTGCGCATCGAACCGGTGGGGACACTGGGCTGGCTCCTGGTGCTCTCCCCCGAGCCCATGACGGCGGGCAACCCCGAGCACGTGGCCCTCACCGCCCGCGTGCGCGAGCTACTCGACCGGGCGGGTCTCATCGAGCGTCCTCAACCCGAGCCCGCCAGCGAGTGACACGCGCCGGGAACCGCAAGCGGCTGCTGGCGCGGTGCAGGTGTAGATGTCTACACCTGACGTCCGCCTGAAGCCGGAGGAAGGCTCAGTCTCGTGAATTACCCTGGCGGCCCCCGGCCAGGACCGAGAGGACCACCGGCTGCTCCGGGCGGCTGGCCGTGGAGGCGGCCCCCACTGCCGGGGCGGGGGAGGAGGAGGGAGCGGCCGGAGCGGGGCTGGCGCCACGCGTGGCCGGAGCCGTTGCCGGAGGGATCCCCGGGCCCGGGATGCTCTGGTCGATGTCGTCCAGGTCGTCCGTGAGCCGGGCGAGCGTGGCCTCGGCCTCCTGGGCCTGGGCCTCGGCCTGCACCAGCGTCAGCTTGCGCAGGTGCATGTCCTCCTTGATCTTGATGAGCGCCTGCTCACCGATGTCGAGGAAGGCCCGGACCACGTCGCGGTCGAACTGGGTGCCGGCGCAGCGGGTGATCTCCGCGATGGCGTTGGCGAAGGTGGTGCCCTTGCGGTAGGGCCGGTCGCTCGTCATCGCGTCCAGGGTGTCCGCCACGGCGAAGATGCGCGCGCCGATATGGATCTCCTGGCCCCGGAGGTTGCGCGGGTAGCCCTGCCCATCCCAGCGCTCCTGGTGCGACAGCACGATCTGCGCCGGCGTGGCCAGGAAGGGGATGTTCTGGATCATCTGGAAGCCGATGTCCGGATGCTTGCGCATCTCCTGCCACTCCTCGGGCGTGAGCTTGCCCGGCTTGAGCAGCACGGCGTCCGGCACGCCAATCTTGCCGATGTCGTGCAGCAGGGCGCCGCGGCCGATCTCCTCCAGCTCCTGGCCCTTGATGCCCATGCGCTCGGCGACGGCGCTGGTGTAGCGCACCACGCGCTGCGAGTGGTCCGACGTCTCGTGCTCGCGCGCGTCCAGTGCCGCCACCAGGGCCAGCAGCGTGGACTGGTAGGTGTGAGCGATGTCGCGCAGCGCGTTGCGCAACTCGGTGGTGCGGTCCCGCACCTTGCGCTCCAGCTTCTTCTGGTAGCGCTTGCGAGCCAGCTCGATGCGGCGCTTGGCGAGCGCCCGCTCGATGGCACGGATGAGGTCCGTGAGCTTGGGTGGCTTGAGGAGGTAGTCGACAGCGCCCCGGCGCAGGCAGTCCACGGCGGACTCGGTGTCGCCGTAGCCGGTGAGCATGATGACGGAGGTGTCCGGATAGCGCTCGCGCAGCTGCTCGAGCAGCCACAGGCCATCCTTGCCCGGCATCTTCATGTCGCTGATGACCAGCGGCGTCTCTTCCTGACTGGCGATGTCCAGGGCCATTTCGGCGCCACTGGCCACCACGCAGTTGTATCCCTCCTCCCTGAGGAGGACGGAGATGACGTCGCGTACAGAATCGTCGTCGTCGACGATCAGGATCCGGGGAGGTACGGGAGGAATGGCTTCCACAGGGGGGATTCTAGGAGGATCGGGGCGCGGAAGGCCAACCCGACGCGGTTTTTCGACTTTCCCGGCTGCTCGGCCGGGTTGTCTGGGGGGTGGAATGTCTCCCCGGCGGCTCAGCGGCGGGGGAAGCGATCGAAACGGAACGGTGTGAGGTCCAAGGAGGGGGTTTCCCCGAGGACGGCCTGGGCCATGAGCCGGGCGGTGATGGGGGCCAGGAGGATGCCGTTGCGGAAGTGTCCCGTGGCCAGGAAGAGGCCGGGCAGGGGGCCGGCACCCAGGATGGGCAGGTGGTCGTCGGTGTAGGGCCTCAGGCCCGCCCAGGTCTCCTGCACCGGGGCCGAGGCCAGCGCCGGGCACAGCTCCATGGCCAGCGAGAGGATGCGGTGCAGGCCCTCGGCGGTGACGTGCTTCTCGAAGCCGGCGAACTCCAGGGTGCTGCCAGCGATGACCCGGCCATCCGCCCGGGGGATGACGTAGCCCTTGTCGGAGAAGAGGACGTGGGAGAAGAGCGGCAGCCGGGTCTGCAGTTGCACCATCTGCCCTCGGGCCGGGCGCACCACGCGGGGATCCACCGACACGCCCTGCACCAGGCCGGACCAGGAGCCGGCGGCGATGACCACCGCGTCCGCGCGCAGGGTCTCCCCATCCAGGTCCACGCCCACCACCCGGCCGTGCTCCTCCACCACCCCGCGCACGTAGCCGGTGCGGAAGCTGGCGCCCACCTTCGCGGCGGCCATGGTGAGGGCCCGCGTGAGCAGCCGGTTGTCCACCTGATGGTCATCCGGGAACCGGGCGGCGGCCACCACCTCGGGCGAGAGCTGGGGCTCCAGGGCGCGCACCTCGGCCGGGCCGAGCAGCTCCGCGCGCAGGTCCAGGGCGCGCTGCCAGTCCACGGTGGCCTTCAGGCGCTGGGCGGAGGACTCGTCGAAGGCCAGGTGCAGCAGGCCGCTGGACAGGTAGTCCACGTTGACGCCGGTGAGGGCCCGCAGCTCCGCGGCGAACTCCGGGTACAGGGCCCGGCTGCGCAGGCACAGCTCCAGGAAGGGCCCGGGGCCCTCGGACTCCATCTGGGGAGCGAGGATGCCACCGGCCGCGCTGGAGGCCTCGGCCCCGGGGATGGAGCGCTCCAGCACCGTCACCCGGGCACCCGCCTGGCGCAGCCTCAGGGCGATGCCACAGCCCATCACCCCGCCACCGACGATGATCACGTTGGCGTCACGCATCGCGCCGCTTGTGCTCGCTCGGGAAGCGGTTTGCAAGCGGGGTTTTCTAGCTTTGTGAGAAGGCCGGGTTGACGGGACGGGGGGGTCTCGGTTACTCAAGGGTCCCGTGCGTTTCGCGTCCACCCACCATCATCATGCGCATCATCATCGGCCCTCCGACGGGACCGGTCTCCGTGCGCATGCCTGGGTTGACGCGTAGAAACGCTCCCATGCAACCGCCGCAGTGAACGGAAGCCCGTCCCACCAGGACGGGCTTTTTTCGTTTCCGCGCTCGTCCTCTCACCCCTCAGGTACTCACGATGCTGAAGATCGCCCTGCCCAACAAAGGCCGCCTCTCCGAAGAGGTCCGCGAGCTGTTCAACGATGCCGGTCTGGAAGTGAAGGTCCGCGGAGAGCGGGCCCTCACCGCGTCGCTCGGCGGCGAGTTCGAGGCCATCTTCGTCCGCGCCCAGGACATCCCCGAGTTCGTCGCCGATGGCGCGGCGGACGCGGGCGTCACCGGGTGGGACCTGGTGTGCGAGTCCGGCCGCGAGCTGGTGCAGCTGATGGACCTGGAGTTCGGCCGGTGCCGGCTGGTGGTGGCCGCCCGCGAGGAGAGCGGCATCGAGAAGCTCGAGGACGTCAAGGACGGGGTGCGGGTGGCGTCGTCCTTCACGCGGCTGACGGCGGAGTTCTTCACCAAGCGCGGGCAGCAGGTGACGGTGGTGCCGGTGTCGGGCGCCACGGAGATCGCCCCGCACCTGGGCATCGCCGACATCATCGTGGACCTGACGTCCACGGGCTCGACGCTGAAGATGAATGGCCTGCGCGAGGTGGGGACCGTCGTCCAGTCGAGCGCGCGGCTGATCGCCCGCAAGGACCACGCGCCCGAGGCGTCGGCGAAGCTGGAGGAGCTGACGCAGGCGCTGAGCTCAGTGCTGGCGGCCCGGGGCAAGCGCTACCTGATGGCCAACGTGCCGCGCCGCGTGCTGCCTGGCGTGCGCGAGGTGCTGCCGGGCCTCAACGGCCCCACCGTGGTGGACGTGCAGGGCGGTGACTTCGTGGCCGTGCACGCCGTGGTGCCCGCCAAGAGCATCTACCGCACCATCGCCGCCCTGAAGAACCTGGGCTGCGAGGGCATCCTCGTCACCCGCATCGAGAGGCTGATGCCGTGAACCCCGCCCTCATCAAATACCGGGGACGCCTCCAGGCGCTCACCCCCGAGGCGCGCCGCCGCCTGCTGGACCGGACGGGCACGTCGGACACCCGCGTCGCGCAGCGCACCGCGGACCTCATCGCCCGCGTGCGCCGGGACGGGGACAAGGCGCTGCGCGACATGGCGCGCGAGTTCGACCGCGCGGAGCTCCAATCCCTGGAGGTGCCGCGCTCCGTGTGCGAGGAGGCGCTGGCCTCGCTGGAGCCGAAGCTGAAGGACGCGCTGACCCGTGCGGCGCGCAACATCGCCAAGGCACACGCGGCGCAGAAGCCCCAGGCCACCGAGGTGGAGACGGAGCCGGGCATCATCGTGGGACGCCGGCCGGATCCGCTCGGGCGCGTGGGCGTGTACGCACCGGGTGGCCGCGCCGTGTACCCGAGCAGCGTGCTGATGGGCGTGGTGCCCGCGAAGGTGGCCGGGGTGGGCGAGGTCATCGTCTGCTCGCCACCGGGGCCGGATGGGAAGCCCTCGGCGGGGGTGCTGGCGGCGGCGGCACTGGCTGGCGCGGATCGCGTCTTCGCCCTCGGCGGAGCGGGCGCGGTGGCGGCCCTGGCCTACGGCACCCAGAGCGTGCCGCGGGTGGACCGCATCGTCGGCCCCGGCAATGCCTACGTGGCCGCGGCCAAGCTGCAGGTGGTGGACGCGGTGGCCATCGACGCGCCGGCGGGGCCCAGTGAGATCCTCGTGGTGGCGGACAGCTCGGCGGACCCCGAGGCGGTGGCGCGGGAGATGCTGGCCCAGGCCGAGCACGATCCGGATGCCTGCTGCGTGACGGTGACGGTGGGCGACGTGCTGGCCAAGGCGGTGGCCGCGGCGGTGGAGCGGGCGGCGGGCCGGGCGAAGCGCCAGGAGATCGTCACCAAGGCCCTGAGCGAGCGCGGCGCGGTGCTGAGCGTGGACACGCTGGATGAGGCCTGGCCCTTCGTGGCGGAGTTCGCCCCCGAGCACCTGCTCATCGCCACCACGTCGCCCATGGCGGATCTGCCCAAGGCGCGCAACGCGGGCACGGTGTTCGTGGGCCAGTACGCCTCGGTGGCGTACGGCGACTACATGACGGGCGCCAACCACGTGCTGCCCACCGCGGGCCTCGCCCGGGCGTACTCGGGACTGAGCGTGCTCGACTTCTACCGGTGGACCACCTACCAGCGCGTCACCCGCGACGCGGCGGCCCGGCTCGCCGAGGACGTGGGCCTGCTCGCTGACAGCGAGGGCCTCTTCGCCCACGCCGAGGCCGCTCGCGGCTGGAGGAAGTCATGAGCCTGCCCTCGCGCGCCTCCTACCGGGACATCCCGCTGTACTCGCCCTCCAAGGTGAAGTGCGGCGTGGACCTGAGCGACAACACCAACCTCTTCGGCATGCCCCCGTCCGCCGAGCGCATCCTGCGCGAGACGGTGGCCTCCCAGGTGAGCCGCTACCCCGTGGGCTACGCCCCGGAGCTCAAGCAGGCCGTGGCCCGCTACACCGGCGTGGATGCCTCGCGCGTCACCACCGGGTGCGGCTCGGACGACGTCATCGACAGCACCCTGCGCGCCTTCCTGGAGCCCGGGGAGCTCATCGCCTTCCCGGACCCCACCTTCGTGATGATGTCCTACTTCTCGAAGGTGAACGGCCTGCGCTACGCGGCGGTGCCGCTCCAGGCGGACCTCGACATCGACGTGGACGGGCTGCTCGCCACCGGGGCGAAGCTCCTCTACGTGTGCTCGCCCAACAACCCCACGGGCACGGTGGCCTCGCGGGCCGCGCTGGAGCGGCTGGTGGACAACGCCCCTGGCATCGTCCTGCTGGACGAGGCCTACGCCGAGTTCGCCCGGGAGAGCCACCTGGACCTGGCCTCGCGGCCCAACGTGCTCGTCACGCGCACGCTGTCCAAGGCCTTCGGGCTGGCGGGCCTGCGGGTGGGCTACGCGGTGGGCAACCCCACGCTCATCGCCGAGGTGGAGAAGGCCCGCGGGCCCTACAAGGTGACGGGCCTGTCCGAGCGCATGGCCGCCGCGGCGCTGTCCGAGGACCTGCCGTGGATGAAGGCCCGGGCCGAGGAGGCGCTGGCCATCCGCGCCCGGCTGGTGGCCGAGCTGGAGAAGCTGGGGCTGAAGACGCTGCCGTCCGAGGCCAACTTCGTGATGGTGCCGCTGCCCGGCGCCCCCGCGGTGGCGGAGCGGATGCGGCAGCGGGACGTGAACGTTCGTGCATTCCAGGGACTCAAGGGCATCGGGGACGCGCTCCGCATCGGTTGCGCTCCCTGGACCCAGATCGAAGCGGCGCTCGGTGCGCTGCGGGAGACGCTGCGGTGAGAGTGACGCTATTCGACTACGGAGCGGGCAACCTGCACTCGCTGGCCAAGGCGCTCGCCACGGCGCCGGACGTGGAGGTGCGCGTGCAGGAGGATCCCCTCCGGGCGCTCGACACGGACGTGCTGGTGCTGCCGGGGGTGGGTGCCTTCGGCGCGGCGGCGGCCCGGTTGGAGCCGGGGCGCGACAAGATGCGGCAGGCGCTGGAGGACGGCCTGCCGTGCCTGGGCATCTGCCTGGGCATGCAGCTCATGTTCGACACCAGCGACGAGGGCGGGGGCTGGGGCCTGGGCTTCTTCCGCGGCCAGGTGACGAAGCTGCGCTCGCGGCGCGTGCCCCACATCGGGTGGAACTCGGTGGAGGAGGACACCGCCCTGAAGAGCGCGAAGCTGGGAAGCGTCTACTACGCGCACAGCTTCGTCTGCCGCGCCGAGGAGTCCCGGGTGGTGGTGGGCTGGACGACGCACGAGGAGGACCGCTTCCCCGCGGCGGTGCGGCGCGGGAACGTGCTCGGCGTGCAGTTCCACCCGGAGAAGAGCTCGGTGGCGGGTGTGCGCTTCGTGCAGGCCTTCCTCGAGGAGGTGCGGAAGTGATCGCCATTCCTGCCATCGACCTGCGCGAGGGCGCCTGCGTGCAACTGGTGGGCGGCTCCTACGCCGACGAGCGGGTGCGGGTGAAGGATCCGCTGGACGCGCTCAAGCGCTGGCGCTCGTTCGGCTTCAAGACGTTCCACGTGGTGGACCTGGACGCCGCGCTCGGCAAGGGCTCCAACGAGGGCCCCATCGGGAAGCTGCTGACCCACGAGCCGGGCCTCACCTTCTCGGTGGGCGGCGGTGTGCGGAGCACGGCCAAGGCGGAGGCGGTGCTCGCGCTGGGCGCCTCCTACGTGGTGGTGGGCACCAAGGCCATCGAGGATCCGGCGTGGCTGCGCGAGGTGGCCGAGCGCTTCCCGGGCCGGGTGGTGGTGGCCGCGGACGTGAAGGGCCGCGAGGTGGTGACGCGCGGCTGGACGGCCGGCAGCGCCCAGGACATCGGCGACGTGCTGAAGACGCTGGAGCCCCTGCCGCTGGGTGGCCTGCTGGTGACGGCGGTGCACAAGGAAGGGCAGATGGAGGGCGTGGATCTGCCGCTCATGGAGGAGGTGGCCCGGTCGAGCCGGCATCCGCTGTTCGCCTCGGGCGGCGTGACGACGGTGGAGGACCTGAGGGCCCTCGGGCGGGTGGGGACCTTCGGGGCCGTCATCGGCATGGCGCTGTACACGGGCAAGCTGGACGCCACCGACGTGGCGCGGGAGTTCGCATGACCACCATCGTTCGCGAGACGAAGGAGACGAAGGTCACGGTGGAGATCGCCCTGGGCAAGGGCCTCGCCAAGGTGGACACGGGGCTGCCCTTCTTCGATCACATGCTGTCCACCTTCGCGCGCTACGCGGGCCTGGACCTGACGCTGCACGCCCGCGGCGACCTGCGGCACCACCTCATGGAGGACGTGGCCATCACCCTGGGCACCGCGGTGCAGAAGGTGATTCCCGCCACGGCCGCCCGCTACGGCGAGCGCACCGTCCCCATGGACGACGCGCTGGTGCAGGCCGTCATCGACGTGGCCGGCCGCTTCTATTACCGGGGGCCGCTGCGCAACAAGCTGTACGAGCACGTCATGCGCTCGTTCTGCGAGCACGCCAAGGTGACGCTGCACCTCCGCATTCTGCGCGGCAAGGACAGCCACCACGTGACGGAGGCGGCCTTCAAGGCGCTCGGCATGGCGCTGCGCGACGCGATGGTGGACTCGGGAGTGGTGTTCAGCACGAAGGGCGCGGTCGCCCTGGAGGTGAAGTGATGCTCACGCGGCGGCTGATCGTCTGTCTGGATGTGAAGGGTGGGCGCGTGGTGAAGGGCGTCCAGTTCGAGGGCCTGCGCGACGTGGGAGATCCCGTCGAGCTGGCCATGCGCTACGAGGAGGCGGGCGCCGACGAGGTGACGTTCCTCGACATCTCCGCGAGCAACGAGGAGCGCGGCACGCTGTGGGAGCTGGTGCACCGCACGGCGGAGCGGCTGTTCATCCCGCTGACGGTGGGCGGCGGCGTGCGCACGGTGGATGACGTGGGCCGGGCGCTGCGGGCGGGCGCGGACAAGGTGAGCCTCAACTCGGCGGCGGTCGCCCGGCCCGAGGTGCTCACCGAGTGCGCCGAGCGCTTCGGCGCCCAGTGCGTGGTGGCGAGCATCGACGCCAAGCGCGACGGCGACAAGTGGCGCGTCTACACGCACGGCGGCAAGAAGGCCACGGACCTGGACGCCGTGACGTGGGCGCGCGAGTGCGTGAAACGTGGGGCAGGTGAAATCCTGCTCACGAGCATTGACCGGGACGGAGCCCGTTCGGGGTATGACCTGGAGCTGACGCGGACGATCGCCGAGCAGGTGGACGTTCCGGTCATCGCCTCGGGTGGTGCGGGCAACGCGGAGCACGTCCTGGCCGCGCTGCGGGAAGGGAAGGCGGAAGCGGCGCTGGTGGCGGGAATCCTCCACGACGGCGTCACCACCGTCGGGGCGATCAAGGAGCTGCTCCAGAAGAGCGGCCTGGGGATCAGGAGCCTCTGAATGGATGCGCAGACGTTGATGCAGGCGGCGGAGGAAGTGGCGCGCAAGTCGGGCGACGTTGCCCTGGGCTACTTCCGCCAGGGCGTCACGGTGGATACCAAGGGGGACGGCACGCCGGTGACGGTGGCGGACCGGACCGCCGAGAAGACGGCGCGCGAGTGGATCGAAGCCCGCTTCCCCGAGGACGGCATCCTCGGGGAGGAGTTCGGCGAGACGCGGGCCGGGGCCAAGCGCCGGTGGATCCTCGACCCGATCGACGGGACGAAGACATTCATCCGGGGCGTGCCGCTGTGGGGCACGCTGGTGGCGGTGGCCGAGGGCGAGAAGATCCTCGCGGGCGCGGCGTACTTCCCGCCGGTGGGGGAGATGCTGGTGGCGGCGCCGGGGCAGGGGTGCTGGTGGAACGGGAAGCGGACGCGGGTGTCGGCGGAAGCGGAGCTGTCCCGGGCGGTGGTGCTGTCCACGGACGAGCGCTTCCAGGTGCACCCGGAGCGAGGGGCGAAGTGGCGGGCGCTGACGGCCAAGGCGTCCATCGCCCGGACGTGGGGTGACTGCTACGGCTACCTGCTGGTGGCCACGGGGCGGGCGGAGGCGATGATCGACGAGGTGCTGTCGCCGTGGGACGCGGCGGCGCTGCAGCCCATCATCGAGGAGGCGGGTGGAGTATTCACGGACTGGACGGGGACGAGGACCTCGTTCGGCGGCAACGCGATCGCGACGAACGCGGCGCTCGCGGAGCAGGTGCGCGAGCTGCTGGGCGCGAAGAGGGCATGATGTTGGACTTGTCGAAGCTGGATTTCACCAAGGGCAACGGGCTGGTGACGGTGGTGACGCAGGACGCGCACTCGGGCGACCTGCTGATGGTGGCGCACGCGGACCGCGAGGCGTTGGAGAAGACGCTGGAGACGGGCGAGATGTACTACCGCTCGCGCACGCGGGGCCTGTGGCACAAGGGCGGCACGAGCGGCAACGTGCAGCGCGTGGTGTCCCTGACGGCGGACTGCGACGGGGACGCGGTGCTGGCGCGGGTGGAGAAGGCGGGCCCGGCGTGCCACACCGGCGCGGAGACCTGCTTCGAGATCGGTCCGGTGGACGCGCTCGTGGAACTGGACCGGACCATTGCCCAGCGCGCGGCGAAGGCGCCGGAGCCGGGGGAGAAGCCGAGCTACACGCGGCGGCTCCTGGACGACCGCAACCTGCGCCTGAAGAAGATTGGCGAGGAGGGGGCGGAGCTGGTGACGGCGTGCGCGGATGGGGATAAGGAGCGCGCGACGGAGGAAGCGGCGGACGTGCTCTACCACGTGCTGGTGGCGGTGCGGCCGCTGGGCATCACGCTGGATGACGTGAAGGCGGTGCTCGCGCGCCGGGCGGGAAAGCCCGTCACCCCCGCCAAGAAGTAGCGCTTCCACCAGAACACCCAGCACACCCCACCCATCACTCCGCCCATCTCCCCTCGCCCTCCGGGAGAGGGACGAGGTGAGGGTGCCTGTGTCCCCCTGCCTAATCCCGCGCAGGGGGAGTCGCGGCGCGGACGGTGTCCAGGAACGCCTTCAGGCCCGGGGCTTGCCGCTCCTCCTCGGTGAAGTCCACGCCTCGCGACTTCATCTGTTTCAGCGCCTCGCGCGTCGCGTTCAAGGCATCCAGGCGGTACCTCTCGCGGATCGGATCCGGCGCCTGCTTCGGCCCGGACGGGGCCGGGAAGTACCCCAGGTTCAACGTCACCAGCACGTGCAGGGGCAACGAGCCCAGGGAACGCGACACCACACGCTCCCGCGGCGCCAGGGGGGTGGGGAACAGCGCGTGGAACCGCTCCGCCGAGAAGCTCTCTCCCCTGGAGAGCTCCTGGAAGGCCGGGTGCTCCTGACGGAGCTCCTCCAGCCATTTCTCCCGGCCCAGCTCGGCGAGGCGGGACGCCAACCGGTCCCGCTGCTGGAGGTAGAAGGGCGCGTCCGCGGGTGAGAAGCCCGAGCGCTCCTTGAGCTTCGGGTAGAGCCGGTACATCGCGTCCAGGGCCGGCGTGTGGAAGGTGCCCGACGCCACAACGGGGGATGTGTCGGCGAAGAGGCCCATCAAGAGGTTCTCCGCCAGGTGATGTTTCATCAACTGCTCGGGCGGGAGGGAGAGCACGTACTGCTCGATGCGCTCGACTTGCGAGGGCTCCAGATGGAGACCGGGTGCGACCCGATCCGGCTGGAAGAAGAAGTCCGCGAGCTTCTTCACGCCACCGGGGGACGTCATCTCGACGACCAGATTCTCGCTGCCCCGTTCGCGCGAGGATTTCTCGCTCAACGCGACCACCATGAACGCCACCAGGGACACGGGAATGACAAGCGCCACACAGAGCGCCACGATGGAGCGCGTCTTGTCCAACCAGCGCGGGATGGACGAGCCCCCCGCGAAGAGCAGCACGGCCGCGACCCCGACCCAGAACGCGACGGTGCCCAGGCTCGTCATGCGCGAGGACGTGGGGTTGAGACCCGGTGCCGCCCAGATGCCCAGGGCCAGCAACGCGAGCGCGATCAGCTTGATGACAACCAAGGACGTCCCTCCCATCCGCGCAACATCTCTCATCCATCTGGCAGAATAATCCGCCTGACGCGTAATCCCTTCAGAAATAGGAGATCTAGAAAAAACCGCGCACTCTTTTTTCGCGGAATTTTGGGACACGGCCCGGCTCGTCGCCTCTTCCAGTTGAGTTCCCCTCGCCCCCGTCATCCGCGAGGCCAGGAACTGCCCATTCGAACGGCGTGATGACGCCTGGAGGAAGCGATGAAGAACAGGTCTGGAATGCTCATGCTCACCGCCGCGCTGGCCTTGGCGCAGGGGTGCGACATGAACGAGCAGCAGGTGTCCGCCGCTCCCGCCGCCGAGGTGGATGTGAAGGCGACGGAGGCCTCCGCGCGCGAGGACGAGTCCTTCGACGGGCTCTTCCGGGAGGCGGGCAAGGAGTTCAACGTGCCGCCCGCGCTGCTCAAGTCCATCTCGTTCGTGCAGACGCGCTACCAGATGGTGGAGGGCGCCGAGGAGTTCGAGGGCCGCCCGTCCGCCTACGGCCTGATGGCACTCTCGGGTGCGGTGCTCGAGGAGGGCGCGAAGCGGGCCGGCGTCACGGTGGAGCAGGCGAAGAAGGACGCGCGCTCCAACGTCCGGGCGGCGGCGGCGCTGCTGTCGAACCGCGCGGATGCGCTGCGGATCGACCGGGCGCGGGCGGACCAGTGGGCGCCGGCGGTGGCCGAGGTGTCCGGCATCGAGTCCGAGGAGGGGCGTCGCAGCTTCGTCCAGAACGAGGTCTTCCGAGTGGTCCGCCTGGGCCTGGGGACGCTCTCGAAGGAGTGGGCCGCGAGTGGACAGGGCATGGCCGTGGAGGAGCTGGGGACGCAGACCCAGGCGCTCGCCGGTCCGGACTACGCCCCGGCCATCTGGAGGCCCTCGCCCAACTACAACGCCCGGCCCATGGGCGTGAAGATGGTGGTCATCCACACCTGTGAGAGTGGCTACTCGGGATGCTGGAGCTGGCTGACCAACAGCACCTCGCAGGTGAGCGCGCACTACGTGGTGCGCGAGGACGGCGGGGAGATCAGCCAGTTGGTGCGGGACGGCAGCCGGGCCTGGCACATCGGCGCGACCTACGACTGCGCCAACAACAGCGGCGTGGAGTGCGGGCTGAACGGGCGGAGCTCCAATGACTTCACCATCGGCATCGAGCACGGCGGGTATGCGTCGACGGTGAACTGGCCGGTGGCGCAGATCGACGCCTCGGCGAGGCTGCTGTGCGACATGACGCGTGACCATGGGATTCCGCGGGACCGCTACCACGTGGTGGGGCACGGCAAGCTGCAGCCGTACAACCGCACGGATCCCGGTGCGAACTGGCCCTGGACGGACTACCTCAACCGGGCCAACGCGCACTGCGGCTGCACGGTGGGTGGGGCGATCCTCACGCGCTACAACCAGCTGGGCGGAGCCGGTGGCTTCCTCGGCGGGTGCGTGACGAGCGAGCTGACGACGCCGGACGGCATCGGCCGCTACAACCACTTCCAGAATGGCAGCATCTACTGGACGCAGAACACGGGGGCCTGGGAGGTGTGGGGGCAGATCCGCATCAAGTGGGAGCAGCTGGGCTGGGAGAAGAGCGCGCTGGGCTATCCCATCACCGGTGAGCTGACGACGCCGGACACCATCGGCCGCTACAACCACTTCCAGAATGGCAGCATCTACTGGACGCCGGACACGGGGGCGCACGAGGTGCGCGGCTTCATCCGGGCCAGGTGGGAGCAGCTGGGCTGGGAGACGAGTCCGCTGGGCTACCCCATTACGGATGAGACGGGAACGCCGGACGGGGTGGGCCGCTTCAACCACTTCCGCAAGGCCGGCATCGAGGGCAGCATCTACTGGACGCCGACGACGGGCGCGTGGGCGGTGTACGGCGCCATCCGGGCCAAGTGGGCGGAGCTGGGCTGGGAGAAGAGCGCGCTGGGCTACCCGGTGCGCGACGAGTACGCCGTCACCGGTGGCCGGGAGAGCGAGTTCCAGAAGGGCTTCATCACCTACAACGCCTCCACTGGCGCGCTCACCGTGCGCATGAAGTAGCGCGCATGTCCCCTCTCCCCCCGGGAGACGGACGGGGTGGGGGGAGCCGTCCCGTGCTCCACCTCACCCCGCACCACCCCTTCCATTTTCCACTTCCCCCCGAGAAGACCCATGCGCCTGTTGCGCCGTTTGATGCTGTTCTGTGCCCTGACCGCCATCAGTTGCGGTGCTCCCCAAGAAACCCAGCGCGTGGACGAGCTGACGGGCGAGGTCCTGCTCGAGGTGACCGCGACCCACGACATGCACCGGCTGATGGAGGATGCCGACCTGACCGGTGGCGCCTCGATTACTCCCGAGCAGGTGCAACAGTTCCTCCAGCAGAAGGGCTCCTATCTGGCCGGGTACCGGGACCCGGTGTGGAGCAACAAGACGGCCGCCACGCTCATCGTCGAGCGTTCCCGCGCGTACTCCATCAGCCCGCTCTACATCCTGGCGCGCATCCAGATCGAGTCGGGCCTCATCCAGAGCGGTACCTCGAACAACCTGGCCAAGGCCACCGGTTGCGGCTGTCCGGACAGTGGCGGCTGCAACGTGAGCTACTCGGGCTTTGGCAATCAGGTGGAGTGCGGTGCCGCGAAGATCCGGAACTATTTGAAGGATCTGGACGCGGGCAGGACCACGGTCAGCGGGTGGAAGGTCGGTCTCACCAAGCAGACGCTGGATCCCTGCACGGTGACGCCCGCCACCAAGGCCACCGCCGCGCTCTACACGTACACCCCCTGGGTGGGCGCATATGCCGTCCAGTGCGGATATGACAGCGTGGGCGGCTCCTCGCTCGTGGCGGAGGTCTTCAAGCGCTACCGGAGCGAATACGCCTGGGGCGCGTGCACGGTGGGTGGGGCGATCCTCACGCGCTACAACCAGCTGGGTGGCTCCGGGGGCTTTCTCGGCTCGTGCGTGACGAGCGAGCTGGCGACGCCGGACGGAGCGGGCCGCTACAACCACTTCCAGAACGGCAGCATCTACTGGACGCAGAACACGGGTGCCTGGGAGGTGTGGGGGCAGATCCGCATCAAGTGGGAGCAGTTGGGCTGGGAGCGCAGCGTCCTGGGCTATCCCATCACCGGTGAGCTGACGACGCCGGACGGAGCGGGCCGCTACAACCACTTCCAGAATGGCAGCATCTACTGGACGCAGGCGACGGGCGCCTGGGAGATCCACGGAGACATCCGCGCGAAGTGGGAGCAACTGGGGTGGGAGAAGTCGAATCTGGGCTACCCGACTTCGGGCGAGCTGGCGACGCCGGACGGAGCGGGCCGCTACAACCACTTCGAGAATGGCAGCATCTACTGGACGCAGACGACGGGAGCGCGCGAGGTGCGCGGCCTCATCCATGCGAAGTGGGCGGAGCTGGGCTGGGAGAAGAGCTACCTGGGCTACCCGACGACGGATGAGCAGGCGACCGCGGATGGAGTGGGCCGCTTCAACCACTTCCAGCGGGGCAGCATCTACTTTACGCCGGCGACGGGCGCGCACGAGGTGATTGGAGACATCAACACCAAGTGGGTGGAGTTGGGGCGGCAGGCGGGCCTGCTGGGCTACCCGTTGACGGACGAGACGAAGACGCCGGACGGGGTGGGGCGCTTCAACCACTTCCAGAATGGCAGCATCTACTGGACGCCGACGACGGGGGCGCACGAGGTGCACGGCCCCATCCGCGCCAAGTGGGAGTCGCTGGGCTGGGAGACGGGTGCGCTGGGCTACCCGGTGCGCGACGAGTACGCCGTCACGGGCGGCCGTGAGAGCGAGTTCCAGAAGGGCTTCCTCATGCTCAACACCGCCACCAACACCGTCACCGTCCGCATGAAGTAGCAATTCCACGCCTTGAGCCCGCACCGGATCGTTCCCCCTCGCAGGATGGAAATCCCCATGAAAGTCGAAGCTTTGCTGAATCCCCGTACGTGGCTGTCAGGTCTGTCACTGGCGCTACTTCTGAGCGGCACTGGCTGCGGTTCCGAGGACCCGAATGCGGCCACGCAGGAGGAGCCCTCGCAGGAGGAGGCCCTCACCATGGCCCTGGCGCGGCCCAACTTCCAGGCCCCCTTCGCCTGCGGGCAGTCCTGGACGTACAGCCACCACAGCGCCGAGGTGCGGCGCGCGCTCGACTTCGTGAAGAATGGCGGGGACACCAACGGCCAGCCCCAGTTCGCCTCGGCGGCGGGTTACGCCACGCGCCACTTCCAGGACGGCGGCGCGGGCAACTACATCAAGATCGACCACGGCGGCGGGTGGATGACGTACTACTTCCACCTGTCCGCCTACTCGGTGCCGAACGGCACCCAGGTGGCGCAGGGCCAGCAAATCGGCGTGACGGGGAGCACCGGCGCGAGCAGCGGACCGCACGTCCACTACGAGCAACTGCTCAACGGAGTGGGCCAGGACATCGTCCTCAACGGCGTGTCGCTCGCGCCCTATCCCAGCAGCTACGGCTCCAGGAGCATCATCAGCAACAACTGCCCTTGCGTGATCATGGGGGACATCAAGGCCAAGTACGACGCGGTGAACGGTCCCGTGCTGCTGGGCGCCTGCCAGGCCGGAGAGCTGTCCACGCCGGACGGGGTGGGGCGCTACAACCACTTCGAGCGCGGTAGCATCTACTGGACGCAGACGCTGGGCGCGCACGTGGTGATGGGGCAGATCCGCCTCAAGTGGGAGCAGCTGGGCTGGGAGCGCAGCGTCCTGGGTTATCCCATCACCGACGAGCTGGTGACGCCGGACGGGCGCGGCCGCTACAACCACTTCGAGCGCGGCAGCATCTACTGGACGCCGGAGCTGGGGGCCTGGGAGATCCACGGGAACATCCGCGCCAAGTGGGAGCAGCTGGGCTGGGAGAAGAGCCAGCTGGGCTACCCGAAGACGGGCGAGCTGGCGACGCCGGACGGAGCGGGCCGCTACAACCACTTCGAGAATGGCAGCATCTACTGGACGCAGACGACGGGAGCGCACGAGGTGCGCGGCCTCATCCAGGCCAAGTGGGCGGAGCTGGGCTGGGAGAAGAGCTACCTGGGCTACCCGACGACGGATGAGCAGGCGACCGCGGATGGAGTGGGCCGCTTCAACCACTTCCAGCGCGGCAGCATCTACTTCACGCCGGCGACAGGTGCGCACGAGGTGATTGGAGACATCAACACCAAGTGGGTGGAGTTGGGGCGGCAGGCGGGCCTGCTGGGCTACCCGTTGACGGACGAGACGAAGACGCCGGACGGGGTGGGGCGCTTCAACCACTTCCAGAATGGCAGCATCTACTGGACGTCGACGACGGGGGCGCACGAGGTGCACGGCCCCATCCGCGCCAAGTGGGAGTCGCTGGGCTGGGAGACGGGTGCGCTGGGCTACCCGGTGCGCGACGAGTACGCCGTCACGGGCGGCCGTGAGAGCGAGTTCCAGAAGGGCTTCCTCACGCTCAACACCGCCACCAACACCGTCACCGTTCGCATGAAGTAGCGCATTTCCCCTCTCCCGGGGTGAGGGTATCCGACACCGTGTTTGACCCCACTCGGACGTCCCCGCGAGCCATGCGCTATGTTTGGCCTTCATGGCGCGTGGCGCTCGCGGGGAGCGCGCGGGGAGGGGCCTCATGCGACGTCAGTGGGTGTTCGCGGCAGCGCTCGTGGTGCTGGGCCTGGGACTCTGGCTGGCCGTCCAGGCTCCATCGGCGGCCCCGTCACGGGAGCCCTCCGTTGGCTCCCGCGCCTCCGGCTCCGGGTCCAGCACCGCCCTTCGGGCCCTGCTCCAGGCCGCTCCCAGTGCACCGGGTGACGCGCGCCCTCACATCCGAGGCCTCGTGCGCGGTCCGAAGGGCCCTGTGCCGGGAGCGGTGGTGCTCGCCTCGGCCCTCGTGGCGGGTGAGTCCCTCTCGACGCTGAGCTGTGCGGAAGGCGCAACCGGGCAGGCCTTGCTCGACTGTGACTGGAAGCTGAAGGACGAGCAATTGGTGACCCTGGTGGAGCAGCGTCAGGGCGAGGCGCCCGTCCTGTCTCGCGCGGTCACGCAGGAGGACGGCACGTTTTCATTGGAGGGGCTGTCCGCGGGGCTGTACTCGCTCTGGGTGGAGAGCGCCGAGGGGATGGGCCTGCGGCACGGCGTGGCCGCCGGGGAAGAGGGCGTGGAACTGCGGCTCGGCGCGGGCGTGCGGCTGTCGGGCCGTGTGATGGATGAGGAGGAGGCGCCCGTTCCGGGGGCGCTCGTCACCGCCATCTTCATGGCGCACAGCCGCTACTTCGAGACGTTCACCGATGAGCGGGGTGGCTATCACCTGGGTCCCATTCCCCCCGGCGGTTACGTGCTCGTCATCTCGAAGGACGGGCTGCTGTCCTCGGTGGACAGGTTCCAGGGCCATGAGGGCGAGGGGGCGCTGACGTCCACCCTGTACCGCCCGCGGCGGATCTCGGGCCGCGTCCTGCTCGCGGGCGAGCCGGTGGTTGGAGCGGAGGTGCTCGTTCAGCGCTCCTTGCGCAGGTCCAACTCCAGGACGCTCACGGACGCGGCGGGACGCTTCTCCTTCGAGGGTCTTCAGCCGGACGTCCAGGAGCTCATCGCCACGCATGGCGGATACGGTGGCTTCCTGGACGTCTTCAAGGACGAGGCGGGTGAGTTCAAGCGCGCACCCGACTCCGCGGACGTCACGCTGGAGCTGGCTCCGGTCACCCATCTCCAGGGCGTGGTGCTCGACGAGACACGGCGGCCCATCGAGGGCGCGTGGGTCCGTGCGACGCAGGAGCTCGAGGAGGAGTTCATCGTGGCGTCCGGGCGCACGGATGCACAGGGGTGGTACCGCCTGGGTCCGGGTCCGGTGAGGCCCGGTCTGGTGCAGTTCGATGTGCGCGCGAAAGGGCACGTCTCTCTCCGCGAGCAGACGCAGTCCGTTGCCCAGGGGCAGGGCTCCGTGGACTTCACCCTGAAGCGGGCGGCGATCGTCGAGGGAGTCGTGGTGGATGCAGCGGGGCAGCCAGTCGAGGGCGCGTACGTGGTGCTGCGCACGCCCGAGGACGAGACTGTCGCCAGCGCCAATGACGGCAGACTGACAGAGCCGGATGGAAGGTTCTCCGTGGATGCCCCCACCCCCGGCGCCTACCGTCTCCGTGTCGCCGGAAGCAAGATGGTGAAACGGGTGCTGGAGATCTCCGCCCCGTCGAGCCAGCGCATCGTCGTCGAGCGGCTGCCCGCCATCGAGGTTTCGGTCGTGGATGAGGCGGGAGTGCCCCGGCCGGGCGTCGTGGTGAGTCTCTGGTCCGAGGCGGTTGAGATAACCCAAGACAGGGGCGCTCGCGGCATCACGAATCTCCAGGGCCGCTACTCGCTCGCGGCGCCCGGTGAGGGCCGGTATCGCGTCGCCGCCGAGCTGATCCAGGATGATTTCGCTCGCAGCACCTCCCAGGAGATCGACGTCGGCAAGGCAGGCGCTCAGGTGCGGCTGAGCTTCGAGGCGGGGCGGCGCCTCTCGGGCGTCGTGGTGGACCGGAGGGGCCAACCCCTCGTGAATGCCGGGGTCCGCGTGTTGCCCGTCTTGCACGCGACGCCGTTGGGGTGTGGCAGTCCGGTTGAACGAGTGAATACCGGCTCCGACGGCCGCTTCACCTTCCAGTCGGTCTCGGGTGAGCAGCTCGAGCTGCACGTCTGGAAGTATGGCTACCTGAAGGCTTCAGGGGTGGAGGGGCGAACAGGCCTCCCCTTGGAGCCTGATGCGCGCGAGGTGCGCGTCGTTCTCGTGAAGTCCGCGGACATCAAGGGCCGGGTGGTCCGGGCGGATGGCTCGCCGGTCACGGTCTTCCGCTTGAATGGCGAGGAGATGGAGGACGACGAAGGCCGGTTCTTCCTGCCCATCCATCGCACGGAAACCATGCAGCTCGAGCTGTCCGAGCCCGGCTCCCAGGACGCACCCGTGCGGCGGACCGTGTACGTCCAGGAAGAGGTGGATGTGGACCTGGGGACGATCACCCTCGGGCGGTGAGGGGCGGGGACTCGCTCACCCGGCGAGCGCGAGCTCGACGCGGCCGTGCTGCTCGTCGGTGGAGGCCACGCGCACCCGCAGCGGCATGCCGATGGAGAAGGTGCGCGCGGCGCTCACGAGCGACGTCTCCCGGGGGTCGGGCTGGTAGGGACCGTCGGGCAGCGCGTCCGCGGGGAGGTTGGCCTCCACCAGCAGGCCATCGAGCTGGACGAGCAGGCCGGAGGGCTTCACCCGGGTGATGCGCCCCGTGAATTCCCGGCCCACGTGCGCGGCCATCACCCGCGCCTCCAGCACCCGGTGGCGATCCTTCTCGGCGCGGCTGGCGGTGCGGGAGCGCTCGTTGAGGTGCACCCCGAGCTGCTCGACGGCGGGGTCCTCGTGCACGAAGTCGCGCCGGCCGCGCAGGTACTGCTTGAGGGCGCGGTGGACGGAGAGGTCCGCGTAGCGGCGGATGGGCGAGGTGAAGTGGAGGTAGGCGCGCGCCGCGAGGCCGAAGTGCATGGCGGGCACCACGGTGTAGCGCGAGGGGCCCAGCGAGCGCCGCAGCACCGAGCGCAGGGCCGGTTCCGCGGTGCAGCCGGCGATCTGCCGGTCGAACGCGGCGAGCGCCAGCGGGGTGAGCCTGCGGCCGAAGCCCGCGCCGAAGCCCGAGTGCTGTGCGAAGGCGGCCAGGTCCGCCACGCGCTGCGGCTCCGGCTCGTCCTGGACGCGGAAGAGGGCGGGGACGCCGCGATCGATGAGCCAGCCGGCGATGGCCTCGTTGGCGGCGACCATGAAGCGCTCCACCAGGGTGTGCGCCGTCGTGGGCCGCACGGCCTCGATGCCGGAGACCTCGCCCGTCTCCTCGTCGAAGGTGAAGCGGGCCTCGTCGCGCGACATCTCGATGCCCCCGCGTCCGGCCCGCGCCACCGCCAGCCGCGCCGCCGCCGCGCGGAACCACGGCATCGCCTCGCGCACCACCGCCATCGGCCCGGACACCTCGTCCTTGTCGAGGTAGTCCGCCACCTCGGTGTAGCTCAGCTTCGCCCATGAGCGGATGAGGCTCTCGTAGACGTCCGCGGCGGTGACGCGCCCTTCCGGGTCGATGCGCAGCTCCACCGTGAGGCACAGCCGGTCCTCGCCGGGCACCAGGCTGAGCCAGTTCGCCGACAGCTCCTCGGGGAGCATGGGCAGCATGGCTCCGGCGAGGTACACGCTGGTGGCCCGCTCGCGCGCCGCACGATCCAACGCCGAGCCCTCGGTGACGAACTCGGCCGGGTCCGCGATGGAGACGAAGAGGCGCACGGCGCCGTCTCCACCCGCGGGCAGCACGGAGATCGCGTCGTCGATGACGCGCGTCGACGGCGCGTCCACGGTGACGGTGGGCACCTGGCGCAGGTCCCTCCGCCCGCCGAGCGCATGGGGAACGGAGAGGACCCGCTGCACCTCGGCCTGTGCCTCCGCGTCGAAGCCGCGGCGCAGCCCGTGGCGCACGATGATGCGCTCCAGCGAGCGGTCCGTGCCGGGCTCCAGCTTGCGCAGCAGCCAGGCCTTGCCGTCGGCGACGCGCGCCACCACCGCCTCGTGGGGTTGCACCTCGACGCCCGCCGTCTCCAGCGGCCAGTCGCCATTGGCCACGTCGCGGTCGATGCGCAGGTGCACCGCTCCCTTGCGCAGCACCACTTCGCCGTAGACCTCCTGGCGCGGGCGACTCAGGAGGGACAGCCCGCTCGCGCTCCACCGGCCATCCGCCGAGGCCGTCACCGTCGCGGAGACGACGTCATCGGCGAGGTACGGGTTGAGCTCGGGCGGCGGGATGAATGCGGAGAGCACCTCGTCGGAGCCGGACGGCTGCACGACGAGGAAGCCGAAGCCGCGAGGGTGGACGTCGATGCGGCCGGTGACGGTGCGCGAAGGGGCGGGCGTTTCCATGGGGCGCCGGCATGCTACCCGCCCGTGGGTGCCGTCAGCGAGCGGGGACGAGCGCCTTCCCCTCGCGCCGCCAGAAGATCGGCAACGAGGCGCGCACCTGTGGGGTGCCTCCCGGCTCCTGCCGCTCCACGCGCGTGACCTGGTCGTCCGAGGACACCTTCCAGGTCACCCCCGAGGGGCCTTGGGCCTCGTGTTCCGGCTTCGGGGCCGGCATCTGGGGCGGCTGCTTCGGGGTGCTCCAGGTCCTGCCTCCGTCACGCGTGGCGATCGCACGGACCGGGGCGTTCTCCTCGTTCGCGTCCGACAGCCACACCGTGCCTCGCTGGCCGTCCGTCCACTCCATCTGCTCCGGCCACTCGGACCAGACGGCCTTGGGCAGCCTGGCGCGGCGTTTCCACGTCGCTCCGCAGTCCGAGCTCGCGAATAGCGTCAGCTCTCCCGGGCCTTCCGTGCTCCAGCCCACCAGCACGCGGCCCTGGCAGCCCTCGAACTCCACGAAGAGCACCTCGCTGTGCTCCACCGGAGGCAGGACCTCGGTCCAATGCGCGCCACCGTCCGTGCTGCGCAGGAGGAGGGCTCGCAGCGGGTGCGAGGGCACGGACAGCTTGCCGGAGAGGTAGAGGCCCGCCTCCGCGCGTTCGGGCACCGCGAGCCCGGTGATGTTCAAGGTGACTTCGTCACCGGGTTCGGCCTCGCCCGCCTTCAGCGTCACGGGCAGCGGGGGAGTGGCGGCGAGCAGCGCGCAGAGGCACAGCGGGAGCATGGGGTCTCCAGGGTGGGGAGCCCCTCACCCTAGCCCTCTCCCAGGGGGAGAGGGGACATACACGGTTACGGCTTGGCGAGCCCTCGTTCGACCAGCGACACCAGGTCCGCCTGCACGCCCAGGACCGCGAAGCCGAAGTTGCCCCAGTTGTAGATGTCCCGGCTCTTCACGTCCGCGCCACCCCCGAGCAGCCGCAGCCTCGCGTAGGCATGCACGTCTCCCTTCGTGTTCAGCGGAAGGCCCAGCGTCAGCGCCACGTCGTAGATGCCCCCCGTCGTGTTGCCGAGCAGTCCGAACGTGGACAGCGCATCCGCCTCGAGCCCCGCCCATACCCGCGACGGCAACTCGTAGCGCAGCCGCGTCTTCAGCGCTCCCACCACGCCGATGTCGCTCTCCTTCACGTAGCGCGAGCCGTCCACCGCGCTGAAGCCCACCAGCGCGTTGCGGATCTGCACGCTCGCCCCGATGTCCCAGGTGAAGCGCTCCCCGTTGACGAGCCGGTACAGGTAGCTGGCCCGGTACCCCTCGAAGAGGTAGCGGCTGTCCACCACCGTGCCCGTGGGGAACACCGTGCCCCGGAAGTCGATGTCCTTCGCCAGCGTCGCGCGCGTGGTGATGTCGAAGGGCGCGTACAGCAGGATGATGCCGTGCCGCTCCCCCAGCCGCGCCTCGAGCGCGATCCGTTGGCTCCGGTACAGGTTGTCCTTCTGGTTGATGTCGCCGGCCTCGTAGTCCGTGCCCGTCGGGCCGTAGCGCCCGTCGTTCTGGAAGATGGCGGCCGGGCCCGTCTCGTACTCGGCGACGAGCGCCGACAGCGGGCTTTGGGCCAGGGCCGGAGTGGCCAGCAGGGTCAGTGCGAGCAGATGGATTCGCATAGCGGCCCCTTCGATGCCCGACCCCTCACCGCGTTCCGCGTGCCTCCACTTCATTCAGCGTGAGCTTGTCTTTGTCGGGAAACACACTGAGGGCCTCGACGTCCAGCAGCGGCACCGGCAGCGCGCAGGTCTCCCACTGTCCCGTACCCCGGAAGCGGCAGGCCACCGGGTCCACGAAGCTCGTCTTCGAGTCCGGATCGTACTTGCCCATGTGCTCCTGGGTACGGACCGCGGCGCGCAGGGTGCCCGGTCCACTGGCGCGCACCCGCAGGGCCGAGAGCTGGCGCACGGGCGGCTCGAACACCGCGCTCAGCGCACCGTCCTTCTCCCAGCGCTCTCCCTGGGGCGCCGACGCGAGCGCCACCCCCGTGGACTCCTGCCCGTCGAAGGCCGTCTCTCCGCCCTGGGCGCCCACGGTGCGGTCCGGCTTCAGCACGGCACTCTCTGCGGCCGGCTTCTCCTGGACGAGCTGCGTCAACGCGGGCACGCCGCCTCGCACCACGGCCGCGTGCAGCAGGCCCGCGGGGAGCTGGCCCGCCCGCGCGCACACCGGCGCGAGCTGTCCGAGTGTCTCCTTCTGCGCGTCCGTCAGGCTGTCCTGGGGCAGTGCCGCCGGGGCCAGCAGGGCGCGCGCCACCTCGGCACAGGTGTCCGGAGTGCCCGGCCCGGCATGTTCCAGGTACCAGCGCAGGTTGGTGGAGTCGGTGGGCTTGCCCGCCAGCAGCCCCATCACCGCGCGTGTGACATGACCCGCACAGGGGTTGGCTCCGGCCGGGCAGCGCTGGCACAGGGTCTCCAGCAGATCCCTCAAGGGCGGCGCCCCCGCCTCGAGCTGCGAGCGGGCATCCAGCGCCGGGCCGAGCTCGCAGGCGCGCACCGGGGGCACGGGGCAGGCGTCGAGCTGTTGCCGGGCCCTCATGAAGGCGGCGGGGTTCCCGGGGGCTCGCACCGCGCCCTCCAGGGCCCGCTCCAGGGTGCGGCAGGCCTGGTCGCTCGCCGAGGCGGACGCGGGGGGAGGGGACTCGGCCCGCCGCTCGCCGCGGTGGGTCACGAAATAGAGGCGGATGAAGGCCGCCAGCGCCAGGGTCATCAGCAGCAGGGTTCGGAGCGGGAAGCGTCGCACGATTGCAAACTCCTTGATTCCGGCCGGGATGGGTGGTTATCAGCGCCGCTCGGGTACATCCACTCCGGAGGCGTTCGTGGCTGAGACTTTCGACGTGGTGATCATCGGTTCGGGCCCCGGCGGGTATGTCGGTGCGATCCGGGCCGCGCAGCTGGGGCTGAAGACGGCCATTATCGAGAAGGACAAGCGCCTGGGTGGCACCTGCCTCCATCGCGGTTGCATCCCCACCAAGTCGCTCCTCTGGTCGGCGGCCCTCCTGCACCACATCCGTGAGGCGGCTGACTTCGGTATCGAGGTGCCGGCTCCGGTGGTGAACTGGGCCAAGGTGCAGGAGCACAAGGGCAAGGTGGTCACCAAGGGTGCCAACGGCATCGACTACCTGATGAAGAAGAACAAGATCACCGTCCTCAAGGGCCACGGCCGCATCGCCGGCAAGGGCAAGGTCGAGGTCACCGGTGAGGGCGGGTCCAAGCAGACGCTGGACACCAAGAACATCATCATCGCCACCGGCTCGGTGCCCAAGTCCCTGCCCAACGTGGCGGTGGATCACAAGCGCGTGCTCAACAGCGACTCCATCCTGGAGCTCGACCGCATCCCCAAGAGCCTGATCGTCATCGGCGCCGGCGCGGTGGGCTGCGAGTTCGCCTCGGTCTTCAACCACATGGGCACCCAGGTCTCCATCGTGGAGTACATGCCCAACCTGCTCCCCATCGAGGACATCGACTGCTCGAAGGAGCTGGAGAAGCACTTCAAGCGCCGGAAGATCGATCTGCACACCGGCGCCAAGGTGGAGAAGGTCGAGACCACCGCCACCGGGGCGAAGCTCACCATGACGGTGGGCACCGAGACGCGCACCATCGAGGCCGAGTACGTCCTGTCCGCCGTGGGCCGCGCCCCCGTCAGCGAGGACATCGGTCTGGACAAGACCGGCATCAAGGCCGAGCGCGGCTTCATCAAGACGGACGCGATGATGCGCACCTCCGAGCCCAACGTGTACGCCATCGGTGACGTCATCCCCACGCCGATGCTCGCCCACGTGGCCAGCGCCGAGTGCGTCCTCGCCGTCGAGCACATCGCCGGCAAGAACCCCGCGCCCATCAACTACGATCTCACCCCGTCCGCCACCTACTGCTACCCCGAGGTGGCCTCCGTCGGTCTCACCGAGAAGAAGGCCAAGGAGCGCGGCTACGACGTCAAGGCCGCCATCTTCCCCTTCTCCGCCGTCACCAAGGCCTCCATCTCCAACGAGGCCTTCGGCATGATCAAGGTCGTCTCCGACAAGAAGTATGACGAGGTGCTCGGCGTCCACCTCGTGGGCCCCCACGCCACCGAGCTCCTCGCCGAGGCCTGCGTCGCCATGCGCCTGGAGATCACCACCGAGGAGCTCGCTCACACCATGCACGCCCACCCGACGCTCTCCGAGATCATCAAGGAAGGCGCCGAGGCCACGCTGGGTCACCCGATCCACATCTGAGTCTTCGGGGCAGAACCCGTTCTCAGGCCGTCCGGGACTCGTCTGTCTCGGACGGCCTTCGCATGTCTGGCGGTGGGCGCACCTTCACGTGGCCCAGCAGCTCCGCCAGATCGAACGCGTCCAGCAGCGCGTGCCCCTTCAAGTCATTGTTGAAGTAGACCCAGGCCGTCCGCCCCTTGCGTCTCCACGCGTCCAGGTCGCACGCCACCGGCCACAACGCCTCGCGGCCGTAACGTCCCTCGTAGCGTGAGCCCGCCCCGTGGAAGCGCACGTAGCGGAAGTCTCCCGTCAGGCGCGGGGGCGGCACCGGCACCAGATCGTGCTCGCACACCGCCGCTCCCCGGCGATCCAGCACTTCCAGCACCTCGTCGTGGTACCAGGCCGCGTCGCGGAACTCGACGACGTATTGGACCCCTCGCGGCAGCGCCGCCAGGAAGCGATCCAGCCGCTCCGGATCCGGCTTCTTCATGTGCGGCGGCAACTGCCACAGCACCGGGCCCAGCTTGGGGCCCAGGCGCAGGATGACGCTGAAGTAACGCTCCAGGCCCTCTCCCACGTCCGTCAGCCGTTTCATGTGCGTGAGGTAGCGGCTGCCCTTGCACGCGAACTTGAAGCCCGCGGGGGTCTGCTCCCGCCAACCGTCCACCGCGTCCGCCGTGGGCAGCCGGTAGAAGGGCGCGTTGAGCTCCACCGTGGCGAACACCCGGGCGAAGTAGGGGAGCCAGCGGGTGGTTGGCAGCCCGGCTGGGTAGAAGAGTCCCTTCCAGTGCTTGTAGACGTAGCCGCTCGTCCCCAGGTGGATGGCCTTCATGCCCCTAGCATGGGCACTCCCGCCCTCCCGGGCTCCTGCCGCCCTGCGCGTGGTCCGCTCATCTTTCGAGCAAGCTGTGCTTACGGCTCTCGGGAGGGGAGCGAGCCTCCCCGCTCGCGCTGTTCCTGCCCACTCCCGCTGGAGCCGTTACAACAAGCGGGAACCAGGGGAAGCTGACGCCTCGCGTCAAGGCTTCCCGCTTGACCCTGCTTTCGCCCAACCCGTAGAAGGCCCGCGACCCATGGCAACTCCCGATCGTTTCCCCCTGCCGCAGGTATCCGAGTCCACCCGGAAGCCCGAGTGGTTGAAGGTGCGTCTCCCGAGTGGGGATGGCTACGAACGGGTGAAGTCCATCGTGCGCCGCACCAAGCTGGCGACGGTGTGCGAGGAGGCTCGCTGCCCCAACATCGCCGAGTGCTGGGGCGGTGGCACCGCCACGGTGATGCTCATGGGCGAGGTGTGCACCCGCGCCTGCCGCTTCTGCCACGTGAAGGTCGGTGCGCCCCCTCCGTTGGATCCGATGGAGCCCATCCACCTGGCCCAGGCCGTCAAGGAGATGGACCTCGAGTACATCGTGGTCACCTCCGTCAACCGCGATGACCGGCCCGATGGCGGCGCCAGCCACTTCGCCTCGGCCATCCGCGAGCTGCGCCAGCACTCGCCCAAGACCGTCGTCGAGGTGCTCATCCCCGACTTCAAGGGCGTGGAGCGCGACCTGACCACCGTGGCCGAGGCCCGCCCGCACGTGGTGGCGCACAACGTGGAGACGGTGGAGCGCCTCACCCCCACCGTGCGCGATCGCCGCGCCACCTACCGCCAGTCGCTCAAGGTGCTCGAGTACCTCAAGCAGCGGCCGGAGAAGCTCTACACGAAGACCTCCGTCATGGTCGGCCTGGGCGAGACCGACGCCGAGCTGGATCAGACCTTCAAGGACTTGCGCGCTGTGGGCGTGGACGTGCTCACGCTCGGCCAGTACCTGCAGCCGTCCCAGTACCACCTGCGCGTGGAGCGCTTCGTCACCCCGCAGCAGTTCGCGGACTACAAGCAGCTCGCCGAGTCCTACGGCTTCCTCTACGTCGCCTCCGGGCCGCTCGTGCGCTCCAGCTACCGCGCCGCCGAGTTCTTCATGAAGGGCCTCATGGAGCGTGAGCGCCTGGGCCTGGCCGGCAACACCTGACCTTTCTCAACACCCTCACCCCCGAAACGGACCCCCGCGAATGGCGATCTTCGAGTTCAAGCTGCCTGATCTTGGCGAAGGCGTGCAGGAGGGCGAGCTGGTCAAGTGGCACGTCAAGGCCGGCGACAGCGTCAAGGAGGACCAGACGCTCGCCGAGGTGATGACGGACAAGGCCACCGTGACCGTGCCCAGCCCCAAGGCCGGCCGTGTCGTGCAGACGCACGGCAACGAAGGCGACATGGCCAAGGTCCATCAGATCCTCGTCACCCTGGAGATCGAGGGCGCCGCGCCCGCCCAGGCCTCGGGTCATGGCGCTCCCGCCGCTCATGGGGCTCCGGCCGCCGCCGCTGCTCCCGCCGCCGCCGCTGCCCCGGGCAATGGTCCGCAGGCCGCCTCCAAGGTGCTGGCCACGCCGCTCACCCGCCGCATGGCGGCCGAGCACGGGCTGAACCTCGCGGAGATCTCCGGCTCCGGTCCCCAGGGCCGCGTGATGAAGGCCGATGTCGTGGCGGCGCTCGAGGGTGGCCGCTCCACGCGCAACGAGGTGTCTCCCGCCGCCCCCGCCCAGGCCCGTCCGGCCGCGCTCTCGGTGGCTTCGGGCCGTGGTGACGAGCGCATCCCCCTGCGCGGCCTGCGCAAGAAGATCGCCGAGAAGATGGTGCGCTCGAAGTTCACCGCGCCCCACTTCGGCTTCGTCGAGGAGGTGGACTGCACCGAGCTCGTCGCCCTGCGCAAGCGCCTCAACGAGACCCTGGCCAACGCTGGCGAGAAGGCCAAGCTGTCCTTCCTGCCCTTCATCATCAAGGCCACCATCGCGGCGATGAAGAAGTACCCGCACCTCAACGCCAACATGGACGAGGCCGCCCAGGAGCTCGTCGTGCGCGGCGAGTTCAACATCGGCATCGCCGTGGCCACCAACGAGGGCCTCACCGTCCCCGTCATCAAGAACGCTGACCGTCTCTCCCTGCGCGAGCTGGCCGAAGAGGTCGTCCGCCTCAGCACCGCCGCGAGGGATCGCAAGCTGAAGATGGAGGAGCTCACCGGGGGCTCGTTCACCATCACCTCGCTGGGCCAGACCGGTGGCATCTTCGCCACGCCCATCATCAACCACCCCGAGGTGGCCATCATGGGCATCCACCGCATGCGCAAGCGTCCCGCGGTGGACAACAACGGCCAGGTCGTCGTGCGCGAGATGATGAACGTCTCCATCTCCGCCGATCACCGCGTCATCGATGGCCAGGTCGCCGCTGACTTCGTGTACGAGGTCATCAAGTTCCTGGAGCATCCGGACATGCTGTTCCTGGCCATGGCCTGACGGCCGGGTCGCCCGCCGGGGGCGCGTGCCTCGCTGGGAGCGCTCGCGCACCGCGCTCCCGGCCTTCGAGGAGGTCACGCTGCCCCATGGCCGATAACGTTCGCGATGTCATCCGCGCTGCCCAGGCCGCGGAGCTCGGGGGTGACAAGCCCCGCGCCATCGAGTTGCTGCGGCTCGCCGCCGACCTGTGCCGCCGCTCGGGCAACAAGCCGCGTGCCGAGCAGCTCCTGCGCTACGCCCTCCGGTTGGATCCCTCCCGCAAGGAGTTGGAGGAGGATCTCCGGGTGTTGGAGCGCGAGGAGCCGCTGCCTCCTCCGTCCGTTCCCGAGCCCGATGACGGGGAGCCAGCACCCGGGGTGTTCGTCCTCCAGGAGGACACCTCTTCTTCCCTCCAGGAGGCCCTGCGCGAGGCCGAGCTGGCCATGGACCGCCGCACCCGTCCCGTGGCCCTCGCCGTCGAGGTCATGCGCTCCGCCGTGAGCAGCGTGGCGGTGCCCAAGGAAGACCCTCACCCCAACCCTCTCCCAAAGGGAGAGGGGGTTGCGAGCGCAGAGGGGGAGGGGGCTTTCATCGAGCGGGGACCCACCCGCGCCGATCCGTCCCTCGACGCCTGGTGCTCCTTCTGCTGCCGGCCCCGCTCCGAGGTGGGTGCGCTCGTCGCCGGTCCCGCCGGTGCGTTCATCTGCTCGGCCTGTATTGGTGAGTCGGGCGCGCTGCTCGGGGGCGTGGCCGCGGTGGCTCCGGCCGCGCGCGTCCAGGCCCCGGCTCTCCAGCCGCGGCCCGTCTCCGTCGAGCTGGTGGGGCAGGAGCAGGCCCGTGAAGCGTTCGAGCGCGGCCTGGAGGCCGGCGTGCGCCGCCTGCTGCTGCTCGGGCCCGAGGGCTCCGGAAAGAGCACCTGGCTGCGGGTCCTCGTCGAGCAGGGGAGGGGCGTGCTCGTGACTCCCGACTCGCTCGACCGCGCTCCGGTGGATGCCCTGCTCCTCGTGGAGGACGTGGACCGCCTCACTCCCGCCGAGCAGGCCTCCCTGCGCACCTTCCTCGTCCGTCACCCCTCGTGCACCGTGGTGATGACGGCCCGGGGCAGCCCGGTGGCCTCGGGGCTCGTGCTCCTCTCGGACTCCGGCCGCCTGCCCGTGCCCTCCACCGCCGCGCTCTCCGAGGCCGTACGCGGCGCGCTGCCCGTTGTCCTGTTGGAGCAGGTGCAGCTGCTCGTCGCGCTCGCGGCGCCCGGGGTCGAGGACCTGATCGAGATCGCCCGGCGCCAGCTCGCCTCGCGCGAGGACTCGCGGCTCTCCGACGAGGTGCTCACCGCCCTCGCCACCGAGGCCGCCCGTTCGCCGCGCTCCGGGCATGAGCTGCAAGCCCTCCTGGCCCGCGTGCCCCCCGGCTCCTGGCGCCTCGAGGTGAAGAAGAAGGGGAAGGCGAAGCCGGCCCGCCGTGGCCGGCGGAAGGGATCGTCGTGAACACGCTGACGGTGTACCGGCTCGGCCGGGTCGAATACGAGGATGGTCTCCAGCTCATGAAGCTCTTCGGCGAGTCCCGCCGCCAGGGCCTCTGCGGAGACGTCCTGCTCCTGCTCGAGCACCCGCCCGTGCTCACCCTCGGCCGTGCCGCCAAGCGCTTCAACATCGTCGCCAGTGACGAGCGCCTCGCCGCCGAGGGCGTGGAGACCTTCGAGACGGACCGCGGCGGCGATGTCACCTACCACGGGCCCGGGCAGCTCGTGGGCTACCCCATCTTCCTCCTCCCCGAGGGCCGTCAGGACGTGCGCCGCTACGTGCGCGATGTCGAGCAGTGCGTCATCCGCACCCTCGCCGAGTACGGCATCACCTCCGGCACCATCCCCAAGTGGCCCGGCGTGTG
Source organism: Archangium gephyra (assembly GCF_042230915.1). Lineage (GTDB taxonomy): Bacteria > Myxococcota > Myxococcia > Myxococcales > Myxococcaceae > Archangium > Archangium gephyra_B. Next base: position 7,096,501 of record NZ_CP102578.1, on the reverse strand, counting down.
GATCGGCCAGGAGGACTCGCCCGACGCCCGGAAGATCGCCGCCATCGGCGTCCACCTCGCCCGCTGGCTCACCAGTCACGGCTTCGCGCTCAACGTCAACACGCACCTGCCTCACTTCAACCTCATCGTCCCCTGCGGCATCAGCGAGGCCGGTGTCACCTCGCTGCAGAAGGAGCTCGGCCGCCCCGTGCCCATGGCCGAGGTCGAGGAGAAGATCTCCCGGCACTTCGCCGACGTCTTCGGGTCGCAGCTCGCTGAGCCCGCGCCCCTCACGCGCACCGTGAGCGTCACGCTGATGCGGGGGAAGGGTGCCGACGCCCGCGTGCTGCTGCTGCGCCGGCGTCCCGAGCGCGGGGGCTTCTGGCAGATCGTCACCGGCCGCCTGGAGCCGGGCGAGCAGCCCCGCGAGGCCGCCGCCCGCGAGCTGTTCGAGGAGACCGGGCTGCGCACCGACGTGGTGGACCTGGAGTACCGCCACGCCTTCGCCGTCGGCAGCGTGGTGCCTCCCCGGCTCGTCGAGGAGAACGGCTTCGCCGCCCGGTGCACCGCGGATTTCGAGGTGCGGCTCGGCGACGAGCACGATGCCCACGAGTGGGTGGATGTTGCTACCGCGCTCGCCCGGCTTCCGTTCCGCGGGCTCCGCGAGGGCGTCCAGCGCGCCACCCGCGTGCTCGCGGGGTGACACGGGTTCAGCCCGGGATGCCCGATACCCTCACCCCGTCCCTCTCCCTCTGGGCAGGGCGAACGCATCTAAAGGTCAGTAAATACGGCCATCAAGACGCGTAGCAGATAATCGTTGTCCCAGCCGGCCAGCTTGCGTCGGCTGGGCACGCCCGGTTTTTCCGTCGACTCTCGCCTCAGAGCGGTCAAGGCCATGCGGCTGAGCAGCGCGAAGTTCTGAGCGCCGTTGTGGTCGCGGATGCGGCGCGAGTCCTCGCCCAGGCACACGTCCAGGCTCCAGTGCAGGCCATTCTCCACGCCCCAGTGGGTGCGGATGATTCGGGCGAGCTTGCGCGCCTTGGGTGGCAGGCTGGTGAGGTAGTAGTGCCACTGCACCTGCGTCTTGCCGCCCTGGGTGCGCTCACGCCGCATCATGACGGCCGTCTTGAGCTTGGGCCATGTGGAGGCCGACTTGGGACAAGCCTCGAGCTTGAGGGCAACAGCCCAGGCACTGCGCACCTCGTGCCGGCCATGCCCCTCTTCTTCGCTGCGAGAGTGGGAGTCCACCCGGGCACGCGCCTGGCCCTCACGCACTGGGGCGAACAAGTCCTGCACATACGCGTACAGCGGCCCGCGGTTGCCCTTGAGACACAGCACGTAGTCGGCCTGGGCCTGCACCACGGCCTGGGCTACCTGGGCCGTGCACCCGTTGGCGTCCACCGTTACCACCGCCCCCTTCAAGTCCAGCAGCGCCAGCAGCTCGGGTATGGCCTTCACCTCCCCGGGCGCCCCCTGCACAGCCGCTTGTGCCAGCAGCAACCTCTGCTGCGTGGCCCACACGTGCACCAGGTGCAGCGGTGAGCCCGCCAGCGCCTTGCCCAAGGCGCCTCGCACGCTCTTGCCGTCCACCGCCACTACCTCCTCGCGCAGTGTCTGGGCCATCTCCTGTACCCAGCTGCGGAAGCACGCCTCGAAGGCCTGGGGCCTGAGTGCGCAAAACACCCGGCGAAATGTGTCCGCGCTGGGCACTCCATGTGGAATTTCCAAGAAGGTGGCGAACCATCTGGCCCTCGTCCTGGCGAACAGCGCCAGCTGCTTCCACCCGTCTGCCCCGGCTATCACTCCACACAGCGCCATCACCAGCACGTTGAGCAGTGCATGCCGTCTGGTACGCGCCACACGCGGGTCCCTCAGCGTGCCGAAGTGCTTGAGAATCAGCTCAACGACCTGCCCGCCCTCTCCCTCGCCCTGCCCCATTGCCGCCCCCATATGGGAGCCACCCTATGGAGCCAGTCTGACCTGGCAGGTGGGCCACCTGCCAAGTCACTGATTTCCTTGCCCTTTAGATGCTTTTCCCCTGCCCGGAGGGAGAGGGGTGCGTGGGGCGAGGGGACTCCAGCGTGGGCCACAGCCTCGACTACAGCTTGAGGATCTCCAGCTCCACGGCGGCGATCGTCTCCGGCCGGTGCTTGCGCACCTCCTCGACGAACAGGTCCATCGCCGCGTCATCGCGCGTGGTCTCGTGGTGGAAGAGCACCAGCTGCTTCACGTTCGACGCGTTGGCCGTCTGCACCGCCGACTCCCACGTCGAGTGGCCCCAGCCGATCTTCGCGGCGCCCTTGCGGCCCCGGTACTCGTCCTCGGTGTACATCGCGTCGATGATGAGCATGTCCGCGTCCCTCGCGAACTCCACGAGATCCTGATCCTTCTCGCAGCCGTGCTCCACGTCCGTCGCGTACACCACCGACCTGCCGTCGCACTCCACCCGGTAGCCCAGATTGCCTCCCGGATGGTTCAGGTCCATCGTGCGGATCCTCGCCGGGCCCACCTCGATCTGCTGGCCTGCTTCCAGGTTCTTGTACGTCAGCTGCGCCTTGAAGGTCTCCTCGGCCGTCACCGGGAAATAGGGCTGCATCATCTGTCCCGACAGCACCTCCTTCACCGAGTGGCTGCCTCGCGGCGCGCCGTACACCGTGAAGGCGTACTTCGGGATGAAGATGGGCGTGAAGAACGGCAGCCCCTGCAGGTGATCGTAGTGGTAGTGCGAGAGGAAGATCGAAGCACGCGTGGGTCCACCCGCCTTCAGCAGGTCCCACCCCAGCTCGCGCACGCCCGTTCCCAGGTCGAAGATGAGCAGCTCGTCCCCGCATCGCATCTCGACGCAGGGCGTATTGCCCCCATAGCGCTGCGTCTTCGGCCCCGGTGCAGGGATCGAGCCGCGCACTCCCCAGAAACGCACATGGAACGGGACGCGCGCCTCGGCGGGCGTTCCCTCTCGTTCGTTCTCAGCCAACCTTCGCTTCCGTGTCGTCGTCGTCCTCGGCGAAGAGCTCAATCAGGTGCCCCGTCCGCTCGCGCTTCGTCCTCAGGTACCCGACGTTATGCGGATTATGCTCCGTACGCGAGGGAATGCGTCGACGTACGGGAATTCCCTCTTCCACCAGGCCTGCAATTTTCAGGGGATTGTTGGTGATGAGGTCCACGGACCGCACTCCCAACAGGCGCAACATCTCCGCGGCGATGTCGTAGCTGCGCAGATCGTCCGGGAAACCCAGCTGCCGGTTGGCCTCGTAGGTGTCCAGCCCCTCGGACTGCAGGGCGTAGGCCTTGATCTTGTTCCCCAGGCCAATGCCCCGGCCCTCCTGGCGCAGGTAGAGCACCACCCCACACCCGTTCTGGGTGACGAAGTCCAGCGCCCGGTCCAGCTGCTCCCGGCAGTCGCACTTCAGGCTGCCGAACACCTCGCTGGTCAAGCACTCGGAATGCACCCGGACCGGCACGCCCTCCAACCCCTGCACCTCTCCCACTACCAGGGCCACGTGCTCGCGCCCGTTGCGCTTCTCGCGGAAAACCACCGTGCGCAGCACGCCACGGCCAGTGGGCACATCCGCTTCGGAGAACTTCTCCAACAAGGAAGTGCACTTGCGGGTCGGAAGAACCTGAGGTGTACGCGACTCGGACATGATGATCCTTTCTCCCGCACAACATTTGGGGGCACAAGATGGATGCGAACCAAGGAAGTTCGTTCCTCAGGCTCCCCAGGACAGAGGAAGCAATTCCACCTTGTCACCAGTAGCCAGCCTACTGGACGAGCGCGGGAAGTGGAGCAGGTGGGTGGCCGAGGCCGCGGAGCGCAGTGCCCCCGACGTCTGGGTGGCCAGGGGCCTCGCCCACAGCTCGCCGTCCTGCCAGGTAGCCGTCACCCGGACATAGTGGGCCAGCCCCTCGGGCTTCTTCAGCTCACCGTCCAGCCGGCCGGACACCCGAGGCGGCTCCACGTCCGGATGCCCCAGCATGCGGCGCAGCGCCGGGCGGACGAAGAGCTCGAAGGTGACGAGCGAGGAGGTGGGGTTGCCCGGCAGCCCGATATAGACGGTGGCCCCCTTGCGGCCCACCGCCAGCGGCTTGCCCGGCTTGATGGCCACGCGCCAGAAGTCCCGCTCCACCCCCAGCTTCTCCAGGGCCTCGCGCACGAAGTCGTGCTCGCCCACGGACATGCCCGCGCTCGTGAGCACCAGATCGTACCCGCCGGCCGCCGCGAGGTGCCGATACACGTCCTCCAGCGTGTCCCGGGCGATGCCCAGCACCGAGGGCACTCCGCCCGCGCGCAGCACGGCCAGCGAGAGCGCCGGGGCGTTGGCGTCCACGATGCGGCCCTCGGTGGGCGCGTCCGCCCGGCACAGCTCATCACCGGTGGAGAGGATGGCCACCCGCGGCCGGCGCGGGACCGGGGCCGTCAGCATCCCCTGGCCCACCAGCAGCCCCAGCTCCGGAATCCCCAGCGGCGTGCCCCGGGGCAGCAGCACCTCGCCCTCCCGCGCATCCTCGCCCCTCGGGCGGACGAAGTGGCCCGGGCCCACCGTCTCGAGGATCTCCACCTCGTCCTCGTCCCCCCCGGGCGCCAGCCGCGTCCGCTCGCGCATCACCACCGCGTCCGCTCCCGCCGGCAGCGGGGCCCCCGTCATGATCCTCGCGCACGTGCCCGGCTGTACCTCCTGCCGCGGCGTCTGGCCCGCGTAGATCGTCTCCTTCACCTGGAGGCGGACGGGCAGGGGGGCCGAGAGCTCGGCGCTGCGCACCGCGAAGCCATCCATGGCCGAGTTGTCCCAGGGCGGCAGGGTCCGCTGGGCGCGCACGTCCTCGGCCAGGGCGCGCCCCAGCGCCTCCTCCAGCCGGACCCACTCGGGGGGCAGCGGGGAGACCAGGGCGAGCGTGCGGGCTCGGGCATCCTCCACGGGCAGCAGCGCGGCATCTTCCTTCATGGGTCGGGCGTCCTCGGGGTGATCTCCCAGGGCTGATCGCAATTGCCCCGGGCGGGCGAAACAGGCGTGTAGCGATTGGCTGTTTTTGGGATCAAAGTCCCTAGGAAATTCAAGACTTTGTTTGACAGTCCCACTGATCATCGTTACAAGCGCTGGTGATCGCATGGCCCGCGTCCGGGCGGTGGCCGGTGTGCCAACCCGTTGAAAAGACACGGGAATTCAAGGAGACAGCGTCGATGGCCAAGCCCAGGTCCGGGGCCAAGAAGGCGACTCCCGCTGCGAAGAAGGTCAAGTCGACGAAACCGGGTGTGCTCAAGACCGCCTCCAAGAGCGTGGCCAAGGCCGCCGCGAAGTTGGTGACGAAGACCGCCGGTAGCGCGAAGCAGCAGGAGAAGAAAGCTCCCGCGGAGAAGAAGGCTCCCGCGGAGAAGAAGGCCGCACCCGCCGCCGTGAAGAAGACCGCCGAGAAGGCGGCTACGCGCGTGAAGGAGGTCGCCGCGGCGGCCTCCCGGATGGCCGCGAAGGCCGCCGCGAAGGTGAAGGAAGCCGCCGCGCCCAAGGGGAAGGAGACTGCTCCCGCGCCCAAGGGCAAGGAGGCTGCTCCCGCTCCCAAGGCGAAGGAGACCCCCGCGGCCAAGGGGAAGGGCCGTGAGGCCCCCGCGGTGCCGCCAGCGGTCGAGAAGCCGCGTCCGCGCGCCACCAAGCTGCCGCCCATGGCCGAGCCGCTCAACAAGCGCGACCTGGAGCAGCTGCTCACCGCCGGTGCCGGCCGTGGCGTGGTGGGCGAGGGCAGCCTCAAGGGCCGCCTGACCGTCATCGACGGGCTGCCCAACCTGGTGGTGGTGGGCCGCGACAAGCGCGAGCTCACCTTCATCCTCCAGGGGCCGGATCAGGAGGTGCTGCCGGCCTACCTGGACCACAAGGTGTCCGTCAGCGGGCTCATCAAGAAGACCACCAACTACGGCGGCACGGTGGACGTGCGGAAGTTCTCCGCCAAGAAGCCCGAGGTCGAGGAGCCCACGCCGGAGCCCGTGGAGACCGAGGTCCGGCTGCGCTACCTGTCCCCGGGCGAGGTGTCCCAGGTGATCTCCGCCGGCATGGGCGCGGGCATGAAGGGCTTCGCCGCGCTGCGCGGCAACCTGGAGATGACCGGCGACGAGTTCGTCCTGGTGGTCTCCAACGGTGGCACCCGGCAGCAGGTGTCCTACATCCTCGAGGGCAAGGGCGCCAAGGGGCTGCGCAAGTACCTGGGCCACACCCTCTCCGTCACCGGCGTGGTGGACAAGTCCTCCGGCTGGGGTGGCCGCATCGACGTGGAGAACGTGGAGCCGCGCCCCTCGGACATCCGGCCCATCTCCCGCGAGGGGTTGGACTCCGTCCATGTGGAGGGCGAGCTGCCGACCCACGTCGAGGTGAAGCTCAACCACGCCTTCACCGTGCGGCTCCAGGAGCAGCCGGGCTTCACCTGGGCCATCGAGCCCACGGCGGCCAAGCGCGTGGGCCTGCGGGAGGCCAACTTCGAGCCCGCTTCCGACGGCCCCGCCACCCGCGAGTTCTTCTTCACCCCTCGCAACCCGGGGACCTCCGAGGTCGAGTTCTTCCTCGCCAAGGCCTTCAACCCCGGTCAGGTCGAGCGGTCGTTCAAGCTCAACGTGACCGTCAAGCCCTGAGGGCCTGTCTGACGCTCCAACTCACGCGTCATCGTCCTTCCGCCCGGGGGTCCCAGATGGGACCCGCCGGGCTTACTTTTTTCAGGGCCGCCCGCTGGGCTTCCTGATTCGGAACTTCTCGTGACCGATCTTCCTCAAGCCGTGAAGCGACACCTGGCCGAGTCCAAGCATCCGCTCGGCATCAAGGAGCTGTTGAAGCTCACCCACCTGCACCCGGGGCAGCAGACCCAGCTCAAGCGCACCCTGCGCGAGCTGGTCCGCAGCGGCGAGCTGCTCAAGGAGGGCAAGCGCTTCCGCCTGCAGAGCGGGCGGCCGATCCCGCTGGCCATCGAGGGAGAGGGCAGGGCGCACCCTCCCCAGCTCCGCCGGGGACGCGAGGAGCAGCAGCCGGGTGGCTGGCGCGGCCGCGGGCAGGAGGAGCGCGGTGCTCCCGGTGCCTTGCGTGAGGGTGGGCGTGACGAGCGCCGGCCCGGCGGCCCGCGTGAGGACGCCCGCCCCGAGCCCGATGCGCGCTTCGCCCCCCGGGGACGCTTCTCGCGGGAGGGCCAGCCCGAGCCTCGGGGCCGCTTCGTGCGCGAGGGCCGCGTGGAGCCCCGGAGCCGGTTCGCCCGGGACGAGCGCGGCGGACCTCCCTCTCGCGGCCCGTCCGAGCAGCGGGGGCCCGAGCCCCGGGGCCGGTTCGCCCGGGACGAGCGCGGCGGGCTGGGCAAGGGCGGCGGCCGTTTCGAGCCGCGGGGCGGTCCCGGTCCCCAGCGGGGCCCAGGCCAGCCGGGGGGTTACGCCCTGCAGCGGCCCGGAGGCGGCCGTTCCGAGCAGAAGGGCCGTTTCGAGCCCCGGGGCCGCTTCGCCCGGGACGAGCGCGGCGGGCCGGGCAAGGGCGGCGGCCGTTTCGAGCAGGATCGCCGCCCGGGACGCGGCGGAGGGCGTTTCGAGCGCGGGCGTGACCGGAGCGAGGGGCAGGAGACCACCACCCTCGAGGGCATCCTCCACGTGCACCGCGACGGCTACGGCTTCGTCCACCCCAGCTCGGGCGAGGGGGACAACATCTTCCTGCCGCCGCAGGAGGCCTCGCGGGCGCTCGACAATGATCGGGTGCTCGTCGAGGCCTGGGGCCGCCCCGGACGCATGGAGGGCCGCCTGCTGCAGGTGGTGGGCCGCACCCGGCAGCTCGCCGTCGGCACCTACGTGGAGCAGGGCAAGCGCCAGGCCTTCGTCATCCCCTACGACAAGAACCTCCAGACGCAGGGCAACATCCGCGTCCCGCCCACCCAGATGGCCCGGGATGGGGACGTGGTGAAGGTGCGGCTCGGCATCGGCGCGGAGTTGCTGGAGCCGGGTGATGGCCTCTACGGCGAGGTCGCCGGCTCCATCGGCAAGCCGGGAGACCCCAGCAACGAGGTGCTCTCCATCGCCTACTCGCAGGGCTTCTCCGACGAGTTCCCTCCCGAGGTCATGGACGAGGCGGACCGCATCCACACCGTGGTGAGCGAGGAGGAGGCCCGCGGGGAGAACCGCCGGGACCTGCGGCAGATGGCGCTCGTCACCATCGACGGCGAGGACGCGCGCGACTTCGACGACGCGGTCTACACCGAGCCCCACCCCCAGGGCTTCCGGCTCGTGGTGGCCATCGCCGACGTGACGCACTACGTGCGCGAGAGCACCGCGCTCGACGCCGAGGCCCTGCGCCGCGCCACCTCCGTCTACCTGCCGGACCGCGTGCTGCCCATGCTCCCCGAGCGCCTCAGCAACGGCATCTGCTCGCTGCGTCCCGACGAGGACCGGCTGTGCATGGTGGCCGACATGGTGCTCGACAGGAGCGGACGGCTCGTCTCCAGTGACATCTACCCGGGCGTCATGCGCAGCCACGCCCGCTGCACCTACAACGAGGTGCAGGACGTGCTGGACGGCAAGGACGTCCCCCACCGCAACGCCTTCAAGCCCCACTTCGAGCGGCTCATGGAGCTGGCCCGGGTGCTCATGCGCATGCGCAAGGAGCGCGGCGCCATCGACTTCAACCTGCCCGAGCACAAGGTGATGATGGGCGAGGACGGCATGCCCGCCCGCATGGAGAAGCGCGAGCGCAAGGACAGCCACCGGCTCATCGAGGAGTGCATGCTCGCCGCCAACGAGGCGGTGGCGAAGTTCTTCGCCGACCTGGGCCTGCCCAGCGTCTACCGCTACCACGGTGAGCCCGACCAGGAGAAGCTGGCCGTCTTCGCCCAGCTCGCCCAGGCCTACGGCTTCCGCCTCCTGGCCGAGGAGATCTCCCCGAGGGATCTCAATGCCTTCATGGCCCAGCTCCAGGGCCACCCCGAGGAGCGCGCCCTCAACCAGCTGTTGCTGCGCTCGATGATGCAGGCCGTCTACACGGCCTCCGACATCGGCCACTACGGACTGGCCGCCGAGTTCTACCTCCACTTCACCTCGCCCATCCGCCGCTACCCGGACCTGCTCGTCCACCGGCTGCTCAAGGCGCACTGGGCCCGTAACGGCCAGGAGCGCTCCCCTGGCCAGATCGAGCGTGAGGAGCAGCAGTTGGAGGACATGGCCTCGCAGAGCTCCGAGCGCGAGCGCGCCGCCATGCAGGTGGAGCGCGAGGTCGTCTCCTACTACGCGGCCCTGATGATGAAGGACCGCCTGGGCGAGGAGTTCGCCGCCACCGTCGCCGGCCTCGTCGAGTTCGGCTTCTTCGTGGAGCTCGACGAGGTGCACGTGGAGGGGCTCGTCCGCGCCGACTCGCTCGGCTTCGGGACGCGCTTCGACAAGAACCTGCACTCCTTCACGCTGCCGGGCGGCTTCCGCGTCCGCGTCGGGCAGAAGGCCCGGGTGCGGCTCGTCAACGTGAACCTGGCCCTGCGGCGCATCGAGTTCGAGGCCCTGGAGGTGGGTGGCAGGGCCCTCGAGGCCGTCCAGGAGGTCGGCAGGGAGGAGCGGGAGGCCCAACAGGAGCAGGCCCGTCAGGAGCGCAAGAAGGCCCAACGTGCCTCGCGCGAGCGGGGCCGGACGGAGCGGTGGGGCCGTCCTCCCGAGCGCGCCGAGCTGTCGTTGGCCGAGGCGGAGGCCCTGCGCCAGCGCGAGGCCGAGCAGGCCGCCGCGCGGCAGGCTCCGGCCGGGCAGGGAGAGGCCGCGCAGGTGGCGCCTCCCACCGTGGAGCGGCAGACCGAGTCCGTGGAGATCGTGGAGCGCTTCACCCCCACGGCTCCCGCGGGCTTCGATCGCATCCGCGCCCTGGCCGCCCTGGACGCGCACGAAGGGACGCAAGAGTCCCCCGCCGGGGCTCGGAAGAAGACCGCTGCTCGCGCCGCCGTGAAGAAGGCCGCGGCGGGTGGGGCAGGGGCGAAGAAGGAGGCTCCGGCCGCCAAGAAGGCTCCTGCGGCGAAGAAGGAGGCTCCGGCCGCCAAGAAGGCTCCCGCGGCGAAGAAGGAGGCTCCGGCCGCCAAGAAGGCTCCCGCGGCGAAGAAGGAGGCTCCGGCCGCCAAGAAGGCTCCCGCGGCGAAGAAGGAGGCTCCGGCCGCCAAGAAGGCTCCCGCAGCGAAGAAGGCCGCCAAGAAGGCTCCGGCGAAGCAGGCCGCAGCCGCCAAGAAGGCTCCGGCGAAGAAGGCCGCGGCCGCCAAGAAGGCTCCGGCCGCCAAGAAGGCTCCGGCGAAGCAGGCCTCGTCCGCGAAGGGGCGTGCCGCGGCGAAGGGTGGGGCGAAGAAGCCCGCCCCCGCTCGCAAGGCGAAGAAGCGGTAGGCGCGGTGGCCGCGGCCGGACGGCGGGGCCCTCCGACGGGGGCCCGCCCGGCTCAGAGTGTCCGCATGAAGGCCACGAGGTCCGCCTTCTCCTGCTTCGTCAGCTTCAGCTCCAGCACGAGGTTGAAGAACTCCACCGTGTCCTCCAGCGTGAGGCACCGGCCATCGTGCATGTAGGGGGGGCTCTCCTTGATGCCGCGCAGCGTGAAGCTCTTCATGGGCCCCAGCGGCGCCTCATTGACGAATCGCTCGACCTTCAGGTCGTGCATCTGGTTGTCCAGGTAGAACGGCGCCGGGTGGCACGTGCCGCACTGGCCCTTCCCGAAGAAGACCTTCTCGCCGCGCAGCTCACTCTCGGTGGCCTTCGCCGGATCCAGCCGGCCGAGCGCGTTGAGCTTCGGCGCGGGTGGGAAGTCGAGCATGTTCTGGAACTGCGCCATGTGCGAGACGTGCACGCGGTCGAGAATCACCATCCCCTTCTTCATGGCATGGATGGGATCGCCGTTGAAGTAGGCGGTCCGCTGCTCGAACTCGGTGAAGTCCTCCACCGAGCGCAGGCTGCGCTTGGAGCTGTGGATCTGCTGGTTGAAGACCCCTCGCAGGCTGGTGGTGTCCAGCCGGAGCCGCCGCTCCTGGGGGCGATCATCCGGGTTGAGATGGAACTGGCCAGTCGTGTGGCCGTTCACATGGCAATCCAGGCAGGTCACTCCGAGGCTCGGGTTGACGGTCTTGCGATCGTCCGTGGCGTTGAACTCCTCCTGCGGCAGCGGCATGAGGAGGAAGCGCAGACCATCGAGCTGGACCGGGGTAAGGATGTCCTTGAACAGCCGGTGGAAGTTGTTGATGGAGACCACCTCTCCGCGCGAGACGTCACCCAACTCCGGACGGTTCTGCAGGAACATCGCGGGCGGGAACTCAGGGAGGAACTCCTCGGGGAGATCGAACTCCACGTCGAAGCGCTCGAGCCGCGGAAACATGGCGATCTGCATCTTCGGGAAGACCATGCCGCCGGTGGCGTGCTTCGGGTGGGGGAGTGCGGGGTAGGGGAAGAGGTTGTCCCGGCGGATGGCTTCCGGGTCCATCCGCGCGAGCTTGTCCCAGTCCAGGCCCTTCGCCAGCCGCGCGGTGGGCCCCACCGCGAGCGGCTTGCCCCGGGTCATCCGGACATTGGGATCCAGGCGCGGGGTGAGATCGTAGCGGCTCTCGAGGAGCTTGCGCTGCGCCGCCATGATCCGGGCCTTGTCCGCGATGTCCGCCTTCATGAGCTCCTCGGGGCTCTGCATCGGCCGTTTGGCGTTGAGCGGGTCCCGGAAGAAGTCGAAGCCCAGGACCTTGCCCTGGTCGGGCTGCTGGCCCAGGGCCGCCGAGGACGGCTGCGCCTTCGCCGCGCTGAACACGTCGGACTTGTCGTGCTCGTTCTTCTTCTGCTCCGGCCGCGTCTCCGGAACGGGGCGCGGCGTCTGGAAATCGGAGATTGCGTCGGGCGGAGGCTGGGCCCAGGACGCAATCGAGAGGGAGAGGAGGAGGGTGACGAGGAGGACTCCTGCTCCCACCGGCATTGCCGAGTGGCTGTTGCGCATGGACGCTCCTTGGAGGATGTGGCGGCGGAGCGTGGATGCCAGAGGAGCGTGCGACAACACGGCCGAAGTGCCGGCGAGCCGCACTGCCACGCATCGGACAGGGCTCGCTGGTTCCAGGTTCAGTCGAGGACACGCCCCACCGCCGGGGGGTGTCCGGCGATGGGGGGTTCCACGAAGGTGGAGCCGCGCTCGCCATGAAACGCCCGGGTCTCGCGACAGCTTGTCTTCTGCTGGCGGTCCTCCTGTCCGGTCCCGCCGCGGGTGAGCCGCCTCGGGCCGGCCCGGCGGAGCCCTCCAGCGCCCTGGCCCGAATCCAGGCCGCGGGGGTGTTGCGGGTGGCCATCGACGCCACCTACCCGCCCATGGAGTTCCTGGAGAACGGCCAACCCGTGGGCTTCGACGTCGAGCTCGCCCGGGAGCTCGCACGCCGGCTCGGCGTCACCGCGCAGTTCATCGTCATGGACTGGGACGGCATCCTCGCCGGGCTCACCTCTGGCCGCTACGACATCATCGTCTCGTCGATGAACATCACCCCCGCGCGCGCGCAGCAGGTCGACTTCGTCGAGTACGCGCGCATGTCCCAGGTCTTCGTCACCACGCGGGGCCGGAGCTTCCGCACCGAGGCGCAGCTCGCGGGCCAGCGTGTGGCGGTGCAGACCAACACCACCTCGCAGCGGTGGGTGCAGCAGCTCGTGCAGCGAGGCGTCGCCGTCCGGGAGATCCGCCCCTTTCCCGGCGCCACCGAGTGCTTCGCCGCCGTGCAGTCGGGCCAGGCGGATGTCATCGTCATCGATGAGCCCGTGGGCCGGTTCTTCGCCCAGCGGGATGACCACTTCGTCATCACCGGCCAGGCGCTCGAGCCGGAGCCCATCGGCATCGCCATCAACAAGCAGGAGCCGGAGCTCACCGGCGCCATCCGCCGGGCCTTCGAGGACTTCCAGCGCACGGGAGGGCTGAAGCGGCTCTCGGCGCACTGGTTCGGGGGTGAGCTGGGACAGGCCGTGAAGCCGTCCGGCTTCTGGACGTTCTCCCGCGAGGTGGTGCTGCCTCGTGTGATCCGGGGGCTCGGGGTGACGCTCCAGCTCACGTTCGGCGCGGGAGGGCTCGGCCTCGCCCTGGGGCTGCTCGTGGCGCTGGCACGCATCTCCCGCCGGACGGCGATCCGCGGCGTGGCCACGGCCTACATCACCCTGTTCCGCGGGACGCCGCTGCTGCTGCAGCTCCTCTTCATCTTCTTCGCTCTGCCGTTGATGATGGGCGTCCGGCTGGGTCCGATGGCCGCGGGGATCACCGCGCTGTCCCTCAATGCCGCGGCCTACATCGCGGAGATCTTCCGGGCCGCCATCGAGTCCATCGACAAGGGACAGATGGAGGCGGCTCGGGCCCTGGGCATGAGTCACGAGCTGGCCATGCGCCGGGTCATCCTGCCGCAGACGTTCCGCCGCCTCATCCCGCCCCTCGTCAACGAGCTGGCGGCGCTCTCCAAGGACACCTCCCTGGTCATGGTCATCGCCCTGCCGGAGCTGCTCTACGAGACGAAGCAGCTCGCGGGCACCTATCTGCGCCCCGAGGTGTACGCCTGGGCGGCGCTCGGCTACCTGATCATCGTCGTGGCGTTGTCGGCACTGGCCCAGCGCTTGGAGCGCCGGTTGGAGGCGCGAGGCACATGAGCGGGCCCATTCTCCGCGTGGAGGGGTTGCACAAGTCCTTCGGCGAGCGCGAGGTGCTCCGGGGCATCGGCCTGGAGGTGGCCGCCGGCGAGGTCGTCGTCGTCATCGGGCCGAGCGGCTGTGGCAAGTCCACGCTGCTGCGGTGCCTGAACCACCTGGAGACGCCCACGCGAGGCCGCATCTGGCTGCGAGGCGAGCTGCTGGGAATGCGGGAGAAGGACGGACGGCTGGTGCCCCGCCCCGAGCCCGAGGTGGATCGCCAGCGGACACATATCGGGATGGTCTTCCAGCGCCTCAACCTCTTCCCCCACATGACGGCCCTGGGCAACGTCATCGAGGCGCCCATGCGGGTGAAGGGCTTGTCGCGCACCCAGGCGGAGGAGCGGGGCCTGCGGCTGCTCGAGCGCGTGGGGCTGCTCGACCGGAAGGACGAGTACCCCGCCCGGCTCTCGGGAGGCCAGCAGCAACGGGTGGCCATCGCCCGGGCGCTCGCCATGGAGCCGGAGGTGATGCTCTTCGACGAGCCCACCTCCGCGTTGGATCCGGAGCTGGCCGACGAGGTGCTCCAGGTGATGCAGGCCCTGGCCCGCGAGGGCATGACCATGGTGGTGGTCACCCATGAGATGGAGTTCGCGCGAGCGGTGGCCCACCGGGTGCTCGTCCTGGAGGCGGGCGTCATCCTGGAGCAGGGCCCACCCTCGCTCATCTTCACCCGGCCCTCCCAGCCCCGGACGCGGGAGTTCCTCCGCAAGGTCCTGCACCTGCGAGCGGACGAGAACCCCTGAACCGGCGGCCGGGCGGGCGGAGGATGGCTCGCATGCCCTGGGAGCGGGTTGGAGCTTCCGTGCTTCCACACCGGCACCGGGTCCCCACCTTCCAGGACAGGAGGACTCTATGGAACTGAAGAGCCTCGCCTGGATCGCGTTCGCGTTGTTCGTCGTCTGGTTGGTGGCCGGAGTGATCTTCAAGGTCGCGGGAGCGGCCATCCACCTGGTGCTCATCGCGGCGGTGGTGCTGGGCCTCATCAGCCTCGTGTCGCGCGCTCGCCGGCCCGGCCATCCCACCTAGCGGTCTCTCCGGAGCGCTGGATGCAGAGGGTGAAACGGCTCCTCCTCGCCTTGCTCCCGCTCGTCCTGCTGGGGGCGGCGGGCTATGTCCTGCACCGCGAGCTGTCGCACTTCCATCGCGGCGACGTGGCGGTGGGGCTCGCGTCCATTTCCGCCGGCCACATCCTGCTGGCGCTGGCCCTGACGGCGGTGAACTACTTCGCTCTCACGCTGTATGACGTGCTGGCGATGGGCCACGTGAAGCGGAAGCTCCCGTATGCGCGCGTGGGCTTCACCTCCTTCGTCGGCTACGCGTTCGGGCACAACATCGGCATGTCCTTCCTCAGCGGTGGCTCGGTGCGCTACCGGCTGTACTCCGCGTGGGGACTCACCGCGCTGGACGTGGCCCAGGTGGCCGCCTTCAATGCGCTCACCTTCTGGGTGGGGCTCGCGGCGGTGACGGGAACGTCGCTGCTGGTGGAGGGGGGCGGAGGCGTGCTGCCGCTGCAGCCGGAACTGGCGCGTGCGCTGGGGGCGGGGCTGTGGGGGCTGCTCGTGGGCTACTTCACGATGTGCGCGCTCGTCCGCGAGCCGCTGCGCGTGCGCGGGCTGGAGCTGTCGTTGCCGACGTTCCGGCGTGCGCTGGGGCAGCTCGCCGTGTCGTGCGCGGACTGGGTGCTGGCGGCGACGGTGCTGTGGGTGTTGCTGCCGCGCGGGTCCGGGGTGTCCCTGCCGTCTCTCACGGCGCTGTTCGCGCTGGCCCAGTTGGCGGGCATCGCCAGCCAGGTGCCCGCGGGCCTCGGGGTCTTCGAGACGGTGATGCTGTCGGCCCTCTCTCCCCACGTGCCAGCGGCGCACCTGGTGGGCGTGCTGCTCGTCTATCGCATCGTCTATTACCTGGTGCCCTTCACCGTGGCGGCGTTGATGCTGGCGGGCAACGAGCTGGTGCAGCGCCGCCAGCACCTGTGGCGGCTGGCGAAGGTGGTGCACACCTCGTTCTCTCCGGTGGTGCCATGGGTGGCGTCCGCGGGGGCCTTCGTCGCGGGCACGGTGCTGCTCTTCTCCGGTGCCACGCCCACCGTGTCCGAGCGCCTCGCCGTGCTGCGCCACCTGGTGCCGCTGCCGCTGCTGGAGGTGTCGCACTTCCTGGGCAGCCTGGCTGGCATCTCGCTGCTGCTGCTGGCCCGTGGCCTCCAGCGGCGGCTGGACGGGGCGTACGTGCTGACGGAAGTGCTGCTCGTGGCCGGCGCGGTGCTCTCCGTGGTGAAGGGCGTGGACTACGAGGAGGCGGCGCTGCTGCTGGTGCTGGCGGCGGCGCTCGCGCCCTTCCACCGGCAGTTCTACCGGCACACCTCGCTCCTCGCGGAGGCCTTCAGCCCGGGGTGGCTGTTGGCCACGGTGGCGGTGGTGGGCGTCTCCATCTGGTTGGGCTTCTTCTCGTACCGGCACGTCGCCTACAGCGGTGAGCTGTGGTGGCAGTTCACCTTCGGTGGGGATGCCCCGCGCTTCCTGCGCGCCACGGTGGGCGTGCTGGGGCTGGTGCTCGTGTCCGGCCTGGGGATGCTGCTGAAGCCGGCCGGGGCCCGTATGCATCCGCCCACGTCCGAGGAGCTGGCGCGGGTGCGCCCGCTGGTGACGCACTCGCCCGAGTCCATGGCGTACCTGGCCCTGGTGGGTGACAAGCCGCTGCTCTTCAACGAGTCGGGCACGGCCTTCCTCATGTACGGCGTGTCCGGCCGCAGCTGGGTGTGTATGGGAGACCCCGTGGGCCCGGAGGCGGAGGCCACGGAGCTGGCGTGGCGCTTCCTCGAGCTGGCGGACCGGCACCACGGCTGGGCGTGCTTCTATCAGGTGGGCCCCGGCGCACTGCCGCGCTACCTGGACCTGGGGCTGATGCTGCTGAAGCTGGGCGAGGAGGCCACGGTGCCGCTCGCGGACTTCAGCCTGGAGGGGCCGGCACGCAGGTCCCTGCGCCAGGGCGTGCACAGGCTGGAGCGCGAGGGCTACCGCTTCGAGGTGCTGCCGCCCGAGGCCGTGCCGGAGCTGCTGCCCCAGCTGAGGGCCATCTCCGATGCGTGGCTGGAGGAGAAGCACACGCGCGAGAAGGGCTTCAGCCTGGGCTCCTTCGCGCCGCGCTACCTGGCCGAGGGCCCGCTGGCCGTCATCCGGCACGAGGGGACGCTGGTGGGCTTCGCCAACGTGTGGGCTCCCGAGGTGAAGGAGGAGCTGAGCGTGGACCTCATGCGCTACCAGCCGGGCAGCCCGCATGGGGTGATGGACTTCCTCTTCGCCTCGCTCATGCGGTGGGGGCGCGAGCAGGGCTTCCGCCGCTTCAACCTGGGCATGGCGCCCTTCAGCGGCTTCGAGCAGCGCAGCCTCGCGCCGGTGTGGAACCGGCTGGGCGCGCTCCTCTTCCGGCACGGCGAGCACTTCTACAACTTCCAGGGGCTGCGCCAGTACAAGGACAAGTTCCATCCCGTCTGGACGCCGCGCTACCTCGCGTCGCCGGGCGGGCTGGCGCTGCCGGGCGTGCTCACGGGGGTCGCCTCGCTGGTGTCGCGAGGGCTCGGCGGGGTGGTGGCGCGATGAGGAAGCGCCTCGCGGGGGGGGTGGTGGGGATGGTGCTCGTGGCAGCGGTGGGCGCGGCGCTCCTGGCGCAACCCCGGGAGGCCTCGGGGCCGGCACCCGCGCCGCTCCAGGCCCGCACCGAGGTGCTGCGGGTGGGCGGGCGTTTCGGGCATCTCACGGTGGTGCATCCGCCGTCCGGCACGCCCACCACCGTGGCGCTGCTGCTGGCGGACGGGCCCGCGGCTCAGGGGCGGGGGGCGGAGCTGGCCTCGGTGCTGGCGGAGCACGGCGCCCTGGTGCTGGCGGTGGACGCGAACACGTACCTGCGCTCGGTGGAGAAGGGGAGACGTTGCGCGTATCCGGCGGGAGACCTGGAGGTGCTCAGCCAGGGCTACCAGCGGCATGCGAAGCTGCCCGAGTACCTCCATCCCGTCCTGGTCGGAGACGGACCGGGGGCGGCCCTCGCGTTCGTGGCGTTGGAGCAGTCGCCGCCGGGCACGTTCCGGGGCGCGGTGAGCGTGGGCGTCGGCCCGGAGCGGTTGGCCTCCGCGGCCTTCTGTCCGGGCACGCGCTCGGCGCACCCGGTGGAGAACCTGTCCGAGCCCTGGGTGGTGCTGGTGGCCAGGGAGGCTCCCGCTCACACCTGGAGAACCGCGCGGGCGCTCACCCGGAAGCTGAAGGGCGCGCGAGTGGAGGAGGTGCCCGGTGCCGATCCGCGCCACGCGGCCGTGGCGTCATGGAAGGGCCCGCTGCTGTCCGCCTACGACTCGGTGGCCGTCCCGCTCGCGTCCGAGCGGCGGCTCGTTTCTCCGGCGGAGGTGGAAGACCTGCCCCTGGTGGAGGTGCCCGCCGCGAAGCCGGAGGGCGACACGCTGGCGCTCTTCGTCTCGGGCGATGGCGGCTGGGCGAGCATGGACCAGCAGGTGTCCGCGTCCCTGGTGGCGCGAGGCATCCCCGTGGTGGGGCTGAATTCGCTGCGCTACTTCTGGAAGCGCCGCACCCCCGAGGAGACCTCGGCGGACGTGGCGCGCGCGCTGCGTCACTACCTGGCCGCGTGGGGCCTGCGGCGCGTGGTGTTGGTGGGCTATTCGCGCGGAGCGGACGTGGTGCCGGCCATCGCCGTGGGGTTGCCCCCGGAGCTGCGCGAGCGGGTGAGGGGGCTGGCCCTCATCGCTCCAGGGAAGGAGGCCGGGTTCGAGGTGCACGTGACGGACATCTTCGGCGGAGCGCGCGGAGCCACCCATCCCGTCCTGCCGGACATCCAGTCCCTGGGCGGCATGCCGGTGCTCTGCCTCTACGGAGAGGAGGAGGGGGACAGCTTGTGCCCGGAGCTGTCCCACGTGCCCGGCGCGCACCCGGTGATGCTCGCGGGCGGGCATCACCTCAGCGGGGACTACACCGGCATCGCGCGGCTCATCCTCCAGGCGCTCGACGTCCCGGCGCACGGTGGCAGCGGTCCCCCGTGACGGGGCGCGGGGGGCGGGGAGTTCCTTCGCCCCATCGCTCTTCGGTATCCTCGCGGGAGGCCCCGGGAGCAGACCCTCGGGCCGGGCCGGGGGGCTTTCCACGCATGTTGAACATTCGAGGCTACACACTCCGAGGGGCCATCAAGGCCACTGGGACGAACCTGCTGTTCCACGCGGTGCGCGACGTGGACGGTCTGCCCCTCATCCTCAAGACGCCCATGGGCTCCTCGCCGGGCCCTCGCGAGAGCGAGCGCTACCAGCAGGAGTTCACCATCCTCCAGCGTCTGCGGGACGTGGGGGGCGTCACCCGCCCTCATGCCTGTGAGCGCATCCACGAGCGCCCGGTGCTTCTTCTGGAGGCGATGGAGGGCACCCCCGTGTCCGAGCTCACCGGCACCCCGCTGGAGCCCGCGCGCGTCCTGAAGCTGGCCATCTCCCTGGCCTCGACGCTGGCGGAGCTGCACCGCCGCGGCGTCATCCACAAGGACATCAAGCCCTCCAACATCCTCCTCACGCCCACGGGGGCGGCGTGCCTGCTCGACTTCGGCACGGCCACCCTCCACCTCGTCGAGCACGTGGAGGCCGCCCCCGCGCCCCTGCTCGAAGGCACCCTGGCCTACATGTCCCCGGAGCAGACGGGGCGCATGAATCGCTCGGTGGACTACCGCACCGACTTCTACTCGCTAGGGGTCACGCTCTACGAGCTGCTCACGGGCAACCGCCCCTTCCACGGGCGCGATGCGCTCGAGTGGTTCCACGCCCATCTGGCCCTGGTGCCCCCGTCCCCGCTGGAGCGGGTGCCGGGCCTGCCTCCGGCCCTGTCCGCCATCGTGATGAAGCTGCTGGCCAAGGTCGCCGAGGAGCGCTACCAGGGCGCCGACGGCCTGAAGGCCGACCTCGAGCGGTGCCAGGAGGGCCTGCTCCGGGGCGTGCACGAGGACTTCCCGCTGGGCGTGCATGACTTCTCCAGCCGCTTCCAGCTTCCCCAGCGGCTCTACGGACGGGCCCCGCACGCCGCGGCCCTGCTCCAGGGCTTCGAGCGCGTGGCCCGGGGCGGCCGGCCCGAGCTCGTGCTCGTCCGGGGCTACTCCGGCATTGGCAAGTCCTCGGTGGTGCACGAGCTGCACAAGCCGGTGGTGCGGCGGCGCGGCTTCTTCCTCAGTGGCAAGTTCGATCAGTTCCAGCAGGACATCCCCTACGCCACCCTGGCGCAGGCCATCCGCGGGCTGACGCAGCAGCTGCTGTCGGGCACCGACGCGGAGCTGGCGAAGTGGCGCGAGCGCCTCCAGGAGGCCTGGGAAGGAGAGGGGCAGCTCCTGGTGGACGTGGTGCCCCAGCTGGAGCTCATCGCGGGCAGACAGCCGGCGGTGCTGGAGCTGCCCGCCTCCGAGGCGCAGCAGCGCTTCAACCGGGTGTTCCGCAAGTTCCTGGGCGTGTTCGCCACCGCGGAGCAGCCGCTGGTCCTCTTCCTGGATGACCTGCAGTGGGCGGATGGGGCCAGCCTGCGGCTCCTCAAACACCTGCTCGTCCACCCGGAGACGCCGCCGGTGCTGCTCATCGGCGCCTACCGCGACAACGAGGTCAGCCCCTCGCACCCGCTGGTGCTCTCCCTGGAGGAGCTTCGCAAGGCCGGCGCGCAGCTGGCCAACCTCCAGCTCGAGCCGCTGCGCATGGAGGAGCTCCAGCAGCTCGTCGCCGATACGCTGCCCGGGGCGGACGCGGAGCTCGTCCAGCCGCTCACGGCGCTCGTCCAGGAGAAGACCGGGGGCAACCCCTTCTTCATCCTGCAGTTCATGCGGACGCTCCACCAGGACGGCTTGCTGGCGCGCACGCCCCAGGGCACGTGGCGCTGGGACGCGGAGGGCGTCAAGGCGAAGGGCTACTCGGACAACGTCGTCGAGTTCATGGTGGGCAAGCTGCGCCAGCTGCCCCTGGTGACCCAGCACCTGCTGCGTCTGGCGGCGTGCGTGGGCAACACCTTCTCCGCGCCCATGCTGGCCATCATCTCCGACCAGGGCGAGCCGGGAGCGGTGGAGCGGGGCCTGGAGCCCGCGTTCCAGGAAGGCCTGCTGATGCGTGGCGGCCCGGAGCACTACCGCTTTCTGCATGACCGCATCCAGCAGGCGTCCCATGCCCTCATCCCCGAGCAGGAGCGCAAGGCCGTCCACCTGCGCATCGGCCGGTTGCTCCTGGCCAGCCTGTCCCCGGAGGAGGTGCGCGAGAAACTCTTCGACGTGGTGAGCCAGCTCAACGCCGGGGCGGAGCTGATCCACGACCCCGAGGAGCGCAGGCGCGCCGCGCGGCTGAACGCCGAGGCGGGAGGAAAGGCGCGGGGCTCGACCGCGTTCCGCTCGGCCGCCGCTTATTTCGCCGCGGCCTTCCAGCACCTCTCGGAGGACCCCTGGTCACTGGAGCCCGGGCTGGCCTTCGAGGTCCGGCTGGCGCAGGCGAGCTGCGAGTTCATGAGCGGCAACGCCACCGAGGCGCGCCGTCTGGTGGAAGAGCTCCTGCCCCGGGCACGCACCTTCCCGGAGCTGGCGGCCATCTACCGGCTGAAGAGCAACCTGCACATCGTCGCCAACGAGGTCCTGGAGGCCGCCACGTGCCTGCTGGAGTGTCTGGCGCGGATGGGCATGCCGATGCCACTGCAGCCCTCCTGGGAGGAGGTGGAGCAGGCCAACGCGGAGGTGTGGACCTTGTTGGGGGAGCGCCCCATCGCCAGCCTCATCGATCAGCCCCTGGTGAACGCCCCGGACCTGGATGCGGTGTTGAGCGTCCTCGGCGCCATGTATGTGCCGGCGTTCTTCACGAGCCCCGAGCTGCTCCGCCTCCACCTCAGCCGCATCGTCGCGCTCAGTCTGAAACACGGCCATACCCCCGCCTCCGTCCATGGGTACTCCTGGTTCGGGGTGATGGCGGGCCACGCCTTCAAGAGGTACCGGGAGGGGCAGGCCTTCTGCCAGCTCGCCCATGCGCTCGTGGAGCGCTACGACCTGGCTGCCCTTCGCGGTAAGGCGCTTCACGCCCTGGAGCGGGCCAACTGCTGGACCGAGCCCCTTGTCCTCTCGCTGGAGCTGAACCAGAGGGCCTTCCAGCACGCGCTCCAGGCCAGTGACATCCAGATCGCCTGCTTCACCGCCTGTCACCTCGTCACCAACCGCCTCACCTTGGGGCACCCCCTGGAGGACGTCTACCAGGAGTCGATCGCCCGCCTGGACTTCGTGAGCAAGGCGGGCTTCCTGGGCGTGAGGGATGTGCTCCACTTCACGCAGCGCTACGTGCAGCAGCTGCGCGGGCTCACGCCCTCGTTGGACTCGCTGAATGGGGAGGGTTTCGACGAGGAGGCCTTCGAGGCCGGGCTGCCCTCCAACCAGAGCACCACGCGGTGCTGGTACTGGCTCACCCAAGCGCAGTCCCGCTTCCTGCGCGGTGCATACCCGGAGGCCCTCGAGGCCGTGGACAGGTCCTTCGAGCTGCGCTGGTCCTTCCTGGGTCTGCTCCCGAGCCTGGAGCTGCACTTCTTCCGCGCGTTGATCCTCGCCGCCTGCCACGGGGGAATGGCACCCGAGCAGCAGCGGCTGGCCCTCGAGGCCCTCCGCGGTCACCAGCGGCAGCTCGCGGAGTGGGCGGAGCATTGCCCCTCGACCTTCCGCGCCCTCGAGCGGCTCGTCTCCGCGGAGCTGGCCCGTCTCATGGGGCAGGAAGGGGAGGCCCTGCGTGCCTATGAGCAGGCCCACCAGTCCGCCCGCGAGCAGGGCTTCGTCCAGAACGCGGCCCTGGCGTGTGAGCTGGCCGCCCGCTTCTGGCGGGAGCGCGAGCTTCCCACCCTCGCCGAGGCCTATGCCCGCAAGGCCCGCGACGCCTACGTGCGCTGGGGCGCCCACGGCAAGGTCAAGCACCTGGACGCCGAGTGGCCGCTGCTGACCTCCTCCGAAGGCTCCGAGGGGACCGCCACGGATACGAACTCGACGCAGCTCGACGCCCTCACCCTGGTGAAGGCCCAGCAGGCCATCTCCGGGGAGATCGTCCTGGAGCGGCTGGCCACCACGCTGCTGCGCGTCGCCATCGAGAACGCCGGTGCCCAGCGCGGCGCCCTGTTGCTGCCGCGGGGAGACACGCTCCAGGTCGTGGCGCTCTCGGGCACCACGCCCGAGGACGCCAGCGCGGATCCGGACGAGCCGCACCTGCCCTGGTCCCTCATCTCCTACGTCAAGCGGACGCGCGAGCACGTGCTCATTGGCGACGCCTCCAAGCCCCATCCGTTCGCGGCCGACCCATGGCTGGCGCGCGGCAACGCCCGGTCCGTGCTCTGCCTTCCGCTGCTGCGCCAGGAGGAGTTCCGCGGCGTGCTGTACCTGGAGAACGATCTCGCCCCGGACGCCTTCACGCCGGCCCGCCTCTCGCTGCTCGGCCACCTGGCCTCGCAGGCCGCCATCTCCGTGGAGAACGCGCGGCTGTACGCCGACGTCCAGCGCGCCGAGACGGCCCTGCGCCGCGCCAATGACGAGCTGGAGAAGCGGGTGGAGGAGCGCACCCGCGAGCTCAAGCAGGCCCAGACGCGGCTGGTGGACACGGCCCGCACTGCGGGCATGGCCGAGGTGGCCGCCAACGTGCTCCACAACGTGGGCAACGTCCTCACCAGTGCCGTCATCAACCACCAGGTGCTGCGCCAGACGGTGGACACCTCGCGCGTGGGGCGGTTGAAGCAGGCCACCACCCTGATCGCCGAGCACCGTCACGCGCTGGCGGACTTCCTCACCCGCGATCCGCGTGGCATTCAGTTGTTGGACTACCTCACCGGGCTCGGCGACGAGCTGCTGCGCGAGCAGACGACGATGCGCGAGGGCATGGAGGCGATGGGCATGCACATCGAGCACATCCGCGCCATCGTCCACATCCAGCAGAGCTACGCCAGCAACACCCTGCTCACCGAGGAGTGTGATCTGGCGGGGCTCGTACAGGATGCCCTGAGCATCCTCATGCCCGCGCTGCGGCGCCACGGTGTCCTCGTCACCCAGGAGCTCGCCGCGCTTCCTCCGGTGCGCCTGGACAAGCACAAGGTGCTGCAGATCCTCATCAACCTCATCAGCAACGCCAAGAAGGCCGTGAAGCCGCTCCCGGAAGGGCAGCGGCGCGTGCACGTGCGGCTCGAGGCCGTGGGCCACATGGCGCGCGTCCAGGTGGTGGACAATGGCGTGGGGATTGCCCCGGAGAATCGCGAGCGGCTCTTCTCCCAAGGCTTCACCACGCGCGAGGGCGGCCATGGGCTGGGCCTGCACTCCAGCGCACTGGCGGCGAGGACCCTGGGAGGCAGTCTCGGCCTGAGCAGCGATGGGCCGGGCAAGGGCGCCACCGCCATCCTCGAGCTGCCGCTCGGTGACGGTTGACCGGGTGGCGGCGGGCGGGCTGGCGCTGCCGGGCGTGCTCAGATGAAGGGGGCCTCGTGCGCGGGAAGCAGGGGGCTCGGTTAGGATGCCGGGCGGGACCCTCCCCGAGGTGATGAATGGATCGCCGCAAGGCCGCCGTCTTCCTGTTGTGCGCCAGTGCCAGCCTGAGCGGCTGTGAGAGCGAGCAGGGCAGGTGGTTGGCGCATCGTCAGCGCCAGCTCGACATCGAGCTGGCGGAGAAGTCGGAGATCGCCCAGACCCTCAACGAGCGCCGCCGGGAGCTCGACGTGCTCGAGGAGAAGCTCGCCGGGTTGAAAGCCCGGCTGAACCGCCCCAGCACCGAGGACTTTCTCCGGCTCCTGTCCGGCCAGGGGCTGGAGACCCTGACGTTCCGTGAGGAGGAGGGGGCTCTGCGCGTCCGCTTCGGTGGCTCCGGTGGGGTCTCCAGACTGCTCGTGGCCCTCCGTGTACTCGCCACGCCGGAGCGGGCCATCGTGCTGAAGCGGGTCTCCGTCGAGCCCAACGCCTGGTCGGTGGAGCTCGAAGTGCCCGCCGTGCCCAGGCCCTCCGTTCAGGGAGGGGCTATCCAGGGAGGGCTTCCGGTTCCCTCGAGCCCCATGCCTCCACCGGGCCTCTTCGCGTCCATCTACGAGCCCGACAGCGTCTCGCGGCAGAAGGAGTCCATCCGGAGGACCGAGCTGCGCATCGCCCAGCTCGACAAGGTCATGGGCGAAATCTCCAAGCTCAACCAGCGCAGGAAGGACCTCGAGGCCCAGGTGCGCGCCTTGGAGGAGCCGGGTGGGGGCGCGCGGCTCGCGGAGCAACGGGCCGTCGTCGAGGCCCTGTTCGGTGGCCGGAAGCCCCGGCTCTTCACTGGCGTGGCCGAGTTCCAGGCTCGTCAGCTCACGCTCCGGAATCTGGGACAGGGAGACGTCGCGAGGCGGCTGGCCTCCCTGGCCGAAGTGGGCCAGGTGGTTGAAGCCGGCACGGATACGATCGTCATCTCGGCCGCGGCGCAACCTTGAGCCCTCGGAAGCGCCGGGCGCGATCTATTGTCCTCGTCCTTCCACCTCTGCAGGACGGGAACACCCCATGATCAAAGGCGTCCACGCGATGTTCTACTCGTCCGAAGCCGGCGCGCTTCGCGACTTCATCAAGAACAAGCTTCAGCTGCCGTACTCGGATGTCGGCGAGGGCTGGCTCATCTTCGATCTGCCCGAAGGTGACATCGGCTGCCACCCGACCGACTTCCCCGGCTCGCCGCCCTCGGGCACACACAACGTCTCGTTCTACTGCGACGACATCCAGAAGACCGTCGCCGAGCTGCGCGGCCGCGGCGTGAAGTTCGACGATGAGATCTCGGATCAGGGCTTCGGGTTCACCGCGAACTTCACCATGCCCGGCAACGTGAAGATCCAGCTCTACCAGCCGAAGTACGCCAAGCGTTCTTCCGTGCCCGCGAAGAAGGCCAAGCGCGCTTCGACGAAGGCGAAGACGGCGAAACGCGCTCCCGCCCCGGCGAAGAAGGCCGCACCCGCGAAGGGCAGGGCGAAGTCCGCCACCGCGGCGCGCGGCCCGAAGGCGAAGAAGCGGTAGGGCAGGGGGCTCGGGATCCGGGACGACCCTCACCCCAGCCCTCTCCCAGTGGGAGAGGAGGTTTACACGGGGGAGCACCCCGGGTCCGGGTACCCTCACCCCGGGGGGGCTTGCCCCCCCTTTGAACGACGGGGGGATCCTCTCCCGGAGAGGGGTTGTGGCTCAGGCCCTCAGGGCCACCACCGTCACGCCGTCTCCGCCCTCGTGGTTCTCTCCCGGACGGAACATGCGGATGTACGGCGAGGCCGCCAGATAGTCCCGGATCGCCTGCCGCAGCGCCCCCGTCCCGTGCCCGTGGATGATCAGCGCCGACTCCTCTCCGCTCCTCATCCCCCGGTCCAGGAACGACTCCACCTCCGACAGCGCGTCCTCGGCCCTCATGCCTCGCACGTCGCAGCGGTAGTTCGTCGCCTCCACCGCCTCCGGCGCCGCCGCCTTCGCCCTCTGCAGCTGCTGCACCTGCTTGTTGCGCTCCGGGAACTTCGACTCCTTCGGCTTCGGCGCCCTCGAGCCCGACAGCTCCGACACCGGCACGCGCATCTTCATGATGCCCGCCGCCACCAGCACCTGATCCCCGTGCAGCTCCAGGATCTCCACGTCCTTGTTCAATCCCGCGTGCCGCACCCGCGCCCCCACCCGCAGCTCCGCCGGAGGTGGCGCCTCCACCTGGAACAGCTCCGCCCGCGCCGCCTTCGCCCGCTGGTTCGCCTCCTCCGCCCGCTGCAGCAGCTGTGCCCTCGCCTCCGACGCCGCCTTCTCGTTCGACTGCGCCCTCAGCACCTTCAGTAGCTCCTGCACCTCCGACGCCGCCTGGTCGCTCGCCGCCGCCACTTCCTCGTTGAAGCGCATCAGCCGCGCCTTGCGCTCGCGCTCGAACTGCTGCTTCTGCTCCTCCAACTGCGCCCGCAGCCGCTCGGACTCCTCCGCCGCCACCTTCGCCCGGTCCAGCTCGTCCTGCAGCTTGCGCCGGTCCGCCTCCGCCGCCGCCAGCGCCTTCGCCAGCGCGCCACCCGCGTTCATCGCCAGGTCTCGCGCCCGTGCGCAGATGTGCTCCGGCAGTCCCATCCGCGACGCCACCTCGATGGCCGACGACGCACCCGCCGCTCCCAGTTGCAGCTTGTACGTGGGCGCCATCCGCTTCGCGTCGAAGCCCACCCGCGCGTTCAGGAAGCGCGGATCCAGGTGCGCCAGCGCCTTCAGCTCCTCCAGGTGCGTGGTCACCAGCACCACCGCCCCCTTCGTCAGCAGCTCCTCCAGCACCGCGATCGCGATGGCCGCGCCCTCGCGGGGATCCGTGTCCGCGGCGATCTCGTCGACCAGCACCAACGAGTTCTTCCCCACCGACAGGGCGATGTCCCGCAGCATCGTCACGTGCGCGCTGAACGTGGACAGGCCCTGCGACAGATCCTGCGCGTCACCCACCGTCGAGTGCACCGAGCGGTAGAGCGGCATCCGCGAGCCCTCGCCCGCCGGAATCGGCAGGCCCGCCCGCAGCATCAGCGCGCACAGGCCCACCGCCGTCAGCGTCACCGTCTTGCCGCCCGCGTTCGGACCGGACACCACCAGCGCCCGCGCCTCGCCCTTCATCTCCACGTCGTTGGGGACCACCTCGGTGTCCCTCAGCACCAGCCGCGGGTGGCGCAGCCGCAGCAGCGTCAGCTCCTCCACCCCGGAGAACTCGGGCGTCTGCGCCCTCAGGTCTCCCGCCAGCACCGCCGCCGCCTCCACCTCGTCCAGCTCCGCCACCGCCGCGATGCCCTCGAGCACCTTCGCCGACTCGCGCCCCAGCTGGTTCGTCAGCTCCTGGAGGATCCGCCGCTCCTCCTCCGTCACCACCGACTGGGCAATGGCCAGGTCGTTGCCCATGCCCACCAGGCCCTCGGGCTCGACGAACAGCGTCTGCCCCGTCTGGCTCGCGTTGTGGACGATGCCCGGCACCTCGCCCCGGTAGTTGGACACCACCGGCACCACGTACCGGCCGTTGCGGATGGTGTAGTAGTTCTCCCGCAGCTTCGGCAGGAAGTTCTCGTCGTGGAGCTTCTCCTCCAGCCAGCCTTTGATCCGCCGGTGCAGTCCGCGCACCCGATCCCGCGCCTCGCGCAGCTCCGGACTGGCCCGATCGGAGATCTCCCCGTCCGCCTCGAAGCTCCGGTCGATGCGCACCGCCAGCTGCTCCAGCATCGGCAGCCGCCGGGAGATGGCCGCCAGCCGGGGCACCACATGCTGGCGCTCCTCCAGCGCCTCACGGGTGCGCACGAAGGCGAACAGCAGTTGCGCCGAGGCGATGAGCTGCCGGGGCTCCAGCAGGCCCCCCTTCGAGGCCAGATCCAGCGCGTTGCGCAGGTCCGTCACCCCGCCGAGCGGCAGGGAGAACTGCTCCTGCGCCAGCCGCCGGGCTTCGGCGACCAGCTCCAGCGCCTCCGCCACCAGATCCTCGGTGTCGAGGAACGGACGGGCGAGCGCGCGCTCCCTCCCGGGTTCGGTGCGGCAACGATGAGCCAGTGCGCGGAGCACATCCGCGAATCCAAGGTCTTCGAGCGTTCTCTGAGCAATCTGCACGGTCATGGGTTTCATGCGCCACCGGGGCGCCCGTCAAGAAGAAGGTAGGGTTTTGAAAGCCAGTCCCGCTCTGCTATCTGCCCGCCATGCTCTGGCTCGTGGTGGCGGGCACGCTCGCGGCGGCCATGGACGCATCGGCTCCCGGGGACCTGACGGCGGCCCTGGCCCGGGAGGCTTCGGGTGACAGCGCGGGAGCCCTGGAGTCCGTCCAGGCCGTGATGCGCGTCTGGCCCGCCGAGGCGCTCCCCCGGTTGGAGGCGGCCCGGTTGCTGCTGAAGCTGGGGGGAGACCTGGACCAGGCGGAGACCCATCTCGACGTCGCCGCCGCCGTGGCCCCCGACAACCCCCGCGTCCACTACCTGCGCGGGTTGCTCTGGGAGGAGCGAGGCCACCCCCTGCTCGCGGCCCGTTCCTATGAACTGGCCGTCTTCTATCGTTCGTCCTACGAGGATGCCCGTTTCCGGCTCGCCGGCCTCTGGGCTTCCCTGGGTGACTGGCTCAAGGCCGAGCTCCACTACCGCTTCCTCGCCCGCTCCCGCCCCGAGTGGGTGCAGGTGCGCCTCCAACTCGTCCGGGCCCTCGAGGAGCAGGGCAGGGTGGAGGACGCCGAGCGGGAGCTGCTCCGGCTCAAGGGCGAGCAGCCAGCCAACGCCCTGGTCACCCGCCGGCTGGCGGACCTCTACGAGCGCACGGGCCGAGCGAAGCTGGCGGCGAGGCTACGGGCGGGCCTGGAGTCGCCTGCTCCCCCCAAGAGGATGCGTCCGCTGCGCCCGTCGCGCCGGTAGGAAACCTTTCGTTCCCTCTCTGATTGCGCCCAAGGCGCCACTGCATACACTGCGCGCGCCTTGAAGACCGCCAACCTCGCCATTGTGTTCACCGACATCCAGGGCTTCACCGAGCGCACCAGCCGGCAGACCCTCGAGGAGAATCAGCGCCTGCTCAAGGTGCACCATGATCTCCTCACGCCGGTGTTCAAGGCCTTTGGCGGACGCATCATCAAGTCCATTGGAGATGCCTTCCTCGTCACCTTCGAGTCGCCCACCCAGGCCGTGCTCAGCGGCATGGCCATCCAGGACCGGCTCTGGCAGTACAACCGCTCCGCGCAGGATGCCGAGCGGCTCGACGTGCGGGTGGCCATCAACGTGGGCGAGGTGCGAGTCGAGTCCAACGACGTCTTCGGCGAGCCGGTGAACATCGCCTCCCGGGTGGAGTCCATCGCCGAGGCCGGCGAGGTCTTCTTCACCGAGGCCGTCTACCTGGCGATGAACAAGGCCGAGGTGCCCGCGCAGGAGGTGGGCGCCTTCGAGCTCAAGGGCATCCCCGGGAAGATCCGCGTCTTCCGGGTGCCCCGCGCGCCCTACCGCGTGGAGGTGCCCACCGTGGTGCACGTGGCGCCCGGGGCCGAGGCACCGCTGCCCAACGAGCAGCCGCCCTTTGGCAACCTGGCCCTCTCGCGCATGCCTACGTCCTCGCTCGCGGCGGGCCCGGACCTGGCCGCCACCGCGGCTGCCCTGGGCTCGCGCGCGGCCACCGTCGGCGGCCGGCTCGTGGCGCGCACCCGCACGGTCCTCCAGTCGGTGAAGGCCGCC
Source organism: Archangium gephyra (assembly GCF_042230915.1). GTDB lineage: Bacteria > Myxococcota > Myxococcia > Myxococcales > Myxococcaceae > Archangium > Archangium gephyra_B. The sequence continues at coordinate 7,066,717 of NZ_CP102578.1, read as the reverse complement.
CCGCGCCCCGCGCTCGCCTCGCGCAAGCTGGCGGTGGGCGGCGGCGTGCTGGCGCTGGTGCTCGGCATCGGCTTCGTGCTGCGCGACAGCCCCGCGGAGGACGCCATCGAGGACGTGGCCGAGGCCTCCTCCACCAAGGAGAAGCTCGCGCGGGTGCCGGACGCCGAGAAGCTCATCAGCCAGGAGAAATCTCCCGGGGAGCGGGCCTGGCTCCATGGGCAGCTCGCCGAGGCGCTGGAGGCACCCGGCCAGGCCGTGGGCTTCTACCGGAGCGGCGTGAAGGCAGGCCATGGGGACTCGGAGGACCGGCTGCTCGAGCTGTTGGAGCACCCGGAGTGCCGCGTGCGCTCCAACGCCGCGGAGGCGCTGGGTGAGCTGAAGCTGGACTCCGCGCGTGGCGAGTTGGAGGACCTGGCCGAGGACGGCGGGCCGGGCGAGAAGCCGGGCCTGTTCGGGTGCGACTCGCGCGAGGCGGCGAAGAAGGCCCTGGAGCGGCTCGGCCGCTGAATGTGTTGGGGGACGACATGAGACGGGTGAAGACAGGACTGGATGTCTGGGTGGAGCAGGGCTTCGCGCCGCTGAAGGGCAAGAAGGTGGGCGCCATCGTCAACCCCACCAGCGTGGACTCGCGCTTCCGCCACCTGGCGGATCTGCTGGCGCAGGCGCCCGGGGTGAAGCTCTCGGCCCTCTTCGGCCCCGAGCACGGCATCCGTGGCGAGGCCCAGTACATGGTGGCCGTGGACGAGGCGCGCGACCGGCGCACCGGCGTCCCCGTGCACAGCCTCTACGGCTCCACCTTCGAGTCGCTCTCGCCCCGCGCCGAGTGGCTGAAGGGCCTGGACGCGCTCGTCTTCGACATCCAGGACGTGGGCAGCCGCTACTACACCTACGTCTACACCATGGCCCTGGCCATGAAGGCCGCGGGCCAGGCGAAGGTGCCCTTCTACGTGCTGGACAGACCCAACCCGCTCAACGGCGTCACCATCGAGGGCAACTTGGTGGGCGAGCGCTACCGCTCCTTCGTGGGCCTGTACTCCATCCCCAACCGGCACGGCATGACGGCCGGCGAGCTGGCCCGGCTCTTCAATGACGAGCAGGGCTTCGGCTGCGAGCTGACGGTGGTGCCCATGGAGGGCTGGCGCCGCGAGGACTTCTGGTCCGACACCGGGCTGCCCTTCATCTCGCCCTCGCCCAACATGCCCACCCCGGACACCGCGCTCGTCTACCCGGGCATGTGCCAGGGCGAGGGCACCAATGTCTCCGAGGGCCGCGGCACCTGCCGTCCCTTCGAGCAGTTCGGCGCTCCCTGGGTGGAGACGGACGCGCTGATCGCCCGCCTGGAGCGCGAGAAGCTCCCCGGCGTCGCCTTCCGCGCCGTGGGCTTCACCCCTACCTTCGACAAGTACAAGGGTGAGTCCTGCAATGGGGCCTTCATCCACGTCACCGACCGCGACGCCTTCCTCCCGCTGCGCACCGGCCTGGCCATCTTCCAGGCCCTCTACGAGCTGGGCCAGGGCGGGAAGTTCGCCTGGCGTGAGGACGCCTACGAGTTCGTGGACGACGTGCCGGCCTTCGACCTGCTCTGCGGCACGGACCAGGTCCGCCGGGGAATCGAGTCCGGCTGGCCGCTGGATCGTCTGATGGAGGGCTTCGACACCCAGGCCCGGGACTTCGCCAAGCGGAGGGAGCGTCACCTGCTGTACGCTCAAGGGTCGTGAGCCAAGACGTCATCGGGATCCTGTCCGACAGCCATGGGGACCTGGCCGCTTTCGAGGCGGCCTACGAGCTGTTGCGGGCCAAGGGCGCCCAGCGTTTCATCTTCCTCGGCGGCCGTTATTCCGACCTGGACGAGTGGATCCTCGACCGGCGGGAGCGCAGCCGGGGGGGCCGGGAGTACTCGGGGGCGGACTTCATCGAGGACGTGGCGAAGTGGCTCGCCGTCACCGAGCAGAAGCCCCGTCCGCGCTCGCTGTCCATTCCGGACGGGGCGCTCAAGGAGCTGGAGGAGGATCCGCTGCTGGTGCGCGAGCACTTCCTGCGCACGCCGGAGCGCGACTCCATCCAGTACCGCGACCCGAGCATCCCCCGGAAGGTGCTGGACATGGTGGGCGACACGCTCTGCTGCCTCGCCTACGACAAGAACGATCTGAGCCGGGACGATCTGGTCAACGCGATCATCTTCATCCACGGCAAGGAGTCCGAGCCGAAGCTGGTGCAGATTGGTCCGCGCTTCTTCCTGACGCCGGGCCGGCTGGCGGGGGCCGCGGAACAGACGTGCGCCCTGCTGGAGCGCGTGGACAAGGATCTGCGCTTCTCGGCCTTCCGGCTGGATGGGAAGACCGTGCTGGAGCCGCAGACGTTGGCGGTGGATCGCCGCACCAAGCTGTCCGTCAAGTGAGGCTGCCCGTGCAGGTCGCGCTCCTCGGAGGCTCGTTCAACCCGCCACACGTGGGCCATCTGCTGGCGGCCCACTACGTGCGCGCTACCCAGGGCGTGGACGAGGTGTGGCTCATGCCCACGTTCGTCCATCCCTTCCGCAAGTCGGCGGTGGACTTCGAGCACCGCGTGCACATGTGCGAGCGGATGTGCCAGGACGCGGCGGGGTGGATGAAGACGTCGCGGGTGGAGAGCGAGGTGGGCAAGGACGGGCGCACGGTGGACACGCTGGACTTCCTCCAGGCGCGCCACCCGGAGCACCGCTTTTCGCTGATCATCGGCTCGGACATCCTCAAGGATCTGCCGCACTGGAAGGACTTCGATCGCATCCAGCGCATGGCGCGCGTGGTGGTGCTGTACCGCGCGGGCTACCCGGCCGAGGGCACCGTGGGGCCACCGCTGGCCATCGTGTCCTCGTCGGAGGTGCGTGAGCGTCTGGCCCGGGGCGAGCTGCCCTCGGACCTGGTGCCCCGCGTGGTGCTCGACTACGCCCGCGAGCACCACCTCTACGGGTTGTGAGCGCCTGGCCCCCTGGGCACGGCGGAGCCGGGTGGAGCCTCGGCCCGATTCTCCTGGCCGTGGCATTGCTGGTGCTGCTCGGAGGCTGTGCCACGGGCTCTCCGCGCGGAGAGCTGACGAGCGGCTTCGGCCTTCACTCGCGCGCGCATTCCACTGCCCGGAGGCCCGCGGGAGGTGCGGGCGGCTTCCCCGGGAAGAGGGCGGATTGCTCGAGCATGGCCCCGCCGCCGGGCTGGCCCGACCTGTCCGCCCGGGACGAGGAGTTGCTGGCGCCCTTGCTGGGGTGCTCGCCCGCTGAATTCGTCCTGGTTCAGCAACGGGTGGACATGCCCCGGCTGATGGAGGCGTTGGCGGAGAAAATCGCCGTGGAGGAAGCTCGGAGAGAGGTTCCGGGAGTGGAGGTGCTGTCGCAATGAAGGTGCTGAGGTTTCACGACCTGGACGCGGCGGAGGACAGTCTTCGGCTCGAGTTCGAAGGTGCCTTCGACCATCAGGCGGCACTCGAGCGTGAGTTGGAGCCCTTCCTTCAGGCGCTCGAGACATACGCGGGCGAATGGATGCCGGACGTCGTTAGAGGTAAGCGGCAACGCAAGTACACCCGTGCTGCCATCTTGAAGGCCCTGGAAGAGGAGCGCGGCGAAAGAATTTCACGCATCGGGCTCTATCGTACGAAGTGGCCCGCGTTGGACATGACGTTCCGGATCTGGTTTCCGCCGCGCCCTATCGGACTGGACGTCTCGCTCGAGCTTCTGCCCCTGTCGTTCTTCGCGACCGAGGAGCGCTGCCGCGAGTTCGTGACCATGGTGCGTGCCTGGGCGGCTCGCTACCCGGTCTCCTACGCCGCGGCCCACGGCATGGCAGACAGGGAGTTGGCGAGATTTCCCAGCTTCGGCCGCGACAAGGCGATCTGGCACCGGGACGGGTTCGACAAAATCTACGAGGTATTCTGGCTCAACGTCTTCGGACCCAAGTTGGTGGAGACCGTCGGCCGCGAGCGCATGCTGTCTACGCCAGCGTACCAGGTGGAAGAACTGCCCAACGGTTCCATCCTCCTGGTGATGTGGCCCACCCCGACGAACTTCGCCAGCGACGAGGCGCGTGAAGCCCAGGCCCGCGCACACGTCCACCTCCGGCCGGACCTGGACTTCGACACCGTGCTGCGCACCCTGCGCGAGCGCAGTGCCACGCTGGCTCCCGTCGAGCCCCGCTTCCACCCGGACCTGGCGCCGCTCCTCTTGCGCACGCTGGACCGCTCCGCCGTTCATGCGCGCCAGCGCCGGATCGCCGAGCTCAACGCCTGGCAGCCGCCCGAGCCCAGGGAGTGGCTCCCCGCTGACGCCGCCCTGCCTCCCGACGTGGAGGACCCCGAGCGTGCCCGCGAGCATTACGGGGACCTCGCCGAGCACCTCGTGGCGCTGCTGCACACCGACGTCCCCTCCGTCTTCGAGGAGACCCCCGAGTCGCTCACGGACGCCGACTTCTACTTCTGGCGCGAGGAGTTCCCGAAGAGCCGCCTCAGGGAAGCCATCGACGCGCACGCGGTGCCCGCCATCGGCGCCTACCTGGGCGAGGTGCTGGTGCGCAACCTGGGTGGACGGTGGATTCCGCGCCAGAAGCTCGAAGAGGTCCAGGTGCTCGTGGGCAAGCGCGCCTGGCTGCCCTTCGTCCGAGCCCACCACTACATGAGCTCCTGTCAGGCCTTGTTGGACTACTCGCTCACCCAGCTCTACCGCGAGGCCGAGCGGCACCGCGCCTGATTCACCCTTCGGATTTTCCAAAGGCTCCCAGCCAGATTTACTTTTGGCCAGGGAGTGGTGGCGTTCACAGATTGCTCTGTGAGGAGCGCCCCATGAACTCGAGCAAGCCAGTGTCTCCAACGGTCTCCCCGCGGCAGCGGGAACAGCCCTGGCACGCGCTACCGTCCGAGGCGGTGCTCGAGGCCCTCCAGGCCCGTCCCGACGACGGCCTCTCCGAGTCCGAGGCCCGCGCCCGGCTCGAGCGCCATGGCCCCAATGTGCTGCAGCGCGTCTCCGGCGAAAGCCCGCTCAAGCTGCTGTGGCGCCAGATCAACAACCCGCTCATCTGGGTGCTGCTCGCGTCGGCCACCCTGGCCATCGTCCTGGGCAAGGTGACGGACGGTCTCATCGTCCTCGCCGTGGTGGTGCTCAACACCCTCATCGGCTTCGTCCAGGAGTTCCGCGCGGGCAAGGCCATCGAGGCGCTCACGCAGATGGTGCCGGAGAACGCCACCGTCTTGCGCGACGGCCAGAAGCTGACGGTGCCCGCCGCCGAGCTCGTGCCCGGTGATGTGGTGCTGCTCGCCTCGGGCGACAAGGTGCCCGCCGATGTGCGGCTGCTCGCCGCGCGCAACCTCCAGGTCGAGGAGGCCGCCCTGACGGGCGAGTCCGTCCCCGCGCAGAAGCGGGTGGACACCGTCGCCCCGAACGCGGGAGTCGGGGACCGCACCAACATGGCCTTCGGCGGCACCCACGTCACCTATGGCACGGGCACCGCCGTGGTGGTGGCCACCGGGAGCGCCACCGAGCTCGGCCGCATCTCCCAACTGCTGCGCGAGGCGGTGGATCTGCAGACGCCGCTCACCAAGGCGCTCGCCACCATCAGCCGCTACATCACCGTCTCCATCCTCGTCATCTCCGCCGTCCTGCTGGGCGTGGGCCTGTTGCGCGGCTACGCGGTGGCCGAGTCGCTCATGGCCGCCCTCACGCTGGCCGTGGCCGCCATCCCCGAGGGCCTGCCCGCCATCGTGACTATCGCCCTGGCCATCGGCGTGCAGTACATGGCCGCCCGCCGCGCCATCATCCGCAAGCTGCCCGCCGTGGAGACCCTGGGCAGCACCACCGTCATCTGCTCCGACAAGACGGGTACCCTCACCCGCAACGAGATGACGGTGCAGGCGCTGTGGACGCCCACCGCCACCTGGTCCATCTCCGGCGTGGGCTATGCGCCCCAGGGCGAGCTGCGCCGTGAAGGCCAGCCCCCCAGCTCCCCCGACGAGCACGCCCGTGAGCTGCTCGTGGCCGGCGCGCTCTGCAATGACGCCTCGGTGCGCCCCAAGGACGGCGCCTGGGAACTCACGGGCGATCCCACCGAGGGGGCGCTGCTCGTCGCCGCGGAGAAGGCGGGCCTGAAGGTGGACGAGTTGCACGAGCGCTACCCCCGCGTGGACGCCATCCCCTTCGAGTCCGAGAACCAGTTCATGGCCACCCTCCACGAGGACGGGCGGGGCGGCCGCTTCATCCTCCTCAAGGGCGCGCCCGAGGTGGTGCTCCGCCGCTGCGCCATGGACGAGGGCCCCGGCACCAGCAAGGTGCTCGCCGAAGTGGAGCGTCTGGCCTCGCGGGGCATGCGCATGCTGGCCATGGCGAGCAGGTCCGTCCCGGCCTCGCACGCCGGCCTCCAGTTCGAGGACGTGGCGGGCGGCTTCCGGCTCCTCGGGCTCGAGGGGATGATCGATCCGCCGCGCGAGGAGGCCATCCACGCCGTGAAGGCCTGCCATGCGGCGGGCATCACCGTGAAGATGATCACCGGCGATCATGCGAAGACGGCGGAGGCCATCGGCGCGCAGCTCGGCATCCTCGAGGGAAGCCAGGTGGTGACGGGGGCCCAGCTGGCGGAGCTGGAGGAGAACCGGCTGGGCGAGGTGGCCACGGCCTCCCACGTGTTCGCCCGCGTGGCGCCCGAGCACAAGCTGCGGCTGGTGCGCGCCCTCCAGCAACAGGGGCACGTGGTGGCCATGACGGGCGATGGCGTCAACGACGCCCCCGCGCTCAAGCAGGCCAACATCGGTGTGGCCATGGGCATCACCGGCACCGCCGTGTCCAAGGAGGCCGCGGACATCATCCTCACGGATGACAACTTCGCCTCCATCGTCGCCGCGGTGGAGGAGGGCCGGCGCGTCTACGACAACCTCATCAAATCGCTCGCCTTCGTGCTGCCCACCAACCTGGGGCTCGCCCTCATCCTCATCGTCGGCGTGGCCTTCTTCCCCATCATGCGCCTCGACGGCGAGGACGTCCCGCTGCTCGCCATGCTCCCCACCCAGTTGCTGTGGATCAACCTGGTGGCCACGGTGGCGCTCGCGCTGCCGCTCGCCTTCGAGACCCGGGAGCCGGATGTGATGCGGCGGCTGCCTCGCCATCCGGACGCGCCCGTGCTCAGTGGTTTCGTCCTGATGCGCACGCTCCTGGTCGCGCTGCTCATGTGTGCCGGTGCCACCGGGCTCTTCCTCTGGGAGTACTCCTTCGAGGTGGGGCGGGGGACGGCTCACGAGGTGGCGCTCGCCCAGGCGCAGACCATGGCCGTCACCACGGTCATCATGTTCCAGATCTTCTACCTGCTGAACTGCCGCTCCCTGCAAGACTCCGTCTTCCGCATCGGCCTCTTCAGCAACCCCACCGTCTACGCCGGCATCGGGCTGCTGGTGCTGCTGCAGCTCGGGTTCATGTACCTGCCCTTCATGCAGAGGATCTTCGACACCGCGCCCCTGTCGCTCCAGGAGCTGGGCCTGTGCGCGCTGGTGGGCGCCGCCGTCCTGCCCGTCATCGGCGTGGAGAAGTGGTGGCGCTCGCGGCGGGCGCGGCAGCACCCGCAGTCTGGCCGCCGGCTCCCGCTGCGGGTTCCGCGGCGCGCGACCGTGGGGTAGACCCTCGCCGGGTGAAAGAATCGCTTGGGGTATAAAGTAATCCAGTCGTACGAGCCCCGCCCGGTTGCGTCCCGGGTAGGCCTCCCGTCTACTGCCTCCACAAGGACCCCCACCTTGTTTCCTCGTGTGGTCCCCCCATGCCGGCGTTGAAACGCATCCTGTTGGTCGAAGACAGCGAGAACGATGTCACCCTCATCCTGGCCGCTTTCGCCGAGGCTCACCTCGCGGACAAGGTGATCGTGGCGAATGATGGCCAGGAAGCCCTCGACTACCTGTACCGGCAGGGTCCCCACGCCGGACGTTCGGCGGAGAACCCGTCGGTGGTGCTCCTGGACTTGAAGCTGCCCCGCGTGGACGGGCTGCAGGTGCTCAGCCGGATGAAGAGCGATCCGGACCTGAAGCTGGTGCCCGTGGTGATGTTCACCTCGAGCCGCGAGGAGGTGGACCTCGTGCGCTCCTACGGCCTGGGAGCGAACGCCTATGTCATCAAGCCCGTCTCCTTCCAGGAGCTCGAGTCCGCGCTCGAGGGGCTGCGCGTCTTCTGGACCGAGGTGAATGAGCCTCCGCCGGGCAGTGCGCCCGTCCTCGAGGGGGACGAATGAGCTTCCCCGTCACCTTCGAGGCCTCGCGGGAGCTGAGCGTGCTCCTCCTCGAGGACGACCCGCTCGACGCCGAGCTCATCCAGGAGCGGCTGGAGCGGGAAGGGCTCTGCGTGGCGCTCACCCGCGTGGACTCCGATGGGGCCTTCACCGAGGCCCTGGCCGATCACCGCCACGAGCTCATCCTCTCGGACTACAACATCCCGGGCTTCCATGGCCTCACGGCGTTGGAGCTGGCGCGCCGCACCCGGCCGCGGCTGCCCTTCATCTTCGTGTCGGGAGCGCTCGGGGAGGAGCGCGCCATCGAGCTGCTCAAGCTGGGCGCCACCGACTACGTCCTCAAGGATCGCCTGGAGCGGCTGGTGCCGAGTGTCCAGCGCGCCCTGCGAGAGGCCCGCGACAGTGCCGAGCGCCAGCAGGCCGAGCAGCGCCTGCGGGAGAGCGAGGAGCGCTACCGGCTGGTCGTGAAGGCCACCCGGGATGCGCTCTGGGACTGGGATTTGAAGACGGGCCAGGTCACCCGGAACGATGAGCTCTGGGCGCAGTACGGCCATGGCGATCGGAAGTCGGACCCCGCCGGTCATTGGTGGATGCAAGCCGTCCATCCGGAGGATCTCCCGCGCGTGCTGCAGGGCCTCCAGGCCCTCGTCGAGTCGCCCGAGGCGGACCGGTGGGAGACCGAGTACCGCCTGCGCCGCAGGGACGGAAGCTATGCCACGGTGGCGGACCGCGGCTTCCTTGTGCGGGACGAGCACGGCCGGGCCAGCCGGATGGTGGGGGCCCTGCAGGACGTGACGGCGAGCCGGGCCGCCGAGGCCGAGGCGCTCCAGCGTGCCGAATTCGCCCAGCAGCTCATCGGCATCGTGTCCCATGATCTGCGCAACCCCCTGGGTGCCATCTCCCTGAGCGCCTCGGGGCTCGTGCACCAGGCGGCCCTCAACGAGCGCGACGCCTTCTACGCCCGCCTCATCCTCACCAGCGCCGAGCGAGCCACCCGCATGGTGCGTGACCTGCTCGACTTCACCCGGGCGCGTCTCGGAGGCGGCATCCCGCTGCACCGCGGCAGCGTGGACCTGCACGCACTCGTCCGGCAGGTGCTGCAGGAGGTGGGGCTGAACCATCCCGGGCGCGAGCTCCGCGAGCACTGCCAGGGCGCGGGCCGGGGCCTGTGGGACGCGGACCGGCTGGCGCAGGTGCTGGGCAACCTGGTGAGCAACGCCCTCCAATACTCGCCCAAGGACGGGCCCGTCTCCGTGTCGGTGGTGGGGGAGGAGGACGCGGTGGAGCTCCAGGTCCACAACACCGGCGAGCCCATCCCCGCCGGGCTGCTCGGCCGCCTCTTCCAGCCCTTGCAGCGCGGCGAGGACTCCACCGACAACTCCCGCCGCAGCATCGGTCTGGGCCTCTACATCGTGGATCAGATCGTCCGGGCCCATGGCGGCACGGTGGATGTCCGCTCCTCCGCGCAAGAGGGCACCACCTTCCTGATTCGACTGCCGCGGATTCCTTCCTCATGAAGACCCCCCAGTTCTTCTCCGACGTGAGCCACGAGCTGCGCACCCACCTGGCGCTCATCCTCGGGCCCGCGGAGTCCCTGCTCGTGCACGGCCACAACCTCACCGGCGTCCAGCGCAAGGACCTGGAGGTCATGCGCCGCAACGCCGTCCTCCTCCTCAGGCACGTCGATGATCTGATCGACATCGCCCGGATGGACGTGGGGCGCATGAGGCTGGCGTATGCCGAGGCGGAGCTGGTCTCGCTGGTGCGTGAAGTGGCCCGGCACTTCGAGCCGCTGGCGCTCCAGCGGCGCATCTCCTTCACCGTGGACGCGCCCGGGCTCCTCCCCGTCCAGGTGGACGTGGAGAAGCTGGAGCGGGTGGTGATCCACCTGCTGTCCAACGCCTTCAAGTCCACCCCGGACGGAGGGCGCATCCACATCGTGGTGAGCGGGACTCCCGGCGGGCGGGCGCGGCTGGAGGTGGAGGACTCGGGACAGCAGGGGACGCGAGACCCGGAGGGCTCGGAGCTGGGCCTGTCTCTCGCGCGGGATTTCGTCGAGCTGCACGGTGGGCTCATCCGCGTGACGGAGGCACCGGGCGGCGGCGAGCTCTTCCAGGTGGAGCTGCCCTGTCTGGCCCCGGCGGGCACGCAGGTGACGCCGCGTGCTCCGGAGAAGGGGTGGGGGCTCGAGGCGGGCCTGGCGCTGCGCAGTACCCTGGAGGCGCTCACCCCCCCGGTGGACGAGCGGACCCCGCCGGCCGCGGAGGCCCGGACGGAGGACACTTCCCGCCCGGCCGTGCTGGTGGTGAAGGACCACCCGGAGCTCCACCGCTTCATGGTGGATGCGCTCCAGGAGGACTACCGCGTCATCTCCGCCTTCGATGGCCAGGAGGCACTCGAGAAGGCCCGGTCGCTCCGGCCGGATGTCATCCTCACCGGCATCCAGCTGCCGCGCATGAGCGGCGATGCTCTGGTGGCCGCGCTGCGCCAGGAGGAGTCTCTCGAGGGCGTTCCCATCGTGGTGCTGTCCACCCAGGCCGACGAGGCCCTCAAGCTGAAGCTGCTGCGCGAGGGGGCCCAGGATTACCTGGTGAAGCCCTTCTCGGCCGAGGAGGTGCGCGTGCGTGTGCGCAACCTCGTCCAGCTCAAGCGCGTCCGGGAGGAGCTGGAGCGGCGCAACCACGAGCTGGAGCGGCTCCGGCTGCGGGAGGATGCGCACTACCGGGCCATCCTCGACGCCTCTCCCGCCGTCATCTACGTCAAGGATCTCCAGGGCCGCTACCTGCTGGTCAACAAGGCCTTCGAGGCCTTCATGCACCGCACGCGCGAGGACATCCTCGGCAGGACGGACGAGCACCTCTACAAGCCGGAGCTCGCCGAGGCGTTCCGCCGCAATGACGTGGAGGTGCTGCGCCGCAACGTCCCCGTGGAGCTGGAGGAGATGGCGCCCCACGTGGACGGGCTGCACGCGTACCGCTCCATCAAGTTCCCGCTGCTGGACACGTCGGGCCAGCCCTATGCCCTGGGCGGCATCTCCACGGACATCACCCAGCAGAAGCGCGCGGAGGCGGAGCGGGAGGCCTTCTTCCACCTGGCGCCGGACATGTTCTGCATCGCGGGGGTGGACGCCCGCTTCAAGCGCATCAACGAGGCCTTCACCCGCGTGCTGGGCTGGAGCGAGGAGGAGTTGCTCGCCCAGCCCTTCCTGGAGCTCGTCCACCCGGAGGATCGCGAGCGGACGATCCAGGAGCTGTCGGACATCGAGCGGGGGGAGAACGCCCTCCACTTCGAGAATCGCTACCTGTGCAAGGACGGCTCCTGGCGGTGGCTGGCCTGGAGGACCTCTCCCGCGACGGAGAATGGCACCGTCTACGCCGCCGCGCGCGACATCACCGTGCAGCGCGAGGTGCAGGAGGCGGTGCGGTTGCTCAACCAGCAGTTGGAGCAGCGCGTGAGCGAGCGGACCCGGCAGCTCGAGGACGCCAACCGGGAGCTCGAGTCCTTCAGCTACACGGTGAGCCATGATCTCCGGGCGCCCCTGCGCCACATCACCGGCTTCGCCGAGCTCCTCGAGCGCCATGCCCGGAGCGCCCTGGATGCCAAGTCCCAGGGCTACCTGCGCACCATCTCCGAGTCCGCGCGGCGGGGTGGCCAGCTCGTGGACGATCTGCTCGCCTTCAGCCGCATGGGCCGGGTGGAGATGCGCCAGTCCCGCCTCTCCCTGGAGCCGCTGGTGGCGGAGGTGTGGGAGGAGCTCGCGCCGGAGCGCGAGGGCCGGCGGGTCGTCCTGGAGGTGGGGCCGATGCCGGAGGCGAAGGGCGATCCCGCCATGCTGAGGCTCGTCTTCAAGAACCTGCTCGGCAACGCGGTGAAGTACACGCGGACCCGGGCGGAGGCCCGCGTGGAGGTGACGGCCGAGCAGGGCGAGGAGGGCCTCGTCATCCATGTGAAGGACAATGGCGTGGGCTTCGACATGGCCTACGAGGACAAGCTGTTCGGTGTCTTCCAGCGGCTGCACCGTGCCAGCGAGTTCGAGGGCACGGGCATTGGCCTGGCGCACGTGCGGCGCATCATCACCCGTCACGGGGGCCGCACCTGGGGGAAGGGGGTCCCGGGGCAGGGGGCCACCTTCTCCTTCTCCCTGCCGGCGGCTCCCGCCTCCTGAGCCCGCTCCGCCGCGATGCTGGCCGGGCCACTCCACCAGGAGCCGGTGGAACGTGCGCGACGCGCCGCGTCATGCCGCTTTCTTTCAAGGCCGCGGAAACGTTTTCCGGGGTGAATCGTACGTGAGTCAGGAGATGCGGAGTCCCACGGACGAAGAGCTCATGGAACGGTTCTGTGACGGTGAACACGCGGCCTTCGAGGCGCTCTTCGCCCGCCATGCCGGACGCGTGCAGGGTTTCCTGACGCGGATGGTGCGGGACGGGCCGCTCGCGGAGGATCTGCTGCAGACGACCTTCCTGTCCGTCATCCGCGCGCGGGGCCGGTACGAGCCGGGCACGCGCTTCGCTCCCTGGCTGCTGACGATCGCCGCCAACGCGGCGCGGGATGCGCTGCGCCGCCGCCAGCATGTGGAGGCCTTCTCGAAGGAGCGGGATCCCTCGCCCTCGTCGGTCCAGCCCGGCGTCGGAGATCCCGGCATGCGCAGGCGCCTCGAGGACGCGCTGCAGCAGCTGCCCCCGGACCAGCGCGAGGCGGTCATCCTCAGCAAGGTCGAGGGCTGGTCGTTCGAGGAGATCGCCTCCATGCGAGGCATCAGCGTGGGGGCGGCCCGCGTCCGGGCGCACCGTGGCTACGAGAAGCTCCGGCAGTTGCTGGAAGGACTGGAGGAGGCCTGATGCGGCCTTCCATCGACAGGTTGCTCGCGGAGGAGCTCCGCACCGACGGCGCGGTCATCGAGCGGACGCTGTCCGTGGCGCGCGAGGAGCTGGCGCGCCATCGTCCGGTGCGGCGCTGGCGCACGCAGGCCACGTGGGTGTTCGCGGCGTCGGCGGGCCTGACGGCCGTGGTGGCCGGGGTGCTGCTCGTGCTGGGGCGGACGTCCGGTGCCTTCCTGCTGAGCCGCGCGCCGCTGCTGGCCCTGCTCTGGGCCACCAGCGCCGTGTGTGCCTGGGGAGCGCTCTCTCCGCGGGGCCGCACGCTCGAGCCCTGGGGGGTGATGATGGCCCTGGCCAGCGCGGTGTCGCTCGTCCTCGCGCGGGGCCCGGCCGTGGAGGTGCCCACCCTGCCGGGTTGGGTCTGCACGGCCAGTCATGTCGGGGTGGCGCTCATTCCGCTCGTCGTGGCGGTGGCCGTTCTGCGCGGCGCCGCCTTCCGTCCCCTGCGTGCGCTCCTGGCCGGCCTGTCCGTGGGCACGACGGGGGCCTTCGTGGGAGAGCTCGCGTGCACCCAGAGCTGGCAGCACGTCCTGGGCTACCACCTGTCCGCCTGGGCGATCGCCGCCGCCGCGACGCTCGTCGTCTCCATGTCCCTCAAACCCCGGTCCTTCGCGCCATGATCCAGGATTCCTCTCTCATCGTCTTCGAGGACGTGGACGGCGCTCCGGTGCGCATCGGCGAGACGGTGAAGATCGTCAGCACCTCGGCGGATGACTCCATGAACCGGCGGTTCCTCGGCCAGGCCGGCGTCGTGGTGGCGCTGGTGTTCGATGATCCGGACCTCCAGTACCCGCATGATCCGCTCATCCAGGTGCGCGTCGGCGAGGCCGGCGAGGACCTGTTCTTCCCGGAGGAGCTCGAGCTGGCGCCGGAGTGGGCGAGGCGGCGGATCGCCGAGCTGCGGCAGTCGGTGCGGGACGCGGAGCGGCGTGAGCTGGAGCGGATGAGCTGAGCCGGCGCCCGCTCAGCGCCGCCGCAGCCGCTCCGCCATCTGCCGGGACGAGAGGATGCCGAACGGCAGCGCCTTGTTTCCGGCCATCGAGAGCACCCGCTTGTCCTTGCTCACCAGCCACGAGGCGCCCACGCGCGCGGCGAGCACGAGGAACTTCTGGTCATCCCGATCGCGGCAGCGGGGCAGGGGAGGCGGAGGCATTCCCAGCTCCCCGGGAGCCACGCGCACGAGGCTCTGGTAGCGGGCCTGGGCGGCGTGCCGGGCCGCCTCGTCCAGGGCGAAGGAGGGGTAGGCGAGGACGAGCTCCAGCTCCTTCAGCGTCTCCGCATCCGCCCAGGCGGTGACCTCGCCCGCCGTCAGGGCCTGGGCCAGGGGACGCACGGTGGGATCGTCGAACACCAGCAGGTCCAGGACCACGTTGGTGTCGAGCACCAGCGGCAGCGGTGGGGAGGAGGGGGCGTGGGACATGGTCAATGCCAGGAGACACCGGGCGTGGGGTCTTCACCCGTGACGGTCTTCATCCAGGCGCGCAGCGCATCCGCGTCCCAGGCGAGATCATCCGGCCAGAGCCGCAGCGTGCCGTCCTGGCCCGTGGAGACGAGGCTCAGGCCATCCGGGAAGAACTCCACCGAGCCCACCTGCCCGGTGTGGCCGCGCAGTGTCCGGCCCTCGCCGGTGGCCAGGTCCCACAGCCACACCGTCTTGTCGAGCCCCGCCGCGGCCAGCCGCGTCCCGTCGGGCGAGAAGGCGATGTCGCGGACCTCGCCATGAGGGCCGCGCAGCGTGGCCTGGAGCTGGCCCGTCCGGGCGTCCCAGAGCAGCAGGCGCCCATCCTTGTCGCTCCGGCTGGCCACACGCGCTCCCTCCGGGGAGAAGAGGACCTCCAGGACGCCCGCGCCGCTCGCGTCCACGCGCTGGCTCTTGCCGTCGCGCAGCTCCCAGAAGCGCAGGGTGTGATCCATGGCGCCGGTGACGAGGCGCTGCCCATCCGGGGAGAAGGCCAGGGTGCGGACGGAGTCCTCGTGGCCCGTGAGGACCTCGAAGCTTCCCGAGGCCACGTCCCACAGCCGCACCGTCCGGTCCGCGCTCGCGGAGGCGAGCCGCGAGCCCTCCGGTGAGAAGGCGAGCTGCCACACCCGCTTCCCGTGACCGCCGAGCAGCCGGCCCGTTCCGGAGCCGGGCTCCCACAAGCGCACGTCGCCGCCCTCGTCGGCCGAGGCGAGCCACCGGCCATCGCGGGAGAAGGCGAGTGCGGACACCCGGAGCGAGTGCCCCGCGAGGATGCGCTCCTGGCGCCCGGTGGAGGCCTCCCACAGGTGGACCTGGCCATCGGGCGCGCTGGCGGCCAGCCACCGGCCATCCGGGGAGAAGGCCAGCGCGGCCACGTTGAAACCGCTCACCTCCCGGAGCGCCATGCCCGAGGCCGCGTCGAGGAGGCGCAGCTCCCCGTTCGAGGACAGGGAGGCCAGCCGCCGGCCATCGGGAGAGAGCGCCAGGGAGAGCTGCGTCGCTCGAAGGGTCGAGAGGACGCGATGCGTCTCCGCCTCCACGGAGAACAGGCGCAGCTGTCCATCGGCGCTGGCCACGGCCAGCCGGCGGCTGTCGGGGGAGAAGAGGACGGGGTTGGTGTGTTCCAGGGCCCCGCGCAGGATGCGGACCTCGCGCGTGGAGAGGTCCCAGAGGCGCGAGGTGCGGTCCGCGCTGCCGGAGGCCAGCCAGCGTCCGTCCGGGGAGGCGCACAGGCTGCTGATCCGTCCCTCGTGGCCCTGCAACTCCGTCAGCTGGCCGGTGGTGGTCTCCCAGAGCCGCACGGACCCATCCAGCCCGCCGAGTGCCAGCGTCGTGCTGCCCGGGATGACGACGAGCGCCGTGAGGGTGCCCAGGCCTCGCGCGAGCAGCCGCCCCTTTCCACCCCCAGGCTCCCAGACGTACAGGTCTCCGGAGCTGCTGCCCGTGAAGAGCCTGCCGTCCGGAGCGAACGCGTCCGCCCAGACGATCCCCGCCTCCTTCACGGGCTGGAAGGTGCCTCGCACCAGGTTCCCGATCGCCGACTCGGAGGCCTGGGCGTTGTGGCCGCGCACGAAGACATGCTCCCCGTCCGGCGAGGGGAGGAGCTCGTCGATTCCCCTGACGCCCGTGTGGAACGTCCGCGCCGCGCCCGTCCGCAGGTCCCACAGGTGCAGCACGTCGTCCGTACGGCTCGCGGCGATCAGACACGGGTCCGCACAGCCGACGGCCACCGCGGAGATGGGACCGGACAGGGTCGCGAACAGCTTGCCCTCGCCCGTCTCCAGGTCCCACTCGCGCAGCGTGCCGTCCTTGCCGCTGGTGATGAGCCGGCGGCCGCCGGGGAGCAGCTGGATCCGCCAGACCTCGTCGGTGTGTCCGGAGAGGATCCGGCTCTCGCCCCGCTCCAGGTCCCAGACGCGCAGCGTGTGGTCGTCGCTGCTGGAGAGCAGGGACCTGCCATCGCGGGTGAAGGCGGTGTCGTTGATGGCCTGCGTGTGGCCCCGCAGCGCGGGGGCGAAGCCATGGGTCCGGGCATTGGCGGCGATGGTCCGCACCTGGCTCCACCGCTCGAAGCCGGGCGAGAGCTTCTGGAGCCAGGCGATGGCTTCGTTGGGATCCTTGCCCACGGTGTCGCGGGCCCGCATCAACAGGAGCTCGTCGGTCTGCGCCCGCGCCTGCTGCTGCGCCTGGTGCGCGAGATCCCTCTCGGCCAGGACACGGCGGAAGCTCACCACGCCCACGGTGGCGAGCAGGACCAGGGCCACCCCCGTGACCGCCATCGCGGCCCGGTAGCGCTGGACGAAGCGGCGCAACAGCTCCATCCGCGAGTAGTGGTAGGCCCCGACGATCTGTCCCGTCTGGAAACGCCGCAGGTCCTCGGCCAGCTCGCGCGCGGTGGCGTAGCGCCCGGCGGGGTCGCGCGCCATGGCCTTGGTGACGATGGCCAGCAGATCCACCGGGATGTGCTTCTGGCGCTCGGAGAGCGGCGGCGGCGGACCGCCCACCACGCGTTGCAGCACCTGCTCCGAGGTCTTCCCCTCATAGGGACGGGTGCCGGCCAGCAGGTGGTAGAGGATGGCGCCCAGCGCGTACACGTCGGCGCGCTCGTCCACGGGCTGGCCCGCGGCCTGTTCCGGCGGCATGTACGCCGGCGTTCCCATCACCGTGCCCACCCGCGTGAGTCCACTGTCCACGGCGGCCGCGGTGGAAGGCGAGGCCTCGCCGCTGGACTCGGCGCCGTGCTCGCGCGAGAGATCCTTGGCCAGGCCCCAGTCGATGACCACCGTCTCGCCGAAGTCGCCCACCAGCACGTTGGCGGGCTTGAGGTCGCGGTGGATGATGCGCTCGGAGTGCGCGTAGGCCATGGCCTCGGCCACCGCGAGCACGTGCGGCAGCAGCGCCAGCCGCTCCTTCAGTGTCTTTCGCTCGGAGATGACGTCCGCCAGCGAGCGGCCGGACACCAGCTTCATGGAGTAGAAGGGGTCGCCTCCGGGCCAGCGCCCCGCCTCGTACACGGGCACGATGGCGGGGTGTTGCAGGCGCGCGGTGACGAGCGCCTCGGCCACGAAGCGCGGCTCGGTGCCGCGGGCGGGCGCGAGCATCTCCTTGAGGGCCACGGGCCGGTCCAGCCGCAGGTCCCTGGCGCGCAGGATGCGGCCGATGCCGCCGCGGGCCAGCTCTCCGGTGATGGCGTAGCGGGATGGGTCCACCACCGGCAGCGGCCCCTGGGAAGGGCCCTCCGCGCCCGTGCGCCGGGCGGTGAGCACGGTGGTGCTGGTTCCCGCCTCGGATTCCTCCGGCACGCCGCCGGGCTGGACGGTCATGGTGCTGTCGGTCCCGTCTCGGCTCCCGTCTCCGCTCATGGCTGCCGCCAGTCTACGGCAAGAGGTTGCCCTTGGCTCCACCCGGCCAGGATGCGCCTGCTTCCCCGCCTGTCATGGCGGGTGGGCGCATCCCGGGCCGGGAGCGGCTACTGCGGATCGACGGGCATGACCTTGATGCGCTCGCCGTTGGCGCCCTCGGCCTTGGTGGCGTTGGAGGAGCGCTGTGCGTCCGTGGGGGTGCCGATCGCGAAGGTCGAGACCCGCGTGCGCTGGGCGCCCTTGAACTCACCGGACACGGAGACGACCAGGTGGGAGCGGCCGGCGCCCCGCGTGAAGGCCACGTCGTAGCTGGCCGTCGTGGCCTGCGGGAAGCTGGCGCCGTCGGCGAGCGTCGGCTGGCTGGTGACCGTCAGCCCATCCAGGCCATGCACGCTCACCCGGACGCCGGTGGCCGGGGCGTCGAAGCGCACGGTGACCCGGGCGGATGACTGCTCGAGCTGGGCGTTCACCACCACTGGGGCCTCCATCTTTCCATGCACGGCCTGCTCCGTCGTGGCGGCGGAGTTGGCCGAGGGCGGGGTGGACTTCGCCGCGGAGGAACAGGCCGTCAATGCCAGCAGCGCGAAGAAGCCCGGAAGGACTGCGAAGGACATGCGATTCATGTGTGCTCCTGAAGTCATTGTCGAAGGGCCGGACGCCATCACGGGCTCGTGATGGAGATGGAGATGCCGTAGCCGCCGTCCGTCTCCTTGAAGCCCGTCACCACCAGGACGTAGATCGCGTTGTTCTGGGTGGTGAGGCTGACGGACTCGGTGCCGCTGGTGGTCTTGTCCGAGCCGCCCAGGACGTCGCCCTGCTGGTAGAGCGTGAGGGCCACGTCGTACGTGGAATTCACCGAGGCGGTGACGCGCGAGCCATTGCCCACGAACACGTAGTACTGGTTCTGGTACCACGTGTTGTACTCGTAGCCGCCGTCGAGCGTGAGCGTGCCGTTGTACGGGTACGAGCCCACGCTGAAGTACATGGGGAACATCCGCGAGTCGCCCTCGCCCCAGATGGAGGTGATGGGGCCGATGTTGTAACGGGAGAGCAGCGTGTTCACCGCGGCCGAGTCCACGCCCGGCTGCTCCTTGAGGGCGGTGATGAACGAGGCGATGGTCGTCATCGAGGGCGTGGTCTTCTGCAGGCCCGCCAGGGCGTCGTAGAAGGGGCCCAGCCCGACCGAGACCTTGTCGTACGACGACTCGTTCGTGCCGGAGTCGTAGAGGTCATAGAGGAGCCGGTGCACGCTCGCCTCGGAGAACACCCCGGGAGTGGGATCATCGGTGTCCAGCGGCTCGGTCTCGGCGTCGATGCCAAAGGCCGTCAGCGACCCACCGGAGCCGGACCAGACCGTGTCGACATACAGGGACTCGGGCAGGAGGATGGCCGCGATGGCGTTGCCGTAGCCCTCGCCAAAGGCGATGCGCGGATCCAGCACGTCACCCCGGCCGTGCGGGCCTCCGGGGCTGTCCGAGCGCGACAGGTTGTTCTCGAAGTAGTGACCCCACTCGTGGACGATGACGTGGCTGTCGAACTCGTCGGTGTCCGCGCCCGCCTTGCCGAGGATGTAGATTTCATTCTCGGCCGGGGAGAAGTGCGAGGTGCTGATGAATCCGCTCGCCTTGTCGCCGCCCTGGGGAACGTTGTCCGGGCTCCAGTTCACCTTGAGCGCGGGGAAGGAAACGGGGCGGACCGCCATGAAGGCCTTGGCGGCGGTGTACATGGAGTCGAGCACGGCGAAGGGGGCCGCCACGCGGCGGGTCGCGTCGTAGGCACTGCCCGTCCAGCCGTGGCCGGCGTGCAGGCTCAGCGTCGTGCCGGACTCGGACTCGGCGTCGGTGCCGGACAGCTTGGCGCCCATCGCCCAGATCGCGTTGCCGTCCGTGTTGTCCTCGACCTGGATCTGCGGGCTGCTCGTCTTCGCGAGCACCTGGACCGAGAGCTCTCCGGAGTCGTCCTCGGGTATGTAGACGAGCCGGTAATTGCCCTGCTCGTCGGTGTTGGTCGTGGCGATGACCCCCGAGCCCTGCCGCAACTGGACGACCGCGTTGCGCACGGGCCGCTTGGAGGCCTGGGCGAAGGCGAGCGTTCCCGTGCCCGTCGTGGCCGAGTAGGTGGCCGGGACGAAGTCGTACGTCACCTTGCCGCTGATGCTCCGCTGGTCCCCACCGGGGCACCCCGCCGCCAGGGCGGCGAGCATGGCGAGTATCGGTACACGCCGGATGAGGCGTGTCGAAGCCCTGCTGAACATGTGCATGCTGTTTCCCCCGCTGCCTTTCATGGCAACCAGACTGGGCCCGGGTTTCCCGTGCTGCTGTCAGGAATGAGACGGACGCGTTGAACCCCGGGGCGTACCATCCTCCCGCACCGTGGCGCAAGCCGGGCCCGGTCCGCCGGTAGGCGAGCGTCACCGGCGTGCGCCAATGACAAGCATCCCAGGCACTTGACTGTTTCCGCCTCATTCCCTCGGGAAATGAGCTGTGCAGCACAGAAACCCTCTCTCGTCCTGGAGCGCGGGTTGTCGTGCTGTAGCGGATGCACAGAGTACGGCCCCCCTCTCATCCGCTCCTCAGACAGGAAGGTGGACCATGCGTCGGTACTGGACCGGTGTGTCTTCACTGCTATGCATCAGCGCCCTGGCCGCGGCGGGCGCACCGCTCACTGCCGCCGCGCTGGACTCTACTCCCGTTCCCTCGGCGGATCCCGCCGCCTGCCGCCCGGTCACCCTGGTCAAGGGCATCGCCGCCGGTGGTGCCAGCTCCTTCCCGGACTATGACGTCCAGCCGCCCATCGTCCTGGGCAAGACGGCCTTCTTCGCCGCCAACGATGGGACGAGCGGTCTGGAGCTCTGGCGGAGCCGGGGAGGGGAGTCGGACACGGAGCGGGTGGCGGATGTCTTCCCGGGCTCGACGGGCTCGGATCCGCGGTCGCTGACCGTGGCCGGCAACTCGCTCTTCTTCACCGCCAAGGGCGAGGGCCTGGGCCGCGAGTTGTGGAAGACGGATGGGACGGCCGAGGGCACCGTGCTCGTGAAGGATCTCCGTCCTGGCCCCGAGGACTCGGGCATCACCTCGCTGACGGCGCTGGAGGGCACGCTGTTCTTCGTCGCCGATGACGGCGTCCACGGCCCCGAGCTGTGGAAGAGCGACGGCACGCCGGAGGGCACGGTGCTGGTGAAGGATCTCGTCCCCGGTACCGGAGGCGCGGGCATCACCTCGCTGGCCGTGCTGCGGAACGCGCTCTATTTCGCGGCCGATGGCGGGCCCCACGAGGCCGAGCTGTGGAAGAGCGATGGCACGGAGGCGGGCACCGAGCGCGTCGCGGCCGTCCGGGTCATCGAGAGTGATCCCGGCGAGCAGATCATCCAGGGTCTGACGGTGGCCGGTGACACGCTCTACTTCTTCGCCGGGTCGCCCTATGCGAGCCAGTGGGATCTCTGGAAGAGCGACGGCTCGGCGCCGGGGACGGCGCGGGTCAAGAGCCTGGGCCGGAGCTCCTCCGATGATTACGGCGCGGCGCCCGCGTCGCTGACGTCCACGGGCGGGCAGGTCTTCTTCGTGTCGGGGGCGAGCGGCTCGCTGTGGCGCAGCGATGGCACGACGGACGGCACGTACGTCGTCAAGGAGTCCAGCAACGCCCGCTTCCTGACGAACCTGAATGGCCAGCTGATCTTCACCGCCTGGGACGAAGCGAGCGGGTTCGAGCTGTGGCGGAGCAATGGAACGGTGGCCGGCACGGCGCTGATCGAGGACATCAATCCCGGCCGTGAAAGCGCGGCGCCCTTCTGGCTGACCGTGGTGGACGGCAAGGTGCTGTTCAGCGCGCAGACCGCGGCGGAGGGGCGTGAGCTCTGGTCGACGGATGGGACCCAGGACGGCACGGTGCTGCTCCACGACATCGTCCCCGGCCCTGGCTCCTCGGAGCCCTCCTGGCTCACCCCGGTGGGCCCGCGCGTCTTCTTCATCACCGACGATGGCACCGATGGCGCCGAGCCCTGGGCTCTCAATGACTGCACCCCGCCGGGGCTCGTCTGCCCGTCCCGGGTGTACATGGAGGCCAAGGGTCCGGCGGGCGCGCCCGTGACGTATGCGAGCGCCACGGCGAGCGACAACAAGCCCGCGCTCCCGAGCATCACCTACAGCAAGCTCTCCGGCAGCGACTTCCCGCTCGGCAACACCGCGGTCTTCGCCACGGCGACGGACGAGTCCGGCAACTCCACCACCTGCTCGTTCCAGGTGGTGGTCAGCGACACCACCGCGCCCCGGCTCACCTGCCCGCGTGACATGGAGGTCTGGCGCAAGTTCCGCTACGGCTCCAAGGTGGACTTCGCGGCGGAGGCCACCGACGCCGTCTCCAAGCCGTCCATCACCTACGATCCCGCGCCCGGCAGTGACTTCGTGGTGGGTAACACCAAGGTCCGTGTCACCGCCTCCGACACGTTCGGCAACGTCTCGCGCTGCTCGTTCGACGTGAAGGTGCGGCGGGAGTACGAGCCGCGGGGTGACGGCGGCTGCGGCTGCGGCGTGTCCTCGCCCGGGGTGCTCTCCGGCTGGGCGCTGCTGACGGCCGTGTCCATGCTGGCCGGGCGCCGCCGCAAGTCCGGTGGCTCGAGCAAGTAGGCGGCAACGGCTGGAAACACGAGGGCCCGGTACCTCTCAGGGAGGAACCGGGCCCCGTGGCCTGCGCGGACGGCGGATTACTTGATCAGCTTGTCCAGCGGCTTGGCGTCGGTGGTGCCCTTCTCCTTGGTCCAGTCGATGACGGGCGTCTGCCACGACATGCCCGTCTCGCCCGGCTCCGGGTCCAGCTTCTCGAACTCGAAGCCGTCACCGCCGAAGTAGAGGTACTCGATCGTCGCGACCTTGTACTCCTTCTTCGGATCCAGCGGCTTGCCCTTGGCGTCCTTGAAGCCCTTCCCGGCGGGCGTGAAGCCCGAGTACACCGCCTCGGGGTTGGCGAGCTGACGGGCCAGGTCCGAGCCCTTCACCTCCACCACCATCACCGAGTTCTCGAACGGCAGCACCGAGTACACGCTGCCCTTGGTCACCTTGCCCGCGGGCAGGCCCTCGCGGAAGCCCTTGCGGTTGAGCACCACCGCGTCCGTGCCCACCTGCTCGCGGATGGCCGTCGTCACCCAGCTGGCCAGCTGCTTGGAGTCCTTCTCCATGGCCTTCTTCGTGACGCCGATCTCCTCGCCCAGGGCCTGATCCAGCTTGGCCTTGAAGTCGGCGATCATCTTCGCGGTGTCGGCGTCCGCGGCCGGCGCGCCCTCGCCGCCCGTCACGTCCACCATCGTCACCTCCACGCCCGTCACCTGCTCACCCTCGGGCTTGGAGGCGTCATAGGTGTAGGCGGCGCGCAGGTACTTGTCGAAGCCCCGGCCCAGCGACACGTAGGTGGTGTTGCCCTCCTTCGTGTTCACCGGCTGGGCGCAGCGGCCACCGGCCACCAGCGACACCTTCCACTCGGGGTGCTTGCTCAGCACGGCCTGCAGATCGCTCGGGCACTCGTCCGCCAGCACCACCACCGTGTCCGCGCCGGCCTTCTGGGCCTCGCCCACCGCGTCCGTCAGCGCCTGCTCGTCGGAGAGGACCTCGAGGCCCTCGGCGCGCCCGGCCATGGCCGTGGCCACCGTCTTGGGCGACGTCAGGCCCACCACGCCAATCTTCAGGCCCTGGCGATCGAACACCTTGAAGCCCGGCAGATCCCAGTCCTTGGCCAGCGCCGCGTCCTTCACCTTCAGGTTGGCCGCCAGGAAGGGGAAGCCGCCCGTCTTGAGGTTCTTCTGGAACTGCTGGCGCCCGTAGTCCAGCTCGTGGTTGCCCAGGGCGGAGGCGGCGAAGCCCATGCGGCCCATCACCGCCGACGTCGTCTCTCCGTAGAAGAAGGAGGAGAGGGCCGGCCCGTTCCACGCATCGCCGATGGTCAGCGCCAGCGTCGAGGCGTCCTTGCAGGGCGCCTGGCCGTCCTTGACCTGGCCGGGGCAGTGCTTCTCCTTGGCGGCCCACCAGCCGAGCAGCTCCGCCGCGCCGGTGGTCGGCTTCTCACCCTCGGCGGCAGGGGTGGGCAGCAGCTGGCCATTGGGGCTACCGGTGACGAGCACCGTCACCGTGGTGGGCTTGGGGGCGGCCGGCTGGGCCGCGGGGGCCTGCGCCGGCTGCGCGGGCGGGGTTTCCTGTGCGGAATTCTTCTCGCAGCCGGTGAGGGCGCCCAGGAGGGCGAAGGTCACCACACCGTTGATAACGGACTCTCGACGCATGAGGGCTCCGAATTCGTTGGCGATACGACCGCGCGAATACCACAGCTCCCCCCCTGGGTCGCCAAAAAGGGCACCCCCACCGCCCCAGGCCCCTCGTGCTAGCGTTCCGCGTGTGTCGAATCGCCAGAAGGACGCCCTGCCTCCTCTAGAGGAGCCGCGGGGTGGGGGGAGTCTCCAGCCCGGACCGGCCACCGCTCGCGAACAGTGGCTCGCGGTGGTGTGGGACGACGTGCGTCGTGGCGCCGGACACTTCCAGCAGCGGAGTGTTCCGTTGCCAGTGAACCGGCTGAGGCAGCTCGTCCACGGCTTCTGCCTGCCGTTCCATCTGTTGCGGACCCTCTGGGAGGACCGGGCGCTGAGGCGGCGCTACCTGGCGGTGGGCGTGCTCCAGGTGGTGGCCATCGTCGGGCTGGCGGTGGCGTTCACGGGCTCGGGCAAGGAGTTCGTGGAGTCGGTCGGGCCCGAGGAGTGGACGGAGCAGCATCAGGAGGAGGTTCAGCGCGAGGTGGCGGAGGCGCAGGAACAGGCGCAGGCCGCGGTGGAGGAGGCCGAGGCCCGGATGAAGCGGGCGCGCCAGCTCCAGAAGGCGGCGGAGAGCGCGGCGGTGCTCGCCGGGCTGGCGGGCGCGGACCAGGAGAAGGTGCGGGCCGCGGTGGAGCAGGCCCTGAAGGAGGCCCAGGCGGCCGAGGAGAGCCGGCGGGCGGCGCGGGACGCCGCGAAAGCCGTGGCCACGAAGGCCGAGGGCGTGGAGAGGAAGCGCACCGTCCACTGGGCCGTCTATTGGGCGGCGCTGCTGTCCTCGCTGCAGATCGCCCAGTGGATCGTCATCGCCCTGTCGCGCGACTTCCACACGGAGCTCGAGCGCGAGGTGAGCCTGCGCTCCGGACTGGCGCCGGAGGACGAGCCGCTCACCCCGCGCATCCGGCTCGACCTGCCGTGGCTGCGCCGCAAGATGAAGCAGCGCTGGCGGGGCCTGGTGGTGTGGGGGTTTGGCGCCGTCGTGCTCTGGGCCGTCACGCTGTTCCTGCCCGCGAGGGACGCGCTGCTCTCCGTGCTGATGTTCGTCTGGGTCGCCTGGTGGTTCGTGGTCTTCACCGCGGGCAAGAGCGCCCTGGCCTGGCAGGAGCAGAATCCGCGCGAGCCCTGGTTCCTGCGCGGCTGGAACCGGCTGACGTCGATCCTTCCGCCGCTGGGGATCTACGGCTCGCTGTGGACGAACAGCACGCGCGAGGTGTTCTCCCCGGCCGCCAGCGTGGAGCGCCGGCCGTGGAGCCTCGTGGGGCTCGCGGTGGCGCGGGCGCTCTCGGCGCTGCCGCTGGTGAAGTGCTTCCTGCGCCCCCTCATCCCCGTGGCCGCCGCCCATCTGCTGGCCGCCGGGGAGCCCGTTCAGGGGGAGGGCAGTCCCCGGTAGGCCACCCGCGGGATTGCCACGGCGGGAGGCACACGCCCCGGAGGGCAGGTGATCTGTTGTCCGGGCCCTGCCTCCTATTTCCTTCCGGACACCCGCACGCTCGCGGGTTTGCGAGGGCTCCCCCGGCTCGGAAGAATCCGGCGGCCTCGAGGTCATGCTCGAAGGCGCTGGAAGGATCCGGGGGGGTGGATGAAGCGCGTCCTGCTATTGGCCGCGGTGCTGTGCCTGAGTGCCTGCGCGTGGGGCCCTGGCATGTCCATGGACGAAGGCGCCTTCCGGAAGCGATACGCCGGGAAGGCGGACGCGGGCACCGGCGACGCGTTCGAGATCATCCCGATCGACGCGGAGCTGCTGAGCAGGCAGCTGGCGGAGCGGGAGCAGACGCGGCCCGCACCGCGGCAGGATCCGCTGGCGGCGGCCGCGGCGGACTATGACTACCGGGTGACGGCCCACGACGTGCTGAGCGTCATCGTCTGGGATCATCCCGAGCTCACCATCCCAGCGGGCGAGTTCCGGTCCGCCGAGGCCACGGGCCACCCGGTGGCGGCCGATGGGACGATGTTCTTCCCACACGTGGGCGTCATCCCTGTCGCGGGCAAGACGCTGCGGGAGATCCGCGAGCTGCTGACGAAGGGGCTGGCGCCGGTCATCGAGCGGCCGCAGCTCGACGTGCGCGTGGTGGGCTTCCGGGGGCAGAAAGTCCAGGTCACCGGGGAGGTGCTCGCCCCCGGCAGCATCCCCATCACGGATGTCCCCCTCCGGGTGCAGGACGCCATCAGCCAGGCGAAGGGACCCACCGCCGAGGCCGACCTGCGCGGCGTGACGCTCACCCGGGGCGGCCAGACGTTCACCCTGGATCTGCAGGCGCTCCACGAGCAGGGCGATATCAGCCAGAACTGGCTCCTCCAGGATGGAGACATCCTCCACGTCTCCGACCGGAGCCGGAACAAGGTCTTCGTCCTCGGCGAGGTCCGCAAGCCTTCCTCGCGCCTCATGGTGAAGGGCCGGATGACACTCGCGGAGGCGATTGGCGACAGCGAGGGCTTCGAGCCCGTCACCTCCAACCCGGCCAGGCTCTATGTCATCCGCGGCAGCTTCGACCGGCCCACCATCTACAAGCTCGATGCGAGCTCGCCCGACGCGCTGCTGCTCGCGACGCAGTTCCAGCTTCAGCCACATGACGTCGTGTTCGTCTCGGCGCACGAGTTGACACGCTGGAACCGCATCATCAGTCAGATCCAGCCAACAGTTCAGCTGCTCTGGCAGGCAGTAGATACCGGCAACAGAGCGATCATTATCCAGCCTCCATGACGAGCTCCTCCAGCCGCAAGGTGCCCGACCGCTCCGGCCAGGGATCGCCAACCGACGAGCTCGACCTGGGCCGTCACCTGGCCATCCTGATCGAGCACCGCGGCTCGATCATCGCGGCGGTCGTCCTGTCGCTCATGGTGGGGGCCGTGTACATGACCTCCACGACGCCCGTGTACCGCGCCAATGCCGTGCTCCAGCTCGAGGAGAAGGTCAGCCGCCTGGGGGCACTGGACGAGCTGCTCGCGGACGGGTCCAGGCAGGCCTCCACCGAGATCGAGGTCCTCAGCTCGCGGGCGCTGCTGGGGAGGGTCGTCGACGAGCTGCGGTTGGATGTGGTGGCCAGGCCCCGGTACTTCCCGGTGCTGGGCGCGGCGTTGGCCCGCGACCACAAGGGACCGGGCCTCGCCGAGCCCCGGTGGTACCTGGACCAGTTCGCCTGGGGGGGTGAGCGCCTCCGGGTGGATCAGGTGAGCGTGCCGCCGGAGCTGGAGGACGTCCCCCTCACGCTCGTCGCCGGGGAGGCCGGTGCGTACGCGCTGCTCGGCCCGGACTCCACCCCTCTGCTCAGCGGGCGCGCCGGCACACCCGCCACGGCGCCACCGGGCTCGCCCTGGCGGGTGGAGCTGCTCGTCTCCGAGCTCGAGGCCCGCCCGGGGACGCAGTTCCAGGTGACGCGGCGCTCCCGCCTCGAGGTGGTGGAGGAGCTCCAGCGCGCGCTGCGCCTGAGCGAGAAGGGCACCAACACCGGCGTCCTCACCGCGGCCCTCGAGGGGGAGGATCCCGCGGGGATCTCCGCGACACTCCGGGCCATCGCGAGCCACTATGTCCGCCAGAACGTCGAGCACCGGAGCGAGGAGGCGGAGCGGACGCTGGTGTTCCTCGACAGCCAGT
This sequence comes from Archangium gephyra, assembly GCF_042230915.1. Lineage (GTDB taxonomy): Bacteria > Myxococcota > Myxococcia > Myxococcales > Myxococcaceae > Archangium > Archangium gephyra_B. The sequence goes on along the minus strand of NZ_CP102578.1, from coordinate 7,038,925 downwards.
TGCCCGGCCTGCGCGAGGAGCTGGAGCGAGCGGAGGCGGCCCTGAGCACCCACCGCGCGGGCCAGGGCATCGTCGATCTCGGGATGGAGACCCAGGCGCTCCTGAACCGGAGCGTGGACCTGGAGAAGTCGATCTCGGCGCTCGTGCTCGAGCGCTCCGAGCTGCGGCAGCGCTTCACCGACAAGCACCCGGTGCTCACCGCCACCAGCCGCAAGCTGGCGCGGCTGCGGGCCGACCGGAGCGCCCTCAACGCCCAGATCAAGGGCCTGCCGGCCGCGGAGCTGAAGTCGGCTCAGCTCATGCGGGACGTGAAGGTGGCCACCGAGCTGTACCTCCAGCTCAACAACAAGGCCCAGGAGTACCGGGTGCTGAAGTCGAGCATCGTCGGCCACGCGCGCATTCTCGACGAGCCCGTGGTGACCCGCGCGCCGGTGCGCCCCAACAAACCGGGGGTGCTCGCGGTGAGCCTCGTGCTGGGGCTGACGCTCGGCGTCGCACACGCCTTCACCCGGCAGGCGCTCCGCAAGGGCGTCTCGGCTCCCGCCGCGGTCGAGGCGGAGCTCGGGGTGCCGGTCTATGCCACCATTCCCCTCGGCGGGGGGGCCTCGCGCCGGAGCCGCTGGAAGCGGGCTTCGGAGCGCGGGCTGTTCCCCATCCTGGCGGAGACCCAGCCGCGTGACCTGGTCGTCGAGAGCCTGCGAGGCCTGCGGACCCGCCTGCTGCTCTCGCTGAAGGACGCGCCCAACAACGTCATCTCCCTCACTGGGCCGAGCCCCGGGGTGGGCAAGTCCTTCGTCTCCGTCAACCTCGCCTGGGTGCTGGCGGACTGTGGCAAGCGTGTCCTGCTGGTGGACGCCAACCTGCGCGGGGGCTGGCTCCACCGCTGTTTCCAGGCCGAGCGCTCCCATGGCCTCTCCGAGGTCCTCGCGGGGACGGCCGAGCTGGAACAGGCCATCCTGCCGGTTCCGGGACGGAGCCTGTCCTTCCTGGCCGCCGGCGCCCTGCCGCCCAACCCCGCCGAACTGCTGCTGAGCGACAGGTTCACGGAGCTCGTGGCGCGGATGTCGGCCGGGTACGACCTCGTCCTCTTCGACACGCCGCCCATCCTGGCGGTGACCGACGCGGCGCTCGTGGGCCGGCATGCGGGCGTGAACCTCGCCGTGGTGCGCGCGGGCGCCCACCCGATGGGCGAGGTGGCCGCGGCCCTGGGCCGGCTCGAGCAGAACGGCGTCCGCGTCCAGGGAATCATCTTCAACGGAGTCCCGCGCTCATCGGCGGGACGCGCCGTGAGCGGCATCTACCAGTACGAGTACCCGGCCGGGCGCTGAGCGCGGGATTGGAGCCACCTCATGAGATGGATCCGATGCGCGGGACTGGGCGTCATCGCCGCGCTCTACGTGCTCTCGGGCCGTTGGGGACTGCAACGGCTGGCCTCCTCCGACAGCCTCGAGCCGAACCCGTTCCTGGAGCTGCGGCTGTGGATCGTCATGGGCGGGCTGATGCTCGCGTCGGTGGGGCTGGTGCACCGCGCCCACCGCCCGGCGAGCCCGGGGGAGACCCGGTTGGATCTCCGGCTGTTGATCGCGCTGGTGGTGTTCTTCGGCTACCTGGGCGTCAGCACGTTCTGGGCACCCGACACGGGCCTGGCGCTGTGGAAGCTCTACGAGCTGGTCCTGGCCGGCGTGATGAGCGTGGGCTTCGGGCTCGCCGCGCTCCGCCAACCCGCGGAGCGGGTGCTGGATGCCTTCTGGACCGTGGTGGTCACGGCCACGGGGTTGATGGCACTCGCCGGGGTGGGCCAACTGGTGGGAGGCGGGGGCGGCGCGCGGCTGGCCGTGCTGGGGGGCGGACCGAACGTCTTCGCCCGGCTCATGGGGCTGCTCGCGCTCGGCGCCATGTACTTCTGGTACCGGCGCGGGCGGGCCTGGTTCTGGATTCCGACGGCGGCCACCGGGGTGATCCTCGCGCTGCTCACCGGCTCACGGGGTGGGGCGCTCGCCATCCTCGCGGGCCTGCTCACCTTCCTCGTGGTGCAACGTGTGCCGCTGCGTCGGCTCGCCCTCCTGTCGCTGCTCGCCACGGCCGCCGTCGTGGTGGCGGCCACGCTCTCGCCCCTGGGCAAGGCGCTGGACCGCTCCCTGGAGGAGCGCTTCCTCAAGCTGACCCTGAAGTACGAGGGGAGCGGTGACTCGGAGAGCAAGGTGTACCTGTCGGGCCGCGAGACCCTGTATGCCGCCGCGTACGAGCTCGGGCTGGACAACCCGGTGGCGGGGGCGGGGCTCGCGGCCTTCCCGGCGCTCGGGCTGGGCGTCTACCCCCACAACCTCTTCCTCGAGGTGTTCTGCGAGGGTGGGGCGCTGGGGCTGCTGTTCCTCGGGTGGGCCCTGCTCGTCTTCTCGCGCTCGGCACTCCGGGAGCGCCGCGGCCTGGATGGAGCCACCGTCGGCGCGGTGATGTTGGTGCTGCTCGGCAGCCAGTCCAGCGGGGACCTCTACGACAGCCGGTCCCTGTTCCTGTTGATGGTGATGTCCTCGTGTACCTCGGCCGTCGTCCGTCCCGCTGTCCCTGGAGCCAGCTGACATGAAGATCATCTACCTCCACCAATACTTCACCACGCCCGAGATGCGCGGCGGGACCCGCTCCTACGAGCTGGCCCGCCGTCTGGTCGCGATGGGACACGAGGTGCACATGGTGACCTCGGACACCCAGCCTGGCTGGGACACGCGGGGCTGGCGTGAGACGAACGAGAGCGGCATCCAGGTGCACTGGCTCCCGGTGGCCTATTCCAACTCGATGGCGTACGCGGACCGGATGCGCGCCTTCGGCCACTTCGCCGTCAACTCCGCGCGCCGGGCGATGCAGCTCTCCGGCGACGTGGTCTTCGCGACGAGCACGCCGCTGACCATCGCCATCCCCGGGCTCTTCGCCTCGCGCTGGAACAGCAGGCCCATGGTCTTCGAGGTGAGGGATCTCTGGCCCGCCATCCCCATCGCGGTGGGCGCCCTCAAGAGCCGCCCCGCCATCTTCGCCGCCCAGCTGCTCGAGCGGGCCGCCTACACGGGGGCGGCACACATCGTCGCGCTCTCGCCGGGGATGAAGGCCGGGGTGGAGGCTGCGGGCGTATCTCCGGAGAAGATCACCGTCATCCCCAACCTCTGCGACCCGGACCGCTTCCAGGTCCCGGCCTCGGCGGGCGCGGAGTTCCGGCGGAAATACCCCTGGCTCGGGGAGCGGCCCATGGTGCTGTACGCCGGAACCCTGGGCCTGGTGAATGATGTCGGCTACCTCGTGCGGCTGGCGGCGGACATGCTGAAGCGCGACCCCGAGGTGCGCTTCGTCATCATGGGGCAGGGACGGGAGGAGACGGCCCTGCACACGCTCGCGGAGCAGCTCGGCGTGCGCGACCGCAACCTCTTCTTCCTTCCCACCGTCCCCAAGGCGGAGATGCCCGCGGTGCTCTCCGCGGCCAGCATCTCCACCTCGCTCGTCACCGACATGCCGGTCATGCGGGACAACTCCGCCAACAAGTTCTTCGACGCGCTCGCCGCCAGCCGGCCCATCGCGCTCAACCACGGTGGCTGGCAGACGGAGCTCATGGAGCGGGAGCAGTTCGGCCTGTACCTGCCTCCCAGGGACGTCTCCGCGGCGGCGGCGCTGTTGGCGGACAAGCTCCGGGACTCCCGCTGGCTCGCCGAGGCGGGGGCGCGGGCGGGGCGGCTCGGCCGGGAGCGGTTCTCCGCGGACTCCGCGGCCCTCCGGCTGGCCGAGGTGCTGCGGCACGCGGTGGGCAGGGCGTGATGCGGCGGTCGGTGGGGGGCAACTTCGCGTGGACGCTCGCGGCCGGGCTCATCTACGCGCTCGCCCAGTGGGGAGTGCTGGTGGCCTGCGCCCGGCTGGGCACCATGGAGCAGCTGGGCGAGTTCTCCCTCGGCCTGGCCATCACCGCCCCGGTGATGCTCCTGGCGCGGATGAACCTGCGCACCCTCCAGGCCACCGACGCCCGGAGCGCCTACGGCTTCGAGCACTACCTGGGATTGATGGTGCTCAACGTGCTCGGAGGCGTGCTGCTGTGCTGCGCCATCTCCCTGATGGGGTACCCGGTGCGCGCCACCCTCGTCATCGTGCTGCTGGCCGTGGCCAAGGGCTTCGAGGCCCTCAGCGAGGTGTTCTACGGGGCCCTGCAGAAGGCCGAGCGGCTGGTGCTCATCGCCCGGTCGATCATCGCCAAGAGCGTGCTCTCCGTGGTGCTGGTGGTGCTCGCGCTGAAGGCCACGGGGAGCACGGCCGTCGCGGCGGCCGCCCTGGCGCTCTCCTGGGCCGTCGTGCTCTTCCTGTTCGACACGCCCGCGTACCGGCGCGAGTTCGGAGGCGCACGGCCCTGGGCCCAACTGGGGCGGATGCGCTGGCGCACCGAGGGCATACGCCTCAAGAGCCTGTGGGGGCTCGCCTACGCGCTCGGCATCACCGCGCTGCTGGGCTCGCTGCGCCCCAATGTCCCCCGCTACCTGCTGGAAGCCCGGTTCGGCCAGGCCGAGCTGGGCATGTACGCCGCGCTTGCTTACTTCACGGCGCTGGGAGGCCGGGTGGTCCATGCGCTCGGGCAGGTGGTGAGCCCCCGGCTGGGGCGCTACCACGCGGCGGGGGATCAGCGCCGCTTCGGCCGCTCGCTCGCTGTCTTCACGGGAGGGGCGGCGCTGGTGGGGGTCTGCGCCATCGCCGGTGCGGTGGTGCTCGGACGCTGGGCGCTGACGCTCTTCTATGGGGCCGCCTACGCGAGCAACCTGTCGCTGTTCGTCTGGCTCATGGCGGCCGCCGCGCTGGAGTACGTGTGCGTGAGCCTGCAGATCGGCCTCACGGCGGCGCGGGAGCTGAAGGCGCAGGCGCTGATGCTCGCCGTGTCGGTGGTGGTGGTGGCGCTGGGCAGCGCGTGGTGGGTGCCCCGGGCGGGGCCCGTGGGGGCGGCGTGGGCCCTGGCGCTGGGCTGGCTCGTCGAGCTGGGCGTCAGCGCGTGGCTCACCCTGCGCGCCTGGAGGCGCCTCGGACTCCAGGGCCTCCAGGCGGCACCCGCGGCGGACGTGGCACCCTGAGGCGGGTGGGGTGCTCGGCCGCCGACACATGGCTGCGGCCCGGGGGGGAGTGGTGGGGCGCGGGGGGCGGCCCCTACGTTCCCGCACGCTCGCGAAGGCGCCTGCCGTCTTCGACGGGCCCGGACGCTGGAGCGCGAACACATGCACAGACAGGCTGGAGCGGGGCTGTTCCTCAAGAAGTGCATCGACCGGCTGACCGCGGCCGTGGGGCTGGTGATCTTCTCCCCTGTGATGGCCGCCACGGCGGTGGGGGTGTGGGCCACGATGGGGAGACCCATCTTCTTCCGCCAGGTGCGCCCGGGCCGAGGAGGAAGGACGTTCCAGTTGGTGAAGTTCCGCACCATGCGGGAGGCGACGGATGCCCAGGGCAATGTGCTCCCCGACGCGCAGCGCCTCACGCGTACCGGGAAGTTCCTGCGCGCGGCGAGCCTGGACGAGCTGCCGCAGCTGTGGAACGTGCTGCGGGGAGACATGAGCCTGGTGGGACCGCGCCCGCTGCTGGTGGAGTACCTGCCGCGCTACTCCGCCGAGCAGGCGCGGCGCCACGACGTGCTCCCGGGCATCACCGGCTGGGCCCAGGTGAACGGGCGCAACGCCCTGGGCTGGAAGGAGCGCTTCCAGCACGACGTCTGGTACGTGGACAACTGGAGCCTGGTCCTGGACGCGAAGATCCTCGGGCTGACGTTGCTGCGCGTCGTGCAGCGCCAGGGCATCTCCCACGCGGGAGACGCGACGATGTTCAAGTTCCTCGGCGACGCCGCGTCACCCGAATGAGCGGCTCAGCGGCCCGTGCGCCGGCCATGGTGGACGGCCCGCACCACCTCCACCACCCGCCCCAGGTCGTTCGTGGTGAGGTTGGAGCCGGACGGCAGGCAGAGCCCGTTCCGGAACAGCTCCTCCGCGACACCGCCTCCCCGCCGCGCGAACGAGGCGAAGACGGGCTGCAGGTGCATGGGCTTCCACACGGGCCGGGCCTCGATGTTCTCCCGCTCGAGCGCGAGCCGCACCACCTCCCGGTCCGCGCCGAAGTGCGCCGGATCGATCGTCAGCGCCGTCAGCCAGCGGGTGTGGCGCCCCCAGGGGGCCTCGGGCATGAAGGAGAGGCCCGGCATCTCCGCGAGGGCGCTCGCGTAGAGCTCGTAGTTCCTGCGCCGCGCGGCGACCCGGTCCTCCAGCACCCGCAGCTGCCCGCGGCCGATCGCGGCCAGCACGTTGCTGAGGCGGTAGTTGTAGCCAATCTCCGAGTGCTGGTAGTGCGGCGCGGGATCTCTCGCCTGGGTGGCGAGCTTGAGCGCGTGTTGGACGAGGGCCTCGTCGGGCGACACCAGCATGCCTCCGCCCGAGGTGGTGATGATCTTGTTGCCATTGAAGGAGTAGATGCCGGCGCGGCCCAGCGTGCCCGGGACACGCCCCTTGTAGGTGCTCCCCAGGGCCTCGGCCGCGTCCTCCACGACGGGCACGCCGTAGCGCTCGCAGGCGGCCAGGATGGGGTCCATGTCGGCGCTCTGTCCGTAGAGGTGGACCACGACGACGGCCCGCGGCAGCCGCCCGGAGCGGGCGCGTGCCTCCAACTCCTCGCTCAACAGGGAGGGATCCATGTTCCAGGAGGTGCGCTCGCTGTCGATGAAGACGGGCGTGGCCCCCAGGTAGCGGATGGGGTTCACCGTGGCCGAGAAGGTGAGGGTGCTCACCAGCACCTCGTCTCCGGGAGAGACGCCCACCAGTTGCAGGGCGAGGTGCAGCGCGGCCGTACCGGAGCTCAACGCGAGCGCGTGCGGTGCCCCGGTGCAACGGGAGAACTCCGCCTGGAACGCATCGACGTGCGGGCCCAGCGGAGCGATCCAGTTGCTCGCGAACGCCTCGTCCACGTAGCCGCGCTCGTAAGGGCCCAGGTGGGGCGAGGACAGGTAGATGCGCTGGGACATGCGGGCTCCTGGTTGGAGGCCGGGCTCCGCACCCGGCACGCCCAGGAGCCTGCTCACCATCCCCCTCCCGCGCACCGGGGCGGGAGGGGGGGGTGTTTGTCCGCTGCCGCGGCCTTACTTCGCGGCCGCTTCGGACAGCAGCCGCACGTTGAGCGCGGCGTTGCCGTAGTACTGGGTGTTGTTCCCGACGGCGTGCGTCTCGAGCCGGCGCTGCAGGTTGACGTCATAGCGGCCGAGCTTCATCAGGCCGTCGTTGAACCAGCCATTGCCGCGTCCCGAGCCGTCGATGTAGTTGCCGTACTTGCCGGCGGCGGGCCAGATGACGGAGCCGAGCGTCGCGACGAAGGCGCGCATGTCCTTGTCCGTCCACTCGATGCCGGCGTCATGCGCCTCGACGATGAACGCCATGACCCCGTTGCCGTGGGACACGTCCTGGCCGGGGCGCGTGTGGGAGCCCCACGTGTCGCTCCAGAAGTAGGCGGCCGGATTGACGGGGCTGGTGCCCATCTGCTCGCGCAGGGACGAGGGGTAGTTGGGCATGTCCCGGTTGACGTTGTTGAGCACGGCCAGGTAGTTGGCCTTGCGGGTCGCGTCGGTGGTCATGCGCGACAGATCCATGGCGATGTAGGCCCAGTGCGCGGACATGTGCGTGTTGACGCGGTAGATGTGGCTGTTGGCCCCGCGCCGGAACCACTTCTCGAAGATGTTCTTCTCCGAGAACTCGAGCAGCCGGTCGTACTGCGCGCGGTAGGTGGCGTTGTTGTAGAGCGCGGGCGTCTCACGGATGACGCGCAGCAGGCGCGTCACGTAGCGCCAGCAATAGCTCTCGTACAGGGGCACTTCCTGCCCGATCGTCTCCGGCCGCTGGGTGATCCAGCCCAGGTAGCCGTCCTTGAAGCGGCTGCTGGAGAACGACGCGGACGTCTTCGCGCTGTTGACCATGTTGTTGACGTAGAGCAGGGCACGGTCGAGGTACTGCGTCTTCCCGGTGGCGCGGTACATCGCGGTGTTGCCGTCGATGCCATAGCCGAGGTTGTAGAACTGCCAGCTGTCGCGCGAGGTGCTCCTGGGCAGGAAGTCCGAGGTGTGATCCGTGTTCCAGCGCTTGAGGAACAGCGTCTCCCAGGCCGCTACGGTGCGCAGCCCGGCGGGCGCTGGAGGGATCGCGGTCGCGCTCGGATCCGACGCGGTCAGCCCGTCGGCGTGCTGCTCGAGATCGATGGGCGCGCTCTCCGCGCCGGGGTCCATGCCCTCGCTGGGGTCCATGCCCTCGCTGGAGTCCGTGAACCCGGCATTGGGATTGGCCTCGAGCTCGGCATTGGGGTCGCAGGCCGCTCCGAACAGGAGCGAGGCGAACAGGAAAGAGGAGAGGGTGAGACCGCGAGTGCTTCGACGACGGAAATCCAACATCAGTGGTGTCCTGGGTAGAATGGTGTCTTGAAGTCAGTCTCCGGCCGCTTGCCCGGAGGGTTACTCTGTCTGCGATGGGAACGCTCGAGTGCGTTCGTGGCTAACTGAACGTGTGAATACCCATTGAATTCCGGCGTGGACCCCAGGTGATGGAGAAGGGGGTGCCCACCACGAGGTGCGAGCCAGCATGGGCCTGTCTGCTCGGACCATGCAGGCAGGAGAGCGCAGGAGAGCGGGGGGAGCAGCGGGCATGATGACGATGATGAAACCGAGAGCCGTCCTGTTCTCCGACGAGGGAAGGGCAGCGCAATCGGAGGACTACTTCCGCTCGGCGCACCACCTGCGTGCCGAGGGGGCGACGCATTCGCTCGTCATTGAAGCGGGCGTGGGAGGAACGCTGCGGCTCCCGCTCATCGTGCGGCCCATCGAGGGGACGCCCTACCGCGATGCCGTGTCTCCCTATGGCTTTCCGGGTGGAGTGCTGGATGGGCTGAGCGAGCTGCCCAAGGACGAGGTGGACTGGCGAGGCACCGGGCTCGTCAGCATCTTCGTGCGCGATCGGGTCTCCGGTCCCCGCTGCTTCGCCGGGGGGACGGCGCGCAACGAGGTCTTCTTCATCGACCCCCGCCTGCCCATCCAGTACCGGGAGATGCACCGCCGGCAGATCCGGCGCAACCTGCGGCTGGGCTTCGTGCCGGCCTGCTGTCCGGCGCGCGAGGCCTCGCGCGAGGAGCGGGAGGGTTTCAAGGAAGCCTACCGGCAGACCATGGTCCGCGACGGGGCGAGCGCCCGCTACTTCTTCCCGGACGCCTACTTCGAGGAGCTGTTCTCCTCACCCGGCGCCTGGCTCGCGACGGCGCGTGCACCGGACGGCCAGGTCGCCTCCGCGGCGATCGGCGTCTCCAGCGATGGGGTGTTGCATTACTACCTCGGCGGGACGGCCGACGCGTTCCTGCCTCGCTCGCCCGCCAAGAATGTCTTCGCGGCGCTGGTCGAGCTCTGCACCCGGCTGGGGCTCCCACTCAACCTGGGGGGCGGCATCCAGCCGGGCGACAGCCTCGAGGAGTTCAAGCGGGGGTTCGCCAATGCCGTCTTCCGCCTCCAGACCCATGAGATCATCTGCGACCCGGAGGTGTATGCCGCGCTGTCGGGGGGCCACCCCGGCGAGGGCTACTTTCCGGCCTACCGCGCGCCCCGGCGCTGAGTGCTCACGAGCGCTTGCTCACCACGAGCTTCTCCGGGGTGTACGTGGGGATGAGGTCGCGCAGGGCGAGCTTCACGCCGAGCACGTCACCGTTCCAGGCCGCTCGTCCCAGCCGCTCGAGCCGTGCCTGGAAGTCCAGTGGAGGGGAGGGGCTGTGGGCCACCTTGATGCGGTTGCGGACCTGCTGGGTGCGCTCCTCCTCCTCGCTCAGCAGCGTCTCCTCGAGCTTCTCGCCCGGGCGCAGCCCCGTGTAGACGATGGCGATGTCCTTGTCTGGCACCAGGCCCGCCATGGTGATCATGCTCGAGGCAAGCTCGGCGATGCGCACGGGCGTCCCCATGTCGAGGATGCACAGCTCGCCATAGCCTCCCAGGCCCGCGAGCACCACGAGCCCCACCGCCTCGGGGATGGTCATGAAGTAGCGGGTGCAGTCCGGGTGCGTGACGGTGACCGGCCCGCCGCGTTGGATCTGCTGTTTGAAGAGGGGCACCACGCTGCCCGCGGAGCCGAGCACGTTGCCGAAGCGGACGGCGGTGAACGCGGTGCGCGAGCGGGCCGCGATGTCGCGGATGACCATCTCCGCCAGCCGCTTGGAGGCCCCCATGACCGAGGAGGGGTGGACCGCCTTGTCGGTGGAGATGAGCACGAAGCGCTCCACGCCACAGGCATCCGCCATGCGCGCGACGTTGCGGGTCCCGAAGACGTTGTTCTTGATGGCCTCCTCGGGCGAGTCCTCCATCAGGGGCACGTGCTTGTGCGCGGCCGCGTGGAACACGTACTGCGGAGCGTGCTCCCGGCCCACGCGCATCAACCGGTCCAGGTCCCGGATGTCCGCCACGATGGCGCTCACCGGCAGCTTGGGGTAGCGCTCCTGGAGCTGGCGCACGAGGAAGTAGAGCTCGTTCTCGTTGATGTCGAGCAGCACGAGCGAGGCGGGCGCGTGCTCCGCGACCTGGCGGGCGATCTCGCTGCCGATGGAGCCCGCGCTTCCGGTGACGAGGATGCGGCGGCCCGCCACGAGCCTGTGGACCTCTTTCTGATCGAAGGAGATCTCATCCCGGGGCAGCAGGTGCTCCGGGCTGAGGTCGTGCAGCATCGCGGTGGTGATCTTCCGGTCGAGGTAGGCGAAGGAGGCCGGGATGATCTTGAAGCTGACACTGCGCTGCTTGCACAGCCCCAGGATGTGGCGGATGCGCTCCGGGGCCAGGCGGGGGATGGCGATGAGCACCTGGGTCACCCGGTGCTTCGTCACCAGCGCCGGCAGCGCATCGATGGGGCCGAACACCGGCTTGCCGTTGAGGGAGGTGCGGCGCTTGGCCGGATCGTCATCCACGAAGCCGACGACGTGCCAGGGACTGCCCGGGTTGCGCAGCAGGTCGCGCAGCAGGAGATCTCCGGCAGCGCCGGCTCCGACGATGATCGTCCGTTTCGTGCCCCGCGCCCGCGAGCGCCGCTGATCCAGGTACCACAGCCGCGTCATCCGCGGGGCGAACCGGTGGGCCCCCATCAGCGCCGTGGTGAAGAGGAACTCGATGGCGATCACCGAGCGGGGCAGCGGCTCGAAGTAGAAGAAGGACCGGATGGCCTCGAACACGATGGTGCCGATCATGTTGGCCAGGACGAGCCGGCCCGCCTCGTTGAGGCTGGAGTTGCGGAACGACCAGCGGTGCAGGCCAAACCAGACCAGGGTGGCCAGCCGCACCGCGAGCAGCAGGGGCAGCCTGTGCTCGAGCGCCAACTGCCAGCGCGCGGGCAACTCCCCATCGAAGCGCAGCAGCACCGCGAAAAAGAGAGAACCCGCCGTGATCGCCGCATCCAACAGGAGCATGAGCAGCGAGCGCAGACGTGGCGACCTGCGTTGGCTGCCCATCACCCGCACCCATGGACGCTCGGCCACGGAAAGCACACCTCCACTCTCCCCTTGAGCCATTCCTTTCCCCCCTTTGCCCCACAACCGCTGGCATGAGGGTGGAACCCGGAGGCGCCAGTTCCAAGCCACCCTGGAGCGCATGGACTTCGAGGAGGGTCGCTTGAATGGAAGTGAGCGAGTGCCCCATCCGACACCCCGTACTTTCCCGTAGCCTCCCGGTGCCAGCGGCGGAGTAAATGGTGGTAGGTCCGCGCCCGAGTGGCTGCTCTCGATCCGGTGAATGCCCGTGGAGCAAAAGAGAGAAAATCCCAGGCTGGTCGTCTATGGCTGTGGGGGCCACGGCAAGGTGGTCGCCGACATCGCGCTGGCGCGTGGCCTGCGCGTCGAGGGCTTCATCGATGATGGAGTGCAGGCGGGAGGGCGGGTCCTCGGCCTGCCCATCCTCGGTGGAGCGGCCTGGCTCGAGGCGCATCGCTCGGAGGTCGGGGTTGCGCTGGGGATAGGGGAGAACCACGCGCGGCGCCGCGTGTATGGTTTGTGTGAAGCGTTGGGGCTGGTTCCCGCCACCTTGATTCACCCGTCCGCCGTCGTGGCGGCCTCCGCCCGGGTCGGAGCGGGCGTGGTCGTCATGGCCCAGGCCGTCATCAACCCGGACGCACGGGTCGCGGATGGAGTCATCATCAACAGTGGCGCCATCGTCGAGCATGACTGCGAGCTCGGCGCGTTCGCCCACCTCTCGCCCAATGCAACACTCGGGGGCACCGTGCGGATCGGCGCCCTCGCCCACGTGGGCCTTGGCGCTTCCATCCTGCCTGGCAAGAGCGTGGGAGAAGAAGCGGTGGTCGGCGCTGGCGCGGTGGTGCTCGCCGATGTGCCGCCCCGGGTGGTGGTGGTCGGGGTTCCCGCGCGCGTCCGCCGTTGACAACTCCACACGAACCCGTGCCCGGCCGGGCGCTAACAAAGACTGACATCCTGACTATTTTCACGGGCGGCTTGCCATGGGCAGCTGCGTCTGCCGGAAAGGTCTGGATGTCATGTCGGATCCCCAGGTGCGTGACTCCTCGGAGGCGACATTCGCGGTCCTCACGGAGCGGGAGCTCGCCGGACGCCGGCGCAACGAAGGGGCGCGCGTCATCCAGCACGGTGAGCACTATTGGGAGCAGACGGGCGCGCCCGGCTTCTTCCAGCCCGTGCACCTGTTGGCGCGTCTGACTCCAGAGGAGGCGACCCGGCCCACGCCCCTGAGCTGGGGATACCGGGCGGCGTTGACCCCCGAGTCCTCCGCCTCCGCGAACGGCAAGGTCCCCGTCGTGCGGCTATCGGACCTCGGCGGCTATGGACCCGACAGCCTCTCCTCCAACCGGCGCAACAAGCTCCGCAAGTGCCAACGGCTCGTGAGGATCGTCCAGTTGACCGGACCCGCGCTCCTGCTCGAGCAGGGGTACGGCACCGTCGTCGATGCGCTCTCCCGGACCCAGCACAAGAAAGTCCCCTCGCCCGAGCGGTATGCCGCGGACGTGAGGAAGTACTTCCAGTCGGACCACTGGTGCGTCCTCGCGGGCCTCGTGGATGGCAGGCTGGGAGGGTACCTGGACGGCTACGTGGTGGATGGTGTCGCGTATGGCTTCAACGCGTACTACGCCACGTGGGCCCTGCCGACGAACCTCTCCACCGGACTGGTCTTCGAGTTCGCGCAGATCTGCCGCAGGCTCGGGAGCGTTCACACGCTGGTGGGGGGCCTCGATTCACGCGAGGCCCCCCAGCTGGGCCAGTTCAAGGATGACATGGGCTTCGTCGTGGACCCCATCCCCATCAAATGGGACATGAACCCGCTCGCCCGTAATGTCATCCGCCGGCATCGTCCCCATGCGTATTACCGGCTGACGGGCGAGGCCTGAAGCTCTTCCCGGACGGGGCGGGAGGCGCAGACGACGCCGATGCAGTTGCCCGCCCCGTTGTCTCGCGCGACGTTGCCGCCCCCGTCGATCACCCCGGGGACATGGAGCCCCCAGCCCGTGTTGCCGATCGCGGTGTTGCGGGACACCGTGAGGGTGCTGGGAACCGTCACCCGGAGGCCGTCCCCGCGGTTGTCCAGGAAGCGGTTGCCGCTGACCGTGCCGGCGAGCGGGGGAGGCACGTACTCTGGCAGGTCCGCCAGGGTCAGGCCGCCCGCGTTGCCCCACCAGGTGTCGTCCTGGATGTCTACCGTCCAGGCCCGGACGAGCAGGCCACTGTCATTGTCGGTGACCCGCGAGCCGCGCAGGACGAAGTTGCCCGGCTCCCAGGCCGGCTGGTCGGAGGGGGCGAGTGAGCCGTTGCGAGCGATCAGCGTGTCGGTGAACGACGCCACGGAGCAGAAGCCGTAGCCGAAGTCGCCGAGGGGGATTCTTCCCACGACGTCGTTCTGCAGCAGCCAGCTCGACCTGAAGGTGATGCTGCCATAGGGGCACCAGACCACGGTCCCGTTGAAGCTGAAGGTCGAGCGGACCACGTCGACGGAATGGAGGTTCGCCGAGAGCGCGAGCCCCTGGCCGAGGAAGAGCGTCGATCGCACCTCGAACGTGCCACTGCTCGCGTCCTGTTCACTGCCCAGTCCGGTGCCGTTGCCGACCAGCATGGAGTCCGTGAGCGTCAACGTCGCATGGCCGTTGCGGTGGTAGATGGCACCCCGGTTGTCGATGAACCTGAGCCGGGACAGCCGCACGTGCTCCGGGGAGTGTTGCCCGTCCGCGTCGAGCACGTACCCCAACTGGAACCCCCGGATGGTCCCATTCCTCACCGTGCTGTCGGCCAGCACCAGGATGCCCTCCGACGTGCCCATCGGATCCGGGCCGGAGCGGCGCACGGTGTGGCCGCCGAGGTCGAGGATGACGCCCTTGCCAACGACCCGGAGCGCGGGGCCGTCCGTCCCCGGACACGAGAGATCGTGGGTGAGCCGGGTGCTCCGGGTGATTGTGTCGCCGCACCGGACGCGGCCTCCCGCGCTGGCCCATGCGGTGGGCAACTCCGTCAGAAACACCGCCATCCCCATGACGGCGGCGGCAAGACCTCGAGCACGGCGCATGACGTCCTCCCCCCGGGGCGCTCTGGTGCCCCGTCATGGACGCTAACCACCGTGCAGGGGGCGGACAAAACGTCCCGGGAGCGCACGCGGGAGTGGCTTCCCGGACAGCGCTCGCGCGCAGGGGGCTGCCCGCTCAGCCCGCCAGGGGCCGCTTCTGTTCCTCTGGAGGCGGGGACTGCTCCTCCTTCGTCAGGTTCGGCACCAGATGCGCCCCGCTCAGCGGCGGCTGATCGGACGCGTTGATGACGGCGCGCAGTTGCTGGGTCACCGCGCGGAAGAAGCCCGTGAGCAGCTCCGGACGGTCCGCCAGCAGATCGAGGAAGTCGCGCCGGTCGATGACCAGCACCCGCGTGTCCTCCACGGCGATGGCATCCGTGGGGCGGGGGGCACCGTCGAGCAGGCTCAGGTCGCCGAAGGTCTCCTTGGCCCGCATCCGCAGCACGTGCTCGCCGTTGCTGCGCGCGTCCACCACACCTTCGATGATGACGTAGAGCGCGTCTCCGGGATCTCCCTGGCTGAAGACGCGCTCGCCCGCGCGGAAGCGCGCCTCGCGGGCAATCGCCGCCACCGCCGCCACGTCGTCCACGTCGCTCTGCGAGAAGACGTGCACCTCCTCGAGGAGGAACAGCTTCTGCACCGTCGCCTGGCTCATGTCTCCCTCTTGCGGGGGCGGCAGATCCATGCCGATCCGGCCCGCCACGTAGCGCGCGCACGCGCGCAGCACCACATCCTCGCTGCGGCACAGCCAGGCCAGGTGCGCCTCCAACTGGCCCATCGTGCCCGGAGGCAGATCCCGGTGGTGCGACTCCACCTGCTCGCGCACCAGCGCCCGGTCCTCGTCGTTCGTCAGCGTCTCCAGCAGCTCCAGCGCGTAGGCCCGCCGCCGCGCGTCCTGTCCCGCCACCTGCTGGTGCACGCGCCGCATCACCTGGGGCGGGTGCAGCAGGCCCAGCAGGAAGAAGGACAGCTCCAGCGCCTGATCCAGCCGATCCCCCACCACGCGGGTGAGCAGCGAGTGCTCTCCCAGCTCCGCGCGCAGATCCAGGAAGGGCTCCACCAGGGCGCGGTACACCTCGCGCCGCCGGCCGAGCGCCTCGCGCACCCGGTCCTCGTCCACCGGGTGCTCCGGGTGCTCATCGCGCAGGCGTGACATCTCGGCGCCGATGCGGAAGTGCAGCCGTGCATCGTCACGTACGTTGGAGAAGAGCAGGGCGTGCAGCGCCCCCGGCGTGCCGATGAGGCGCAGCACCCGGGGCACCTGCAGCCGCATGGGCAGTGGCGCGGACAGATCGTTGAGCGTCGCCTCCAGCAGGGGCGTCACCTCGTCACCCAGCGCGGCCAGGGCCTCGCGCGCCTCGCGCCGCTCCTCACGCCAGGTGAGGAAGGTGAGCAGTCTGGGCGCCAGCCTCACGTAGCCGCCCTCGCCCACGGAGCGCACCGCCACGCGCCGCACCGAGCTGTCCGGATCGTTCAGGTAGGGCGTCAGCATGGGCGTGTAGCTCGCATCCCTCAGCCGCCCGAACAGCCGCGCCACCTCGCGGCGATCCGACACCGGCGCCTGCGCGCCCCGGGCCGTCAGCGCCCCCAGCGACACCAGCGCCGCCGCGTGCCACTTCGTGCTCAGCAGCGCTCCCACGGCCGCGCAGCGCAGCCCCACGTCCGGGCTCTGCAACAGCGGCGGCAGCAGCACCTCCGCCCGCTCCGGCGCCAGCTTCGCCAACGCCCCCACCGCGCTGTCCCTCGGACGCCGGGCGCCTTGCGTCACCAACTGCTCCAGCTGCGGGGCCGTCTCGGTGGCGCCCAGCTCCAGCGCCAGGGCCACGGCGCGCTCCTGCACCCGCTCGTGCGTGTGGTGCAGCAGCACGGGCAGGTGGGGCCGCAGTGGCAGTCCCTCCTCCGCCAGCAGCTCCAACGCGTGCAGCACCCGGTCCGGCGCGCTCGAGCCCAGCGCCTCCACCAGCAGCTTGCGATCCTCGCGGCCCAGCGCCTCGTCGTCCTCGCCGTGGGCGCCCACCTGCTCGCCCAGCGCCTCCACGTAGGCCGGTCTCAGGCGCAGCAGCAGCACGCCGAGCAGGCCGCACACGCCCACCACCACCAGCGCCATGGTGACGCCGTCGGCCGAGCGGCCCGCGCCGATCAGCAGCACGCCCGCCAGCACCGTGCCGCCCTTGCGCAAGAGCCCGTCCACCGCGCCGCGCAGCGCCTCGCGCTCCTCGTCCGGCACCGCCGCGTACAACAGCTGCACGCCCACCGGCAGCAGCGAGTAGTTGACCGCGTTCTCCAGCAGCCGCAGCAGGTGGACCGGCCACAGCTCCTTCGTCAGCAGCGAGGCCACCGCCAGCGGCGCCATCGCCCCGGGCAGCAGCGCCAGGTAGCTCAGCAGCCCCAGCCGCTTGAGGAGCCGCTCGGCCAGCAGCAGCTGGAAGAGCACGCAGACCAGGCCGATCCACAGCTGCAGCGAGCCGAAGAGCGCCGCCAGCCCGTCCTCGCTCAGCGTGCGCTCCACGCGCAGGCGGAAGAGGTAGTCCACGAAGGAGGACAGCACCGCGAAGCTGACGCCCAGCGCCGCCAGCACCCGGGCATAGGTGCTGGTGGCGAGGTACTGCCAGGCCGCCAGGGGCGGGGCCAGGTGACGGGCGCGCGCGGGCTGCGGCGCCTCGCTGTGGTGGAAGTGGAAGGCCACGCCCGCGGCGTAGAGCGACAGCGCGCCGCCCACGATGATGGAGGCGGTGCCGAGCCGCTCGGCGAGTCCCTGCACCAGCAGGCCGCCCAGCATGCCTCCCGCCATGCCCACCCCGTTGAGCGCGGTGAAGGCCCGCCGGGCCTCGCGCGCGTCGAAGGCCGACGCCATCCGCCCCCAGAAGCGCAGGGAGATGACCGTGGTGAAGGCGTCCACGAAGAGATACAGCACCAGCGCGGGAATCCGCTGGCCCATGGACACGCCCGCGGCCAGCCCCAGCACCACCAGCCCGCCCACCCCGGTGAGCACGCTGAGCGACTCGCTGCGCGCGTCGGGCTCCCGGCGCGGCAGCAGCGTCAGCGTGGCCACCAGCAACGCGCCCACCAGGTACAGGTAGGGCATCGTGTGGGACTCGAAGCGCGACAACACGAGCGCGTTGGCAGCCGTCTTCAGCTGCGTCACGCCAGCGATGAGGGCGAACTGGAACGTCGCCGCGGGCCACAGTCGGTGGCCCCAGGACTGTGACTCTTGGGCTGCCACGGGGGCGCCACTCTATCTGTCGAAAACCGGATTTTCCAGGACGAAGCGCAGGCCCTCCCGGGAGGAGAGCAGGCAGGCGGGCTTGACTCCGGCCGGGAAGTGTCCTCCCGCGGACCCGGGCGTCAGTCGTCCGCCGCGCCGCCGAGAATCCAGGAGCGGATGCGCACCAGCTCCGCCGGGTGGGCGTCGAAGTGGCCCGGGTCGTTGCGCGGCATGCGGCTGCCACAGGCCGTCCCGGACAGCTTCATCACGAGCGCGGAGGACGCGTCATCGCCGGGTGCCACCCGCATGAAGTCCGAACACGCCCGCGTCAGCATCGGCGCCCCGACGAGCGAGGCATGGCTCCGGCCCGGCGCCAGGTCCAACCCGCCGCTCCGGCCGTGACACCCGGTGCACAGCGAGTCCCAGAGCACCTGGATGTCCTGGGCGTAGCGGGGCACGGACACCGGCACCGTCACCGTCCCTCGCACCGGGGTGGCGTAGCCGTCGGAGACGAGCACCTCGAAGGTGAAGGCCGTCCCGGTGCCCACCGGAGGGGAGAACCAGGAGCTGTCCGCGCCCTCCGGCCCCGAGACGAAGGTGCCCTGGGCACCGGGGCCCACCTGGCGCCAGAGGTACGTGAGGGCATCTCCGTCCGCGTCCTGTGCCCGCACCGAGAGCGTGAGGGTGTCTCCGGCCCTCGCCGGCCCGGGAGTGACGACTGGCGCCCCGGAGAGCACCGGCGCGTGATTGCGCCGCCGCGGTGGGGGCCGCACCTGCACCTGGACCTCGGCCTGCACGCTGGCGCCATTCCTGTCCGTCACCGTCACCCGCAGCGTGAAGGCCGTTGGCTCCTTCACCACCGGTGCCAGCCAGATGGGCGTGGCCGAGGTGGCATCGCTGAACGTCCCGGCGGGGGACTCAGGGAACTGCTGCCAGGTGTAGGTGAGCGCGCCCCCGGCGGGATCCACCGCCTGGATGGAAAGCTTCACCGGCAGTGGCCCCTGGACCTGGCCGGGCAGGGCGGCCGGCGCCCTGAGGATGACGGGCGCGTCGCATGAACAGATGAGAACACAGGTGAGCAGGAGCCCCGCGAAAGCACGCTTGCCAACGGAAGACAGCATGGCCTCCCCCCCTCTGGCGCACTGCCTCGTTACAGCCATTGAAAGCTAGTCAGTGATGGCCAGCGTGCATGAGGCAAACTCATGGTTGCCTGCCGCCCCGGGCCTGTTTGAGTATGTGACGCGTTGGTCCTACGCTGGGGGCATCATGATCACCGCCGTACTTCTTGCCCTTCTCTGTTCGTCTCCCGACGCCGCCAGCCAGGCGCTGCCGCCCGGCGCCCTGGGCGCGCCTCCCCAGGCGGACGAATCGCCCACGGCCTGGGCCTGTACCGTGGAGACCCTGCGGGCGGGCCGCGAATGTATTTTCGAGGCCGACGTGACGTCCTCCACGGATGTGCAGGCGCAGTCGGCCGGCAACATCCGCTCGCTCAAGGACATCGGCCACGCGCTGTGCGTGCAGGCCGCGAAGCCGCCCTCGGGAGTGACGGGGGACAAGAACCTGGTGACGCAGTGCGAGCGCAAGTTCGCCGACGCCGCGGAGGACGCGTGTGGCCTGGACGGGAAGATGCCCGTCATCGACGCCAAGGGCCGCTTCGCTCCGGCCGCGCGGGCGTGCTACCGGCAGCTGTCCCAGGTGCTGCAGGACACCGCGATGATGGCGACGGTGGCCTCGGCGTGCTGCCAGTGCGCCGAGAAGCGCGGCTGCCCCGGCACGGGTGAGCGCTGCCACGAGAACGTGTCCCGCCAGGAGGTGGGAGGAGCCGCGCTCGCGTGCCTGGCCAACCAGTGCGGCGAGGCGTGCTCCCTGGTGATGCCGGCCTCCCGGACCACGGCCGGGGAGGTGCGGCCCGTGAAGCAGCAGGCCCGGCGCTCGCCCCCGGCCTCGGGGTCGCTGTAATGGCAACCGGCGCGAGGGAGCGAGGAATCATGTCTGTCTTCCAGAAGCTGACGAAGGTGGCCGGGCGCTCGGGCGCGGCCCTGTTGTGCGCGGTGGCCGTGGTGGGGTGTGGCTCATCGAGGCACACGCACACGACGGTGGACGAGGAGTCGCCGAGGCAGCTGCTGGCGGAGGAGCGTCCGGCCCGGCAGGCCCGGGTGGAGCCCGGCCCCGTGCCCTCGAGGCCGGAGGAGAAGGCCTTCGGCGCCCGCTACGCGACGCCAGCGCAGTGCGAGGTGGCGGCGCGCAGGCTGCTGGCCACGTCCCGGGACGAGGCCTGGGCGGCGCTGAAGTCGTGCGTCGAGCGCACCCACTTCACGCTGCTCAACGCGCTGCTGAGCGACGCGTGGGCCGAGGAGTTGCGGGTGCGGCCGGACGCGGCGCAGGTGATTGCCCAGGTGGTGGCATGGCGCGGCGGCAGCGTGGAGGGAGAGTTGCAGCTGCTGCACGCGCGCAAGGTGCCCATCTTCGGGTTGTCGGCCGCGGTGGCGCAGCCGGAGATGTACAAGGGCCGCTACCTGCTGCTGCGTGCGCAGGTGGCGGACGTGCGCAGCGAGGACGACAAGCCCACGGTGTGGCTCGTCGAGCAGGGGATGGGCTCGGTGGCACGTGAGCAGTCGGTGGGCTACGCGACGCGGAAGGACTCGGTGCGGGTGCACTCGGGCGCGGTGGGCGGGAACGTGGGGCTGCTCGGCCCGTCCAACCTGGGCGGGCAGATCTCCACCAGCGAGCAGGAGGTGAGCTCGTCCACGGTGCAGCGCTTCGACAACATCACCGACGACACGGGCCGCGAGGCCCTCGGCCGCCTGCAGAAGCCGGATCCGTTCTTCGCGCCGGGCAAGGACTTCGTCGTGCTCGCGCGCTTCGACGGGCTGCGCGTCACCTCCAGCGGCGAGGAGGATGACGAGGACGCGCCCAAGCTGCCGGTGCTCACCATCGTCGGCTACTACACCCCGCATCCGCTCGTCGTGTACTGAGCGGGCGGTGCGGCTTCCGCGCGTGGCGGACGCGCGGCGGCGCTCCTGGCCGGGTGCGCTCGCTCTCAGCAAGTGGCGCGAGCTCCTGGAGACCGCGGAAGCCTCGCGGGACGCCACCTGGCGCACCCTGGGCAACCTCGACAAGGACGTCATCACCCCCATCGCCATGAGCGATTCATGGCCCGGCCAGCGGCGGCTCTGGCGCGTCATCCGCCGCGAGGCCGGGCGCATCCTGATCGTCTCGCACGGGCTCTCGGATTCCTTCCACGAGCACATGGCACCCTCGGTGGGCTTCGGCCTGGAGCTCGCCCTGGAGACGGACGTGGCCGTGAAGGACGTCTTGAAGGGCTGGCCCCTGCTGCTCCTGGAGCGCGTGGCGGACGAGGTGGCCGCGCACGAGCACGTGCGTGAGCGGGTGAAGGCCGGCCTCTTCTCCATGGAAGTGCCGGGCAAGCGGCTGCCCAAGGCGCTCGTCACAGCCGAGGGCCGGGTGGGCGTCCTGCTCGGTGTGGAGTCGCGCTCGTTGCCCCGACACTTCACCACACCGTACGGAGAGGTGCGGCTCGTCACCGTCAAGGTGCTGCTGCCTCCGGAGCTGGAGTACCTGCTGGCGCACGGTGAGCCGGGCCAGGCCGAGCTGGCGCGGCGCTTCGCCGAAAGCGGTGAGGAGCACCTGTCCCGCGCCCGGCGGCGCCCCGCTGTCTGAGCGGAAGCGTCCTCCTGCCAACTCCCGCAGCCCGAGCGCGTTCACGGCGCGACGTCACACCCCACCTGGGTCGGATCCAGTCCGGCTCCCTGTGCTGCAATCGTTCGCGTCTGCTGGACAGGGGAATGGTTCGTGCCCGTGCGCTTCGTCTCGAGATTGATGCTCGTGCTGGCCCTGGTGGGGGTGGTGCCCGTCGTGTTGCTCGGCGGGCTGTCCTTTCGCGCCAACCGCGATGAGTTGCACCGTCTGGTGGGAGGGCTCCAGACCCAGGCCGCCACGGAGCTCGCGCGCTCCTGCCGCCAGCTCGTCCTCACCGGCGTGGACAACCTGCGCCTCGCCGCCGAGTACCTCCCGCTCGGGAAGCTCGAGCCCCAGCATGCCTCCGAGGTGCTGAGCATTCCCCTGCGCCAGCTCGGGGCCCTCAACCTGCTCATGCTGGTGGACGCGCAGGGCCACGCCATCGGTGATGCCGTGATCTCCCCCGAGGGGGGTGGCAACCGGCAGCCCGTCACCGACGGCTCGCTGGCCCTCTTCTCGCGCCAGGCGCCCGTGGTGGACGCCCTCTCCACCGGCGCGGCCATCGGCCCTCCGTACCACACGCCCGAGACGCCCGGGGGCCGCGTGGCGCTCGCGGTGCGCACCGGCGAGGACGCCTCCCGCCTCCTGCTCGCGGAGCTGTCGCTCGCCGAGCTGGGGCGCCAGGTGGAGGAGCTCGCCGGAGCGGATGGGCTGGCCTTCATCGTGGATGCCCAGGGCGCGCCGGTGGTCTTCGCGCACGGGCCGGGCGCGCTGAGCGAGGAGGAGCGGAGCCTCGTGGCCGAGGGCCTCACCCGGCGCGAGCCCGTGGTGCGCACCGTGCGCGGCGTGGAGGGTGTCGAGTACCTCGCCGCCTTCGTCCCCGTGCCGGACCTCGGCTGGGGCGCGGTGGTGGGCCGCAACGCGAGCGCCGCCTTCGCACCCGCGGAGCACGTGCGCCGCTCGACGTTCTTCTGGGCCCTCATGGCGCTGGCGGCCACCGGCGTGCTCGGCCTCGTGCTCGCCCGGGGGGTGAGCCAGCCCGTCGCCCGGCTCTCCGAGGGCGTCGCCGCGCTCGCCGAGGGCCGCTACGGCGAGCGCGTCTCCGAGGAGGGCCGCGATGAGCTCGGGCTGCTCGCCCGCTCCTTCAACCACATGGCCGGTGAGCTGCAACGGCGCGACGCCGAGCTGCGGCGCTGGAGCGAGGAGCTGCAGCAGCGCGTGGACGAGCGCACCCGGCAGCTGCGCGAGGCGCAGGATCAGATCGCCCGCACGCGGCGGCTGGCGGCGCTCGGCTCGCTCAGCGCCGGCATCGCCCACGAGCTCAACAATCCGCTCACCGGCATCCTTGGCCTGCTGTCGCTGTCGCGCGACGAGGTGCCCGCCCAATCGGCGGTGGGCCAGAGCCTGTCGATGGCGCTCGAACAGGCGCGCCGCATGGCGGGCATCATCCGGGAGCTGAGCCAGATGGCCGAGCAGGAGCGCGCGGGCGCGGGCCGTCCACTGAATCCCGCCCAGCCGGTGCGGGCCGCGCTCCACGAGGTGCGCGAGGAGCTCCAGTCGCGCGGCGTCACCCTGTCCTGCGCGCTGAACGAGCAGGTGCCGCAGGTGCTCGGGCACGCGGATCAGCTCCAGAAGGTGGTGACGAACCTGCTGCAGAACGCCCTCACCGCGATGCCCTCGGGAGGCACGCTCTCCGTGGGGCTCGAGACGGTGGAGGGCGACGCGGTGTGCCTGTCGGTGAAGGACACCGGCAAGGGCATCCCCGAGACGATGCGCGAGCGCATCTTCGATCCCTTCTTCACCACCAAGGACGAGCCCGGGCGGGTGGGGTTGGGGCTGTCGGTGGCCCACCGCATCGTCGAGGCCCACCATGGCCGCATCCGGGTGGAGAGCGACGCGGGGCAGGGGACCACCATCACCGTCATCCTTCCCGCGGCCAGCGCGGAGGCGCACCTCGCATGAGTCAAGACATGGGCATCAAGAGGGGGGATTCACTCGGCCGGGCCCTGGCGCTCGGGCTGTGCCTGGTGGCCCTGCTGGCCATGGGGGGCTGGTTCCTGTTCGAGCACGTCGGGGCCGACCCCGTGCCCCATGCGAGGGCCTCCGTGCCCGCCACGCCCGAGCCTCGGCCCGGCCCGGCCGTGAGCCCGGACGTGCGCGCCACCGTCGTCGAGGTGGTGGGCTCGGTGGAGTGGACGCACGATGGGCAGTGGGAGGCGCTGCGGGTGGGGCATGAGCTCGCCCCCGACGACTCCGTGCGCACCGGCCCCGGAGCGAGGGTGGACCTGAGGGTGGGAGACGAGGCCTCGCGCCTGTCCATCCCGGAGCGCTCCGAGGTGCGGGTGGGCGAGGTGACGCGCGCCGAGCACACCATCCAACTGCAGCGCGGCCGCATCGACGTGGACTACCTCGGGCGGGAGGACCGGGTGCTGCGCGTGCGCGGCGAGAACGGCACGGTCGCCGAGACGCGGGCGGCGCGCTTCACCATGCTGCGCAACGGGGCCACGGTGGCGGTGGCCACCCGGGGCGGCTCGGTGAACCTGTCCTCCGCGGGCGTCACCGTCCAGGTCGCCGCCGGGCAGCAGTCGGTGGTGTTCGAGGGGGCGAAGCCGCTCGCCGCGGAGCCCATCCCGCTCGACGTGCTGCTCAAGGTCGCCTCGAAGGCCTCCGCCCAGGACTCGCTGTGTCTCTCGCTCACGGGGAAGGTGCGCGTGGGAACGGAGGTGTTCGTGGAGGGCGAGCCCGCGCAGGTCTCCAGCGATGGCTCCTTCCGGGCGGACGTTCCCCGCCGCGAGGGCCTCGGCCAGGTGAAGGTGGTGGCGAGGGAGCCCGGTGGAGAGATTCAAGAGGTGATGATGGCCTGCCGCCCCCTTCGCGCGCGCGCCGGACCGCGGCAGGCCGAGTCGGTGAAATTCCGCTGGGACGAGGCTCACTGAGTTCATGAGTCCGTGCCCGAGGTCACTCCTGGTGGGGTTGCTGGTGGCCGTATGGCCCCTCCTCGCCGTGGGGGCGGAGGCCGCCCGCGCGCCGCGAGGCAGCATCCGCATCCAGAGTGTCCCCGCGCATGTGCTGCTGGGCGCGGACCGGGAGACCGAGGTCCGCATCGAGCTGGATCCCCAGGCCACCGGCCTCGAGCTGTTCGCCAGCCGGGGAGAGGTGGGGCCTTTGACACAGGTGAAGCCGGGCGTCTTCCGCGCCACCTACGTGCCTCCCCGGCAGAGCATTCCCCTGGAGGTCATCCTCGTCGCGCTGGCGCGGGGACCCAGGGGGACGCTCGATGGCTGGTCGGTGCTCCCCTTGTGGGGCCAGGGCGAGGCCGAGGTGCGCACCCGGGCCGGAGCACCCGTCACGCTCCAGGTGGGCAACCAGTCCTTCGGGCCCTTCCATGCGAACGAGAAGGGCCTGGCGCGCGTCCCCGTGGCGGTGCCGCCCGGCGTGCACGAGGCCTTCTTCGGGAAGAAGCGAATCGATCTCGGGGTGCCACCGCAGCCGTTCCTGCACGCCGTCGCCGAGCGCCGCGAGGTGCGGGCCGATCGCGAGGAGACGGTGCCCATCCGCCTCTACTCGTTGAAGCCGGGGGGCGCGCCTCTCCGCCAGGAGGCCTTCTCCGTGTCGCGCGGCACCCTGAGCGCGCCGGCGGAGCTGGAGCCGGGCGTGTTCCTCCTGCGGTGGACCGTGCCTCCGGGGCCCGCGGGGAGCCTGGAGCTGAAGGGCTCGGTGACGGGGGACAGGCGCGGGGCCGTGAGCGTGCGGCTGGCGGCGGTGCCCGGCCCGGCGCACACCTTCGAGATGCGGGTGGACCACGAGGAGCTCGTGGCCTCCGAGGACGTCCGGGTGGCGGTGGAGGTGTCCGCCCGGGACGCCGCCGGCAACCCGGCGAGTGCCAGTCTGCGGCTCGAGTCCGATCCGCCGGGAGAGGGAGCGCTCACCGAGCGCCAACCGGGAGAGTACGCCGGGGTGCTTGGTCTGGCGCCCCGCTTCGGTTCGCGCGAGCAGGTGGAGCTGCGGGTGCTCGTGGAGGGGGCCTCGGCGCCCGTGCTGAAGCGGACCCTGAAGCTGCGCTCCGCCGGGCCCGCGCGGGTGAAGGTGGAGCCGTTGCAACCGCTGCTCATGGCGGATGGCGAGTCGGAAGCCGTCTGGCGCATCTCCGTGGAGGACCGTTTCGGCAACCCGGTGCGCGAGCCCTGGCCCGAGGCCGCGCTCGAGCGGGAGCTGGCGAGCACGCTCTCGTCGAAGGCACCGGGCACGTACGAGCTGCGGTACGTGCCGCCCGCGGCCCGCGTGGACCACCTCTTCGAGCTGGAGGTGCGGGTGGGCGAGGTGCACGGGCGCGGAACGTTGCCGCTGCTGCGCCGCCGTCCGGTGCTGCTGGTGGCGCCGCGCGCGGGCCTGGTGTCGAACCTCGGGGATGTGCTCGCGCCGTCCGCGGGGCTGCGGCTGGAGCTGTGGCCGGTGCGCCAGTGGCCCTTCGTGGGGCTGCTGCTCGACACCGGGTACCTGGGGTTCTCCCGGACGGGAGGTCCAGCGGCGCCAGGCTTCTCCGGGCGCAACGAGTGGCTCGACACCACCGTGGCGCTGGGCCTGCGCACCTCGCGGGATCAGGGGCTCCAGGGCTGGGTGGCGGCGGGCCCGTCGCTGGCCCGGGTGCGCAGCCGCGTGGCGTGGAGTGAGGGGCCGGTGCTGGAGGAGGGCGCGTGGGTGTTGGGCGCGCAGGCCATGGTGGGCGTGGGGCTCCCGCTCGGACGGGGGCAGCCCTTCCTCGAAGCGCGTGTCTGTTGGTTCGATGATCCGTCCCTGCGCGTGCTGCGTGGCGCGCTGTTGGGCGGCGGTCTCCACATGGGGTATCGCCTTGAGCTCTTCTGATCGTGGCTTGCCTCGGCTTCTCGCGCTGCTCGCCCTGTGCGTCCTGGGGGCCGCCTGTACCCAGGAGCCGGGCGCCGAGCACGACCCGCGTCCCAGGCGCCTGGTGCCGGCCTGGGGGATGAACACGGAGCCGGTGTCCGTGGTCATCGAGGGGGAGAACTTCCTGCCGCTCGCCACCCAGCACGTGGGCGGTGGGGCGCCGGTGACGGTGGACGCCCGCTTCGAGGCCTTCCTCGGCGAGGTGGCGCTCGAAGACGTCACCTTCGTGGATGCGCGCACGCTGCGGGCCCGGGTACCCGGGGGGCTCGCGCCGGGCTGGTACGCGCTGGCGGTGGTGGGGCCCCTGGGCGGGCGCGTGGAGCTGCCGCGGGCGTATCTGTCCTCGGAGGTGCCGCTCGCGCGGCTGGAGGCCCGGGGCCGGCTGGAGCGGGAGCGGGTGTCGGTGGAGGAGACGACCCGGCTGCTGCTGACGGTGGAGAACACGGGAGGGTCCGCGGCGCTCGGCGTCACGCCGGTGCTGAGCCAGGCGGGCGAGGGGAGGGTGGAGGTCCGCTCGGAGCCCGGTCCCGCCGACATCCCCGTGGGGGGGAGCGCGTCCTTCGCGTGGGAGCTCGGGGCGGCCGCGCCGGGTGACGTGCGCTTCACGCTGGAGGTCCAGGGCAGCGAGGCGATGACGGGCACGGAGCTGCGGGCTCCCGCCGTGGAGGTGGGGCCGCTGCAGCTGCGCCACCGCACGGTGCTCGCCGCCGAGTTCCTGCCTCCGCCGCAACTGGTCAACGTGGGCCAGCGGGTGAAGATCTCCCTGCACGTGACGAATGCGGGAGAGACCGCGGCGCTCGGGGTGGCGCCGGGTGTACCCGTGGTGATGGGGACCGTGGCGTTGGCCGTGTCGGGGCCGGTGCCGGTGAGCGCGGACCTGATGCCCGGAGAGAGCCGCGATTTCGAGTGGGAGTACGTCGCCGGCCGCGCGGGCACCATGTCCTTCCTGGTGGGCGCGCGGGGCCGTGATGGCTTCAGTGGCGCGGAGGTGCTGTCTCCAGAGGCCCGCTCGGCCGACATCTCCGTGCAGTTGCCCGCGGAGCTGGTGGGACGCTTCTCTCCGCTGCCCCCGAGCGTCAACCTGGGGCAGGAGTTCGTCGTCGAGCTGGAGGTGACCAACCCGGGCGACTCGGCGGTGCTCGATGTGGTGCTCGAGAACACGGGGTCCACGGGAACCTGCGCGCCGGAGCTGGTGCCTGGGACCACGCCGTGGCCGGAGCGTGTGGAGCTTCTCCCCGGGAAGGGGCGGGCGGTGTTCCGCGCGCGCCTCATCGGCAAGGCCGAGGGCTCCTGCGTCTTCCAGGCGGGGGCTCGCGGGAAGGATCAGACAGACCGGACCCCGGTGCTGTTCTCTCCCGTCAACTCTCCCTCCATCTCCGTGCGGCGGCCCGCCGCGCTCTCCGCCACGCTCTCGGCTCCCACCGGAATCAAACCGGGGAACACCTTCGACGTGAGCCTGACGGTGATGAACACCGGGAGCACCACGGCCCTGGGGGTCAATCCCTCGCTCCCGGAGTCGAGCAGCGCCGTGGCGGAGCTGTATAGCGCGCCGCCCTCCTCGGGAGTGGACCTGGCGGGCGGGGCCAGCGCCACCTTCACCTGGAAGTACCGTGCCACCAAGGTGGGCAAGGCGTCCTTCAGCGCGCAGGCGGGTGGCCGGGACGCGAACACGGAGACGTCCGTTGCCACCGGGCTGGTCTCGTCGGGCGAGGTCTCCATCCTGCCCGAAGTGGAGCAGTTGGTCTCGAATCCCCTCGGAGATGGCTCGCCCTTCGCCCAGGTCCTCGGCTACGACGGCCGCGTCTATGTCGGCCCTGGCAAGAGTGGCACCGGGGGCGTGAGCGTGGACCTGGACGGGCTCGGGGGCCGCAGCTTCGACTTCTTCCTGCACAAGGACACCACGGGCAACTCCAGCCAGAACACCTCCGCGGCGCCCTATCCCTCCATCGGCGCGGTGGGCTGCAGGGTCAATACGCCCGCGTGCGGCCCGGACAACGAGGATGGCCGCGGCTTCTTCTTCTCCGGCCGGGTGGGGACGCAGGAGTGGTTGGGGATTGGCGGGGCCAGGAGCGGGGGAGACCTGGACTATGTCTACCTCGGCCAGGACACCGATGATCTGAACACCATGTACCTGCGGTACCTGGATCTCTCCGCCCTGCTCGGGGCACAGACGCGTGGCTTCTCCTCGGCCCTCTTCTTCCGGGATCGCCTCTACCTCGGCTTCCCGGACACCGGCGGCAGCCGGCCCTACCTCCTCGTCGTCAAGCGGTTCCCCACGGTGGATCCCGGCCTCGACGCCGCCGCGGGCACGGACGTGGAGGATCTGAGCGCCGACAACATGCCCGGCATCGGCGCGGGCGGCTCACCGAAGAACGGCGCCACCGTGCAGATGATCGACACCCTGGCCGGCTTCAATGATCGCCTCTACGTCGTCAACAACGGCGGGTGCGTCCGCTCGACGACGACCACGCCGCGCTCCTACGGCCTCTTCCCGGGAGATTGGGCCCCCTGCACGCCTTCACTTGCGGCCTGGAGCTCGCGCACCAGCCGGACGACCTCCAAGGCGGCGGACCTCGAGCCGGCGGACAAGGCGGTGCCGCAGCTGGCCGTGTTCCAGGGAAAGCTCTACCTCGCTCGCAACACCACGAGCACGGCGGGGGTGAAGGGGCCGCAGCTCTTCGTGTGCAACCCGGACAGGACGGGCACCACGCTGGACTGCGATCCGGGGGACTGGTCCCTCGTGGCCCCCAACACCACGGGGGACACGCAGTTCACCCAGTTCAACGACCCGGACAACGCCTCCATCTCGCTGCTGGTGGCCACCGCGAATGCCCTCTACGTGGGCTTCGACAATGCGTCGCGGGGCGCGGTGGTGCTGCGCACCTCCACGACCGCTCCCATCAGCCGGGGCGACTTCACGGGGAAGGAGGTGTGCTCCGCCGCGCTGTTCCCCACTGGTTGCGAGGGCCTGGGCGGCAACGGACTGGGCGCGGGCGCCACGCGCATCTTCGATGGCAAGGCGCTCGGTACCGGGTCCCTCTACCTCACCGCCGGCAATGGCACGGGGCCGGCGGGGCTCTACCGGCTGGTGGACTGAGCCGCCTCACTGCGCCGCGGCGATCGCTGGCTCCTCCAGGGGCATGGCGGCGCGCGAGGCACTCACGTGCGGAGGCAGGGCGAGGCGGAACGTGGTGCCCTCGCCCGGGCGGCTGTCCACGGTGATGGAGCCGTCGAACGTCTCGAGGATGGACTTGCAGATGAAGAGGCCCAGCCCCGTGCCCTCGCCCGAGGGCTTGGTGGTGAAGAAGGGCTCGAAGAGGTGCGGCATGTTCTCGGCGGGGATGCCCACGCCGGTATCCCCCACCTCGGCGCAGGCCTCGCCATTGGGGCCCGTCCACAGCCGGACGCGGATCTCGTGCTCGCACCCATCCTCGGGGATAGCCTGGGCCGCGTTGACCACCAGGTTGAGGAAGACCTGGGCCAGCCGGGCCTCGTTGGCGCGCACCAGCGGCACGTCCTGGTAGTCGCGCACCACGCGGGCCCGGTAGCGGATGTGCACCAGCGCCATCTTCAGCGCCGCGTCGAGCACCTCGCGCAGGTCCACCAGCATGCTCGAGTCGTCCGGGTTGCGGGCGAAGGCCTTCACGTCCCGGGCGATGTCGCGCACGCGCTCGGCGCCGTCGCGGATGTCGCGCAGGGTGTTCTCCACCGACTGCATGCGCGCGGCCAGCGCGGCCAGCTCCGGCCCCAAGCCCTCGCGCGAGTGGCGCTGGAGGGCCTGGCGCACCGAGGGCAGCTCCTCCTCGAGCCAGTCCAGGTTGGAGAGCACGTAGGCCAGGGGCGTGTTCACCTCGTGCACCACGCCAGCGGCCAGCAGGCCCAGCGAGGCCATCCGGTCCGCCTGCACCAGCATGGCCTGCATGCGCTCGTGCTCCTGGCGCATCCGGTACTGCTCCAGCGCCAGCTTGAGGCGGTGCGCCAGCGCATCCACCTCGAAGGGCTTGAGCAGGTAGTCGAAGGCGCCCAGGCGCAGGGCCTCGATGGCGCTGTCCACGTTGCCGTAGGCCGTGACGATGAGGGCGTTGCACCCGGGCTGCACCGTGCGCAGCCACTTGAGGAACTCCAGCCCGTTCTCTCCCGGCAGGTTCTTGTCGATGAGCGCGCAGGCGAAGGTGTGCTTCGCGGCGAGCTGGCGCGCGGTGGCCGCGTCCGGGGCCAGCACCGGCACGGCTCCGGTGCGCTGGACGATGAAGGAGAGGATGGTGCGAAGCGACGGCTCGTCGTCCACGATCAGCACGGACTCGGGAGCGGGATGGGCACTGGTTCGCATAGGTGTCTGTCTCCCACCCCCCTGAGCGCTTTTTCAGAGGGTGGGACAAACTGAGGTCGACTCGCCTGGGATGCAAGGGAGCAAGCGCAAGCCGACCTTCAGGACATCCCCGCGAACGCGGAGAGCGTCGGGCAGCGGACACCCCTCTGCCCCCGGGGGCGGGGCTACAGCGGGGCTCCAGCGGCTACAGCGGGGCTACAGCGACAGGCCCAGCAGGTGCAGGTCCCCGAGCCCGTCATCGAAGCGCCGGGCGTACTGGTAGAAGAGGGAGAGGGGGACGGCCTGCCCGAAGGTGGTGCGCAGGTAGAGCGCGCCGCCCGCGGCCCGGTGGTTGTCCCTCAGGTCCGTGCGGGCCCAGGAGCCGAAGGCCTCCAGGTCCACCTGGCTGATGAAGAAGGAGGGCCCCAGCCAGAAGAAGGAAGTCCAGCCGTAGTCGATGATGACACGGTAGCGGTAACGCGCGTTGGCCACGACGACGTTGCGCGCGCTGAGGGCGAAGTCCTCGTAGCCGCGCAGGTACTCGGAGAAGGAGGTGCCCGGCTGGAGGCGCAGCGGCAGGCGGCGCGAGTCCTCGGGGCCCTCGCGGACCACGAGCGCGGTGCCGGCCCCGATGCCACCCACCTGGAGGAGCCCCTCGGGCGCGTTGGGGAGGAAGCGGGCGATGGCGGTGAGCTGGAGGTTGTCGCGCAGGAGCAGGGGCAGGCCCGGCACGTAGGCGTTCGCCTCGGCGCGCAGGTCCGCGAAGGGTGGGGTGTCGTCGAAGGCGAGCGGGTACACGCCGGCGCCCAGCGACAGCCCCACGCCGCGCTGGGTGCCACCATAGGAGGTGCTCTCGCCCGCGAAGTAGGAGATGGAGGCCTCGGGGCCGAGCAGCGAGGTGCGTATCCCGGGACGCGTGGGGGTGGAGAAGTAGTCCCGGCGCAGCGCCAGCAGGCTGAAGCTCACGGGCGTGGTCCAGAAGGTGCGGGACATGGACAGTGAGGCCTGCAAGTCCCGCTGCAGCTCCTGCTCGGAGCGCTCCACGACGCTGCGCGCCACGGACAGCTGGGTGTACCAGGGCGCGGTCAGGGAGGTGGCGTAGCTGAAGGAGACGCTGGGCTCCTTCAGCTTCGAGTCGGCCTGGGCCAGCAGCGCGTACTGGTGGAAGCCCAGCCGGTCCTGCCCCGCGAGCGCCAGGCCGCCGTAGAAGACGGGCTTGTTGCCGTCGTCGCCGGGATCCGGGAGCACATAGAGGAAGGGGGCGCGCAGCTCCGGCAGGAAGAAGTGCTCCAGCGGCGAGTAGGGCTCGTCGGAGAGGATGTCCAGCTCATGCCCCTGGTAGGGGGCCGAGGCCTTCGACGGGACACTGGCTGGCGCGGCGGGAGCGGGGGAGGGCGCCTGGGCGATGGACTCGGAGGGCGCCACCGGGACGATGGGGGCGCGATCCAGCGAGAAGTCGAACTGATCGCGGTTGAGGAAGACCACCTCGGAGCTTCCAGCCGGAGCCACGTCCATGACGAGGTGCGGCGCGTCGGTGATGCGCACCGGCTCCCCGCCGGCCACGTCGAGGACATGGGCCTGCCACCGGCCCTCGTGCTCGCGCTGGAAGACGATGCGGCCCGCGTCCAGCCAGCGGGGCGAGTAGTTGAAGTGCGCGTCGTCGGTGAGCGCGCGCGCGGTGCCATCGGCCTCGAGCAGCGCGAGGTTCCAGCCCTGCTCCGTCATCCGGGGGAAGACGATGCGCCCGTCCGCCGCGACCGAGGGCGGCCCCAGGGAGGACTGCCCCTCGAAACGCGTGAGCGGCACGCGCGCTCCGGTGGCGAGCTCCAGCCGGTGGAGGTTGGCGGTGTCTCCCTCGACATGGACGAAGACGTAGGCCTGGCCGTCGGGGGTGACGCTGCCGCCCATGCCCTCGATGCCGTCCCACGTCTTCAGGACCTCGCCGGTGCGCGCATCCACCTGCCACACGCGCGAGCGGTAGTTCTCCAGCGAGTCGATGTCCGCGGCCACGAGGAACAGGAAGGCGCTGTCGGCGGTGAAGGACAGGCCGCTCATCACCGTGGGGAAGGTGGCGATCCACCGGCGCCCGGGGAGGAACTGGGTGAGGGAGCGGCTGAAGCGGATGGAGCCATCGCGCTCGCGCACGGTGAGGTGGGTGACCTGGTCGCGTCCGGCGTCCACGGTGGCGATGGCGCCATCCGGCGCGGCGGCGAGCCGGGCGAAGTAGCCCACGTCCGGGACGAGCACCTGCTGGGTGGCGGGGCGCTCACGCCGCTGCTGATCCTGGGCGAGGGACCAGGTGAACTCCTCGAAGAGCGAGCCGAGGTTGCGGCCGTACACGCTGCCGAAGCGCAGCGTCAGCGCGAACGGGGGGATGAGCGTCTCTCCCTGCACCTCCACCAGCTTCCACAGCCGCTCCTCGCCGTAGCGCTCGGCAAGCCACTGCACGAAGTAGCTGCCGGTGAGGTAGTTGCCGCCGAGCGGATCCAGCCGCCGGTGCTCGGGGGAGAGGTAGCCGGGGTGGAAGCCGCCGCCGAGCGACTGGGCGCCGGCCTCGAAGAAGCCGCGCCACATGGGGCTGTGGGGGCGGCCCTGGGCCTTGCCCAGCCGGCCCTCGTAATAGGTGGCGAGCCCCTCGAGGAACCAGGACTCGGTCATGGTGTTGGGCTGGAAGAGGCCGCCGGTGATGGTGTTGAGCAGCCACCAGATGCCGTGCGTCTGCTCCATCTGCACGTAGTGCACGGACTCGTGGCAGCCCACCGCGCCAATCTCGGCGGAGCCGAAGCCCAGCAGGTTGAAGAGCTCCAGCGACACGTGCGCCGGCAGCACCATCTGCTGGGGGATGCTGGAGTAGTCCGGGCTGACGTACGCGTTGTTGAAGTCCGCGCCCGTCAGGTAGACGAGCACCCGCTCCTGGTGGCCGGGCTTGCGGGGGAGGCCGCGCAGGCGCTCGACACAGTCCTCCAGGCGGGCGGCGATGCGCAGGGCCGCTGGCTTCAACTTCGCTGGGTAGTAGAGCTCCAGGGTGCGCGTGGACAGCTTGCGCATGTCCTCCCGGGCGTACTCCGTCTGGACATTCTGGGGGAAACGGGGTGTGACGAATGCACACCCGGCGAGGGAGAGCAGGAGCAGCAGGAGGGGGGGTAGGCGGCGAGGCATGCGCCCCCATCCTAGGTGCGGTCACAAATCGTGGCGATGAACTTGGTTTTCAGGGTAAGGGGGTCGACCGTTCGTCACGCCCGCGTACCCTGAACAGGAATCGTCCATGGCCTTCCCTGCCCCTCCCCATGTCCAATCCGCCCAGGCCCAGGTCGCCGCGGCCCTCGAGAAGCTCGAGGGCAAGCCGGTGGATCTCCTCACGGTCGCCTGGACGCAAGTGGAGACGTCCATCCCCAAGCTGCTCGGCACCGCCTTCAACCCGAACGATCAGAACCACCAGGGTCTGGCCCTGGGTCTGGCCGGTGCGCTGGCCGAGCGCCTGGGCCAGGAGCACAACGCCTTCTGGTTCGTGAACCGGGACTCGCCGGAGGGGGCGTCGCTGGGCTTCCCCGAGGTGCCCATCGTGCTCTCGCCGTTCGGCGAGGTGATGAACGCGCTGGTGTCGGGCAAGCTGGCGAGGCTGGACGAGGTGGCCGCGGGCATCCGCCGCACGCTGGGTGAGGCGCGCTTCGGCGCCGCCGGCAACCGGCCGAAGCTGGGCCCCGCGGACTACCAGCGGATGGTGGATCCGGGCTTCATGCAGTTCCTGGTGGTGGATCCGGCCAAGGCGCAGAAGGCGCTGGACACGAAGCCGGACGCGCTGGCGCGCGACATCCGCGAGGCGCTCGGCAAGGCCACGCAGTTGCCGGCCGAGGTGCGCCAGCAGTTCGAGGGCCAGGTCGTCGCGGTGCTCCAGCAGATGGACGCGACCAAGCCTCTGTCGGAGCAGGTGGAGCTGGCCCCGCGCATCGCGGAGCTGATGATCCACCTGTACGCCACGCAGGGGAACACGGGGGCGGCGCAGAACGAGTTCTGGGGCCAGCTCATCCTCCCGCTGCTCTTCATCGGCTCGCCGCAGAGCTTCCCGCCGGTGGACGAGGAGGAGCTGCAGGCCTTCAACCAGGGCGTGCCGCCGCTGGAGCTCTTCGTGGACGTGGTGCCGCACGCGGTGCAGGCGCCGGAGGACGGGCTGCTGGGCGCCTTCGATCGTTCCGAGGTGGGGCTGGTGCACCCGTCCTTCGAGCGCGCGGGCGTGCAGCGCTTCCTGAAGCTGAAGGCGGATCGCCTCAAGCCGCTGCTGGAGCGCTTCGACGCGAACCAGATGGTGGACGCGGTGCGCCGTTTCACCAAGTACATGGAGGAGAAGGCCGGCAAGGGCACGCCGCCCAACCCGCAGAACGAGGAGATGCTGAAGGCGGCCACGGTGCTGCTGACGGATCTCAAGCGGGCGGTGACGCAGGTGAACGGCGAGCTGTGCCTGCGGCAGATCACCGAGGCCGACGCCATGTCCGAGCAGGTGGTGGCGGTGGTTCGCCAGGCGCTCAACGCGCCGCGCATCATCCTGGCCTGAGCGTCTCCACCCACCCTCTCCCTCTGGGAGAGGGCCGGGGTGAGGGTCTTTCGTGGCAGTGACAGAAGGGGCCAG
This sequence comes from Archangium gephyra, assembly GCF_042230915.1. Classification (GTDB taxonomy): domain Bacteria; phylum Myxococcota; class Myxococcia; order Myxococcales; family Myxococcaceae; genus Archangium; species Archangium gephyra_B. The sequence goes on along the minus strand of NZ_CP102578.1, from coordinate 7,003,629 downwards.
ACGGGGACACCCCCGCCGGCCCCTTCGGTGTTTCGAGCGGCCCGTTTCGAGCTACTCCATGCGCTCGGGCTCGATGATGCCCGCGAACGGCTCCCAGCTGTCCTCCATGGTGGAGTAGTTGTCGGTGAGCTCCTCGTCCTTGGCGATGTCGCGCAGCGCGAGCGTGAAGCGCCGCGTGGGATCATTGCCGCAGCTGGGCTGGGGGGAGTGGTTCATGAAGCGCGCGTGGTCGCCGCACAGCACGAGGGTGCCCCGCTCGCAGTAGGCGTAGCGCGCCAGGAACGTCTTCATCAGCGGGGTCATCTTGGCCACGTCGGCTGGCGTGTAGCGCTGGTCGATGGGCTCGTCGAAGGCCCAGATGACGGTCCCCTGGGGGATGGGCTCACCCGCGAAGAGACCGATGCCGTGGATGCTCGAATGGGAGATGTAGGTCTTCACGCGAATCATGATGCCTCTCCGCCTCGGACTTCGTTTCCTAGGTACCCCGCGAGGGCCCCTTATCACGCCCGGAGCCGGGAGGGGGACCTTCGCGTCGTTGAGTTAGGGTCTCGGGCATGAGCTTCTGTCTGCCACTCTTCCGCCTGGGACTGGTCGCGAGTCTCGCCCTGCTGACCGGCTCATGCGCCTCCCTGCGGGAGCCTTCCCTCACGGAGACGAAGTGGGCAGCACGGGCCGGGACTCCCGTCGCCCGGGGCGGCGAGGCCCCAGAGGCTGATTCCCGGGTACCCGCCGCCCCGGACTTCCAGGCCCGCGCCCTACCCGTGGGCATCCGGCAACTGGAGGACGGAAGCGTCAAGGTGTTTCTCCCTCCGAGACCACTGCCTCCAGCCTTTGACGTCATGAGCATGGAGGAAGCCCGCTCCCTGCGCGAAGCATTGCCACTGGCGAGGGCAACGCCCAGGCCCCGCTTGCGTCTGGTGGAGACCCCTGGCCCGAGGCGTCTGGTACGCCCTGTCACCGATCAGGCCGGGCTGCGGGTGGGCGAAGAATTCCTGGCCGGATTCGGGCCCGGTCTGCTGCCGCTGCCCGATGACGTGGGTGACAGCCCCTTGCTGGCCGCGTTGAAGATGTCCCCGCGCTTCATGGGCGAGGGTTTCCAACAGGCCGCCGAAGAACTCTTCAGCTCCCCCCTCTTCGTTCATGGCGTGTACTTCTCGGTGATGCTGTATTTCTCAGCATGGATTGCGCCCGAGCCCTTCTTCTCGAAAGCGTTCGCCGCGACGTTGACGCTGAGACTGGCGCTGCTGGTGGGGCTGGCGGAGTTGAGCCGGGTGGCGCAGGTGTGCATGAGGCTGTATCGGGAAACAGGGATGGCCAGCACGCCGCGGGAACTGGAACTGGCCGCGGCACGCTTTGGTGCGGCGCTGGGCGGCACGGGCTTTCGGGTTCTGGTGCTGGTGGCCACCATGGGGCTGGGGCGGTTGTTGCCGTCGGTGCCCGAGGGCGGCCTGGGGGCGCAGGTACGTCCCTGGGCCGCGGCGTTGGAGGGAGGACCTTCCGTAGGAACGGTCGCCACGGCCCAGGTGGTAGCGGATGGAAGCCTCGTCTTGACTGGCACCTCGGTGGGGGTCGCCGTTTCCTCCGCCTGCTCCGCCATGGGGCTGTGCGCCATGGCGAGCAGCTCCACTGGCAGTCATACGGCCTTGTCGACCCGTTATGGACCGCCGCACACCCGGAGCAATCCGCCCCACAATGAAGCCATTGAAGAGGAGCTCGCCGCCCGGGAAGGTGCTGGACACCTCGAGCTCGGCAAGAACAAGGCGCAGACGAATGCCGCGAACAGACGTGTCTTCGATCCGGCACCTCAGAAGGGGGTGCGCTTCCGCAGGCCAGACGCCTCCTCGGTGCGTCCTGACGGTGTGCGGCACAACACCAACTACGTTTCGAACCCCAAGGACATGAGCCGTGAGCTGGAGGCATTCGAAGCCATGCAGCGAGCGGATCCCAGAGCCATCCATGAGCTGTACACACTCGACGGAACCCTGGTCCGGAGATACGTCCCACCTGGGGTCAGCTTTCCGTAGCAGGCGAACAGTGGATACCCATGGCACAGGAACTCGACATGGCGCAGTGGCAGTCGGAGTTGGTCGATGCCTTCCACTGGGGGGAAGAGGAGAGGGTTCGTGCGCTGGTCGCTACGTGGCGCGAGGCACGGCCTCGCGAGGCCAGGGCCGCGCTGGAGAAGATGCTCGAATCTCCTGATGGGAAGGTTCGCCAGGCAGCGGCCCTTGCGCTGGGAGCGTGGGGAGGCCCGTCGAGCACCAGGCGCCTGGAGCAGCAGCTCGTCCTGGAAGAGGCGCGAGGCGATGACGCCAGCTCGTCTGTCGTGCAGGTCATCCTCCAAGCACTGGGTCAGCTCAAGAGCGCCAGTGCGAGGGCGGCGCTCGTGCGCAAGCTGAATCGTCTGGCGGAGGGGACGCCAGCGCAGACAGACGTGAATGACTTGACCTATGCACTCTGGCGCAGGCGTCACCCCGAGCTGATACCCGCCGTTCGAAGCGTTCTGCAGCGGATTCCCTCGCCGACGGCCCGAGCCTTGCGCGCGTTTCTGCGCTTGCTGGAGAGCACTCCCGAGGATCTGAGGGCATGGGTCGAGAATGGTGCGGTGCCATTGGAGGACAAGACGGAGGTCCTGACGGTGCTGGACGAAGAAGTCCCAGCCGACATGGAGCCTCTGCTTCCTTCATTCATCTCGTTGGCCCAAGCCATCATCGACGTGGCCGCGACGCGGGACGGCGTGGAAAACGAGTTCTGTGAGCGTCTGCTCACCCTGTTGCTGCTGCACCGGGAGCGCCTGTTTGCCGCGCTTCCCCTCGAGTCTCGCTCCGCGTTGCGCGAGGTGGCACGCAGGCTGGCGGTAGCGCCGGCGGCCCTCCGTAGCATTGGAGCCGCGGTCACCCTCCAGTATGTAGGACAGCGGGAGGACGCGGACCTTCTGGAGGCCCACCGGCCCCAGGACGATGTGCTCGGCAAGGTGTTCGATGATGCGGCGCTCGCCCTGCGCAACTACCCCACTTCGTAAGGCGTGAGTCTCGACATCAAACCGGGCGGATACCGGCGTCCGGTTCAACGGTTTTCAGTCTCGAGAAGTCCCACCAGCGCGGAGCGGGCCTCGGGCGGCAGCCGGTGCCCCACGAGCCGCAACCCGCGCCGGGACAGCGGACGGTAGACATCGGCCACCTCGGGCGGAAGTGCCTCCAGGTGGGCCGTCACCACCCCCGCGTCCCCCCGGGCGATGGGGCCGGTGTACCCGGCCGCTAGTCCGCGGGCCTCCACGCCCCGCAGCGCCGAGCGCGTCAGGGGCAGCAGCGCGGCCAGGGCGTCCTCCTCGGAGATGCCCGCGGTGCGGAAGGCCTCCACGGCCGCGGAGAGGGCCGCCACCACGCCCCCGGCGCTCAGCACGGCTCCGGCATGGTAGGCGGCGCGCCGCTTCTCCGGCACCCGCAGGGCGCGCAGGCCCACGTCCTTCGCCATCCGCTCCAGCACCTCGCGCAGCCAGCGGGAGCGGGTGCTGAGGGCCACCGCGTTCCCGGCCAGCGAGTCGCGGGGATCCGACACCGCCACCAGCGGATGGAAGGATCCGAGCACCTTGCCGCGCGGCGCCCCCAGCGCCTCCAGGGAGAGGGCGCCCGCGCAGTGCACCAGGGCGGCCCCCCGTGCCAGCCGGGGTTTCAGCTCCTCGGCCACCCCGGGCACGACCTTGTCCGGCACGCACAGCAGGCACACCCGGGCCTCGGCCACGTCGCGCTCGGAGGCGGGCTTCAGCCCCATCCCGAGCGCGCGGCGCCGGCTCTCCTCGGAGCGCGCCAGCACGCGCACGGGCCAGCGCTTCGCGACGAGCGCGAGGGCCAGCGCACCGCCCAGCCGGCCCACGCCCACCACCACCACTCTCGGACGGCTGGGACGCGGGGGGCTCACGGGCTCAGCGGCTCTCGCGCTGGAACTGGAGCTCTCCGGCCAGCACGGCCACCCGCACCCGGTCGCCCGCCATGAACTCGCCGGCGAGGATCCGCTCGGCCAGGGGCGCCTCCACCAGCCGCTGCACCACCTGGCGCATGGGCCGGGCGCCCAGCTTCGGGTCGAACCCGCCCGACTTCAGCAGCAGCTCCACCACCTCGGCTCCCGCCACGTAGGCGATGCCCTTCTCCGCGGCGAGCCGCCGGCTGCTCTCCTCTAGCAGCAGGTTGGCGATGCGGGCCACCTGCTCCTCCGTCAGGGGCCGGAAGGGGAGGCGCTCGTCGATGCGGTTCCACAGCTCGGGCGGCAGGGCCTGGCGTGCGGTGGCGCTCGCGGCGTCCATGTCGTTCTGGCCCTTGCTGGCCTCCGCCCCGGCCGGGCCGAAGCCCAGCGTGCGGCTCGTCTTGTGGAAGGCGTCCGCGCCCAGGTTCGTCGTGAGGATGACGACGGTGTTGGAGAAGTCGATGTGCCGGCCCTTGCCGTCCGTCAGGCGGCCCTCCTCCAGCACCTGGAGCAGCAGCAACTGCACCTCGCGGTGGGCCTTCTCGATCTCGTCCAGCACCACCACGCACGAGGGCCGGCGGCGCACCGGCTCGGTGAGCTGGCCACCATCGCCATAGCCCACGTAGCCCGCGGGCGCGCCGATGAGGCGCGAGACGCCATGGCTCTCGGCCATCTCGCTCATGTCCAGGCGCACCAGCGAGTCCTTGCTGCCGAACAACACCTCGGCCAGGCCGCGCGCCATCTCCGTCTTGCCCACGCCCGTGGGGCCCAGGAAGAGGAAGGAGCCCATGGGCCGGCGCGAGGCGAAGCCCGCGTAGTTGCGGCGGATGACGCGGGCGATGCGGGAGATGGCCTCCTCGTGGCCGATGACGCGCTCGCCCAGGTCCGCCTCCAGCCTCAGCAGCCGCGCCGAGTCCGTCATCAACAGGCGCTCCTCGGGGATGCCGGCGATCTTCGCCACCACCCGGGCCACGTCCGAGGCCTCCACCAGCTCCTTGCCCTCGCGGCGGCTGCGCGAGCCGGCCAGGTCCACCACGGAGATGGCCTTGTCCGGCATGAAGCGCTCCGTCACGTAGCGCGACGCCAGCGACGCGGCCGCCTCCAGCGCCTCGGGGGCATAGCGCAGGCCGTGGTGGTCCTCGTAGCGGCCGATGATGCCCTGGAGGATCTCCACCGTCTCCGGCACGGACGGCTCGTGCACCACCACCGGGGTGAAGCGCCGCTCCAGCGCCGGGTCCTGCGAGATGAACTTGCGGTACTCGTCGTGCGTGGTGGCGCCGATGCAGGGGAACTCGCCGCGCGCCATGGCCGTCTTCAGCTCGTTGGCGGCGTCCTGCGGGCCCTCGCCCGTGGAGCCCGCGCCCACCAGCGTGTGGATCTCATCGATGAAAACAACCACGCGGCCGTCGGCGCGCCGCACCTCTTCCTTGAGGGCGTTGAGCTTCTCGGAGAACGAGCCGCGCAGCTGCGTGCCCGCCACCAGCGTGGCCATGTCCAGCTCGAGGAGGATCTTCTCGGCCAGGGTGCCGCGCAGCTCCAGCAGCCGCTGGGCCACGCCCTCCACCACGGCCGTCTTGCCTACGCCCGCCTCGCCCAGCAGGCACGGGTTGTTGGTGCGCCGCTTGCCCAGGATGTCGATGACCTCCTCGATCTCCTTGGCGCGGCCCACCACGGGATCCAACTTCCCCTCCTGGGCGAGCCGGCTCAGGTTGCGGCCCAGGGAGGTGAGCAGGGGGAAGCGCTTCTCGTCGAGCACCAGCGAGGGCGCGGCGGGGCGGGCCGGGACGGGGGCCGGGCGCGGCGGGGCGGCGGGCAGGGAAGGGGAGGGCGCCGGAGCGGGGGCCGTCACGGACGGGGCCAGGACGGCGGGAGCCGGCGGCGGGGTGCGCGTGGGCAGCGGGGGCACCGGGGTGGGCTCGGCGGCGCCGGGCACGTCCTCGTTCACCTCGTCGATGAGGTCGCGCGGGGAGAGGGCGGGGCGGGACGGACGCACCGGGGCCGGAGCGGGGCGCGGGGCGAGCGAGAGGGCGGAGGCGGGCGGCGCCGAGGGCGGGGCGCCCAGGGGCCGGGTGGGGCGGGGCATGCCCACCGCCAGCGAGTTGCGGCCCGGCTGGAGCCGCCGGGGCATGCTCCCGCTGACACAATAGGAGAGGGCGGTGTTGCCCAGGGTGGCGAGGTGCTGGCCCGTCTTGGCCAGCAGCTCGTTGGCGGCGCAGCGCAACCGGGTGACGGCCACCAGCAGGTGCATGCAGTCCGTCTCGCGCGCGCCGATGCTCTCGGCGATCTCCCTCGCCCGCATGCACAGCTCGCGCACCAGTCCGTCCTGCTCCGAGGGCTGCGACGTCATCCTCTCCAGGAGGCTGTCCTCGTCGATGCCCTTCTCCTTCAAGAGGAGCTGCGCCCGGTTCTCCACCGTGAACAGCGCCAACAGAACGTGGGCCGAGGTGGGCTTCTGTGCCACGCTCTGTGCGATGTCATGGGCTTCGAGGAGTACCTGAGCGAGATCCGTGCTGTCGACCATTCGAGCTCCGGCAGGCGGGCAGGCGAGCACATACACCCTTCGGATCCCCCCGGCAAAATTTCCGCTACAGGTCGCTACACACCCCACCGGCGGTGGGGGGAGACCTGGGAATGGTCTGGCTGCTAGCCTGTTGAGGGGCCTTTGTCATCCGGCTTGCAATACGGGGCGCTCCTGGGCGTACATCCCGTGCGCCCCGCCACCTCCACTTATGAGCTCAATCGTTCAACCCACCCGTGTGCTCCTCGATCCACTCGATGCGACCGGAGCCGCCATCGAGGCCCGCCGCTGGGTGTGGCCCCTGTTGATCCTCGCCGTGTGCGTGTCCGCTTCTGGGACGGCCTTTTCCCTCCGCTGGGACGCTGGCCCGGCGGTGGTGCAGCAGATGCAGATGACCGGCAAGCTCGAGCGGGCGACGGAGACGGAGATCTCCGAGGAGATTCAGACGGCCTCGCGCAAGGCGCTGGTGGCGGGGATCGCCAAGGGCGTCTTCGTGATGCCCTTCCTGACGCTGGTGCTGGCGGCGGCGCTGTGGGTGGCCGCGTGGCTGTTCGACAGGACCGCGCCCTTTGGCCGGCTCATGTCGGCGGCGGCGCTGGCCATGCTGCCCATCGCGCTCTACCACCTCGTCTTCACCGTCTGCGCGCTGGCGCAGCACTCGCTCACCGAGGCCCGCATGCAGGACCTGGTGCCCTCGAGCCTGGCCGCCCTGGAGGGCCTGTCCCCGAAGATGACCAAGGTGCTGCGGGGCGTGGACTTCTTCAACCTGTGGAGCGTGGTGCTGATGGGGCTGGGCTTCTCCTCGGCCACGGGGATGCGCAAGGGCCGGGCGGTGCTGCTGTGCACCGTGCTCTACGTCCTGTTCGTCGGGGTGTTCTTCGTGGGCGTACCCGCGATGATGGCCGGAGGGCCCGGCGGTCCGCGCGGTGCCGGTGGTCCGGGAGGTGGCCGATGAACGCGCTCATGCTCGCGGTGGCGCTCGCCACCCATGCCACGCCCGTCAGCCTGGAGGACGCCCGCGCCCGGAGCCGGGACAACGTCCAGGCGCTCACCGCCGCCCTGCAGGCCTCCAGCGCCGAGCAGGACGTGCGTGCCTCCCGCTCGTCGCTGCTGCCCCAGGTCCGGTTCTCGGCGGGCGCCTCCCTCAACTACATCGGCCCCCAGCGCTCCTATAACGTCGTGCCCGTGGAGGGCGGCGGCTTCCAGCAGCTGCAGATCGACACCCCGGAAGTGCGCTACCCCTTCTTCAACCTCGGCGTCACCGTCTCGCAGCTCCTCTATGACCGGGCCGTCTGGGCGCGGTTGGAGCAGAGCGGGGCGCAGTTGGAGGCGCTGCGGGGCGAGGCGACCGAGCAGCAGGACACCTCCGAGCTGGAGGGCATCAACCGCTTCTACTCGCTCTTCCGCACCCAGGCGACCATCCAGGTGCTGGAGGCCAACGTGCGGCGCAGCGAGCAGCAGCTCGAGCGCGCCCGGGCGCTCTTCCAGGCGGGCCGGGTGGGCAAGGCCGAGGAGCTGTCCGCCCTGGTGAACCTGGGCAATGACCGCATCGCCGTGGTGTCGCGGCAGTCGCAGCTCGCCACGGACCAGGCGCGGTTGTCCACGTGGCTGGCCATGCCGGGCGCGGAGGCGGTGGAGGCGGTGGATCCGGGCGTGTTGACCCAGGCGCCCGCGCCGGCGCCCTCGCTGGAGCAGGCGCTGCAGGAGGCGAGGACCCGCCGGCCGCTGCTGGTGGCGCTGCGGCAGCGGCTGCGCGTGGCGGAGCTGCAGGAGAGCATCGCCAACGCCGGGTACCTGCCGCGCTTCTCGCTCGATGCGGGCTACCAGCGCACCGGTCCGGAACCGTCGGTCTTCTTCGGTCAGCCAGCGCGGCAGAACCGGGTGAACGGTGGCCTGAGCATCTCGTGGGATCTCTTCAACGGCTTCTCCACCCAGGCGCAGGCGCGCCGGGCCGAGTACCAGAGCCGGGTGGCCGAGCTGAACCTGCAGCAGTCCGAGCGCGAGCTGGAGGGCTCGGTGCGCCAGTCGCTCGTGGCGCTGCAGGCGCAGATCGTCTCCGCCGAGCTGGCCGAGGCCAACCGCAAGGCGGCCGCCGACGCGCTGGTGCTCGCCGAGGAGCGCTTCAACGCGGGAGTGAGCTCGACGCTCGAGGTGCGCGACGCGCAGCTCAAGCTCACCCAGGCCGAGCTGACGCTGTTGGAGAACCGTATCAACGTCGAAATCGCCCGCTTCACGCTGATGCGGGCCATGGGCACTCTGGCCCCGGGAGAAGCGAAATGAAGTGGTGGAAGGCGGTCATCGCAGGCGGTCTGTTCCTCGGAGCGGCGGCCATCACGGCGGGTGGGTTGAAGGACCGGCCGCCTCCCACGGTGGAGGCGCAGGTGACCAAGGCTCGCAAGGGCAGCATCACCCGCACCATCACGGGCGCCGGCAAGGTGCAGGCGGCCACCACGGTGAAGATCTCCTCCAACCTCTCCGGTGACCTGACGGAGCTGCTGGTGAAGGATGGGGACCGGGTCACCAAGGGCCAGGTGCTGGGCCGCATCGACCGCAAGCGCTACGAGGCGTCCGCCAAGCAGGCCCAGGCGGCGCAGAACGCGGCGCGCTCGGACGCCCAGGTGTCCCAGGTGGAGGTGGACCGCACCACGGCCGAGCTGGCGCGCGTGGAGGAGCTGGGCAAGAAGGGAATGGCCTCGGCGGCCGAGGTGGAGCAGGCGCGGGCGGCCCGGGACACGGCCGTGGCCCGGCTGGCCTCCGCCCAGCAGCGCCTGGCCCAGGCCTCCGCCGTCTCCGAGGAGGCGCAGACCAACCTCTCCAAGACGACGCTGCTCTCGCCCATCGACGGCAACATCATCGAGCTGTCGCGCGAGGTGGGTGAGCGCGTGCGGGGCTCGGACTTCTCCGAGGACGTGGTGATGACCATCGCCGCGCTCAACATCATGGAGGTGAAGTTCGAGGTGGGCGAGCACGAGGTGGTGCACCTCAAGCCCGGCCAGCCCGCGGAGATCTCCGTGGACGCGCTGGAGGGCGAGTCCTACGAGGGCTCGGTGGTGGAGATCGCCCAGAAGGCGCTCATCAAGAACCCGGGCACCGAGGCCGAGGTCACCACCTTCCCCGTGACGGTGGCGCTCAGCTCGCGGCCGGCGCGGGTGCTGCCGGGCATGAGCGCGGAGGTGCGCATTTCCGCCGAGAAGCATGACGAGACGGTGCTCGTCCCCATCCAGTCGGTGACGGTGCGTCCGGAGAAGAGCCTGCCGGACTACAAGGCGCCGGTGGAGGGCACGGGCCTGACGGTGGCCCGCCGCGCGGAGACGCTGGCCAAGGTGGTCTTCGTGGTGGACGCGGACAACAAGGCGCAGATGCGCCGGGTGCGCACGGGCATCGCCTCCGACACCGACCTGGAGATCCTCGAGGGCATCATCGAGGGCGACAAGGTGGTGGAGGGCCCCTACCGCACGCTGTCCAAGGAGCTGAAGCACGGCGACACCGTGCGCGAGCCGCAGCCCGGCGGCCCGGGCGGTCCGGGTGGGAAGAAGTCGTGAGCGAGCTCCAGGGCACCGGGGCTCCCCGGCTCATCGATGTGCAGGACGTCACCCGTGTCTTCCACGTGGGTGGCGAGGAGGTGCGCGCGCTGCGGGGCGTGTCCTTCGGCATCGGCCGCGGCGAGTGGGTGGCCATCATCGGCCAGTCCGGCTCGGGCAAGAGCACGTTGATGAACGTGCTGGGCTGCCTGGATACGCCCAGCAGCGGCCGCTACATGCTCAACAACAAGGACGTGTCGCGCATGACGGACGACGAGCTCGCCGTGGTGCGCAACGAGGAGATTGGCTTCATCTTCCAGACGTTCCAGTTGTTGCCGCGCGAGACGGCGCTCTCCAACGTGGAGCTGCCGCTCGTCTACCGGGGCATGAAGGCCAAGGAGCGGCGCGAGCGGGCCAGGGCGGCGCTGGCCAAGGTGCACCTGGAGCACCGCATGCACCACCGGCCCAACGAGCTGTCCGGCGGCCAGCGCCAGCGCGTGGCCATCGCCCGGGCCCTGGTGGCCGAGCCCTCCATGCTGCTGGCGGACGAGCCCACGGGCAACCTGGACTCGGCCACGGGCGAGGAGATCGTCCGGCTCTTCGAGGAGCTGCACCGGGCGGGCAACACGCTGGTGCTCGTCACGCACGAGCCGAAGCTGGCGGCGCGCTGCCCCCGGGCCATCCGGCTCAGTGACGGGGAGATCGTCGCGGATGGACCCGGGCGCCAGGTGGCGCTGGGTGACGCGCACGCGCCCCAGGCGCAGGCCGTGGGGGGCTCATGAACAAGGCCGTGCGCGTGGATGTGATGGAGGGGGCGCGCATCGCGTTCTTCTCGCTGGGGGCCAACCGCATGCGCACCGTGCTCACCACGGTGGGCATCGGCATCGGCGTGGCCACGCTGCTGGCCATCATCGGCATCATCCAGGGCCTCAACGCCTCCTTCGACAAGCAGCTGGCCTCGCTCGGCTCCAATACGCTGCAGGTCTCCAAGTTCCCCTGGGTCATGAAGGGCGACTGGTGGATGTACCGCAACCGGAAGAACTTCACCCTGCCGCAGGTGGAGCAGATCCGCGCGCAGGCGCCGTTCCTCTCCGCCCTCTCGCCCATCGTCGGCCGCAACGGAGACGTGGGCTTCAATGGCCAGCAGCTCTCCACCGTGGACGTCTTCGGGGTGACGCAGGAGTACTTCGCCATTGGCTCCTGGCAGGTGGTGTCCGGGCGTCCCCTCACGGACGCGGATGACGCGGTGTCCCGGCCCGTGGCCGTGCTCGGCGCCACCGTGGCCGAGGGCCTCTTCCCGGGGCTCAATCCCCTGGGCCGCTCCATCCGCATCGACGGCCGGCCCTTCCAGGTGGTGGGCACGCTGGCGCGCAAGGGCAAGCTGCTGGAGCGCGACCAGGACCTGACGGTGATGGTGCCCTTCAAGACGTTCTACTCCACCTTCGGCAAGGGCCGCCCCTTCAGCATCGCCATGGCCGTGGAGCAGGGGCAGGACATCCGCAACGCGGAGGAGCAGCTCGTGGGCATCGTGCGGCGCGTGCGGAGCACACCCCCGGGCGTCCCGGACGACTTCTCCATCAACCGCCCGGAGCAGCTCGCCCAGACGTACGAGCAGCTCACCGGGGCCCTCTATGGCGTGGCGCTGGGCGTGGGCTTCATCACCATGCTGGTGGGCGGCATTGGCATCATGAACATCATGCTCGTGTCGGTGCGCGAGCGGACGCGGGAGATCGGCATCCGGCGCGCGCTCGGGGCGCGCAAGCGCACCATCGTGATGCAGTTCCTCATGGAGGCCTCCGCCGTGTCCGCGGTGGGCGGCCTGCTGGGCACGGTGGTGGGACTGGGGACGGCCAAGGTGGTGTCCCTCATCACGCCGCTGGCGGCCGACGTGCAGCTCACCACCATCCTGGGCGGGGTGGGCTTCGCCGCGCTGGTGGGGCTGTTGTTCGGCATCTGGCCGGCGGCGCGGGCCGCGAACCTGGATCCCGTGGAAGCCCTTCGCTACGAGTGAGCACGACCATGTTCCGACGCTTCGAGGCCCACCTGCTGGCGATGGCCGACAACCTGCGGCTGGCCCTGGGTACCTTCCTGGGCAACCCGCTGCGCACGCTGCTCACGCTGCTGGGCATCGTCATCGGCGTGACCACGGTCATCGTCATGATGGCGCTCATCGAGGGCCTGCGCCTCAAGGTGAACAACGACCTATCGCAGCTGGGCGCCAACACCTTCGAGGTGAGCAAGTGGCCCGCGGGCTTCGGCCGGGTGAACTGGCGGATGTACGCCAAGCGCAAGGATCTGACGATCGAGGACATGCGGGCCATCCAGGAGTGGTGTCCCTCGGTGGGCGTGGTGTCCGCCTCGGATACGTCCGGGGGCCAGAAGGTCTCCAGCGCGAACCTGGAGACGCGCCCCTCGGTGCGCATCACCGGCGCCACGGCCGAGTACATCGACACCAGCGGCACGACCGTCGCCTTGGGGCGCTTCTTCAGCCCGGTGGAGGCGGTGGACGGCCGTCAGGTCGTGGTGGTGGGCCTGGACGTGGTGGAGACGCTCTTTCCGGGCATGGAGCCGCTCGGCCAGCAGCTGCGCATCAAGGGCCGCCCCTTCACCGTGGTGGGCGTGCTGCAGCGGCGCGGCAGCTTCCTGGGCATGATGAGCATGGACAACGTCATCATCATGCCGCTGCTCGCCTACGAGACGGTCTACGGGTCGGTGGACTCGGTGGAGATCGCGGTGCAGGCGCGCGAGCCGGATCAACTCAACAAGGCGCAGGAAGAGGTGACGAACCTGCTGCGCCGCCGCCGGGACGTGGCGCCGTTGGAGCCCAACGACTTCGAGGTGCACACCAACGAGTCGATGACGGAGACCTTCAACAGCCTCTCCCAGGTCATCACCATCGCCAGCTTCGGCGTGTGCCTGCTGTCGCTCGTGGTGGGCGGCATCGGCATCCTCAACATCATGCTGGTGTCGGTGACGGAGCGGACGAAGGAGATCGGCATCCGCAAGGCGCTGGGCGCGCGCAAGTTCCGCATCCTCGCCCAGTTCGCCACCGAGGCGGTGATCATGTCGCTGCTGGGCGGCATCATCGGCGTGGGGCTCGGCTTCGGGCTGGCCTTCCTGTCCCGATGGATGCTGGGCTTCAACACCGTGGTGCCCGCCTGGGCGGTGGCGCTCTCGCTGGCGATGAGCTCGGGCGTGGGCCTGGTGTTCGGCATCTACCCCGCGGCCCGCGCCGCGAGGTTGGATCCGGTGGAGGCCATGCGCTCCGAGTAGGGCGCATGGCCCGTGGCCGCTCCGCTACGGCGCGGCGGCCACGCCCACGGGGCAGCTCACGCCAGTGCCCCCGAGGCCGCAGTACCCGTTCGGGTTCTTGGCCAGGTACTGCTGGTGGTAGTCCTCGGCGTAGTAGTACTCGGGCGCCTGGCGCAGCTCCGTGGTGATGGGCTCGTGGCCCGCCGCGGTGAGCACCTTCTGGTAGGCGTCGCGCGAGGCCTCGGCGGTCTTCCGCTGCGCCTCCGTGGTCCAGTAGAGGGCCGAGCGGTACTGGGTGCCCACGTCGTTGCCCTGGCGCATGCCCTGGGTCGGGTCATGGCTCTCCCAGAAGACCTTGAGGAGCGTCTCGAAGGAGACCTGCTTCGGGTCGTACACCACGAGCACCACCTCGGTGTGGCCGGTGCGGCCCGAGCACACCTCCTCATAGGTGGGGTTGGGGGTATGGCCCCCCGCGTAGCCCACCGAGGTGGAGTACACGCCGGGCGTCTGCCAGAACTTGCGCTCGGCCCCCCAGAAGCAGCCCAGGCCGAAGATGGCCTGCTCCAGGCCCTCCGGGAAGGGCGGCTCGAGCGGCGCGCCGTTGACGTGGTGCTGCTTGGGGACAGGCATCCGGGTGGAACGGCCCGGCAGGGCCTCCTCCGCGGAAGGCATCTTCAGCTTGCTGGGATTGAGGATCCGCCACATGCCCCGAGATTAACGCGGCGTGCGGGCCCTCGCCGGGAATGTGACGGGCCCGGGGACAGCCGGCGGACAGGGGGGAGCGTGCCGGGGGGCGCTCCCTCCCTCGCCGTGGCGCCTAGCCGTGGCGCCTAGCGCAGCTGCTTGCCGTTGCCGGTGAAGACGCCGGGGACGCCCTCGAAGCGCACCTGGGCCTTGCCCATGACGTGGCGCACGGCCATCACCTGCATCGCGGCGTTGCGGACGCCCTCGGCCGTGGTGGGGTGGGCCAGCGCGCGGCGCGCCTCCTCCAGCGACAGCCCGAAGGGCACCACCGCCTCCTGGAGCACCTCGTCCATCTTCTCCGGGGTGAGCTGCAACTGGTCGCGCTCGATGATGGCCCTCAGGGCGAAGGCGATGCGCAGGCGCCGCTCGGCCTCCAGCCGGGTGGTGGGATCGTCCAGCCACCCGTCCAGCGACTCCTGCAGCTCGTCCGGAGCGAAGTCCTTCTGCGCCAGCAGGCGGGCCTCGGTGGCGCTCCAGGCCTGGCGGATCTCCTCGTCCACCAGCTCCACCGTGAGCGGCACCTCGGTGCGCAGCACCAGCTCGTCCAGCACGCGCTCCTGGGCCTCCAGCCACATGTCGTCGGCGCGCTCGTTGGCGATCTCGTCCGCGAGCGACTCCATCACCGCCTCGAGCGTGGTGCCGCGGCCGAGCTTGCGCACGAAGGCGTCGCTCTCGGCGTCCGGAATCGTCACCTCCCGGGCGGCCACCACGTCCACCAGGAAGGTGGCGTGCACCCCGCGCAGGTGCTCCACCGGGTAGGTGTCCGGCAGCGTCACCTGCACCTCCTGGCCTCCGCCCACGGGCGTGCCCACCAGCCCCTCGGGCAGGCCGGGCAGCAGATCCGACGGCGCCATCTCCATCTCCAGGCCGCTCTTGGCGCTGAAGGGGATGAGGCGGCCCTGGGCGTAGCCGAGCGTGTCCAGCACCACGGTGTCCCCCAGCTGCACGGGCTCGCCGGGCGCCCGCTCCCGCGTGGCCGAGTGCGCGCGCACCATCTCGTGGAAGCGCATGAGCAGCTCTTCCTGGGTGATGTCCGAGTCCTGGGGGACGGTGACCTGGAGGTTGTCCAGCGAGGGCGCCTTCACCTTGGGCAGCTTGAGCGCGCGCGCCGTCTGGGCCACCGGGCGCTGACCGCCACCCTCCAGCTTCCGGAGGATGTGATCCGCCTCGATGGAACCGGTGCTGCCGCGGGGGGCTCCACTGCCATCGTTACGAGAAGACACCAATGACTCCTTGGGCGCTCGTGGCGAGCCCAGCCTGTGAAAACGAAGAAGCGGGCGGCGCCACCTGGACGCCGTCCGCTCGGTTCAAACGGGATTAAAACAGAAATCCTGTTTTGGGGGCACCCACTGCCCGGGGGTCAGCCGAAGAGGCCGCCGACGAAGCTGGACACCGTGGAGACGGCGGCGCCCACCTGGCTGACGACGGGGATGTTGGTGGCGGCGGCGATGGAGCCCAGGGCGGTGACGCCGGCCGTCACCCGGGAGCCGACGCTGGCATGGGGGTCGCGCAGGGTGTTGACGAAGGCGGCGGTGTCCACCGCGGCGATGGCGACGTTGACACCGGGCACGAAGCGGCCCGCGGCCCTGCCCGCCGCCGCGGCGCCGGCCCTGGCGACGCTCGTGGCGGCGACGCGCGAGGCCACCCGGCCGGCCACGGAGCTGGCGGCGCGGGAAGCCACGTTGGCCGCCGTCTGGGCAACGCGGGCGGACACCCGCGGGGCCACGTTCTGGGCCACCCGGCCCAGGGTGCGCACGGCGTCGCGCGCACCGGGCACGGCCTCGGCGATGTCCCGGACGGAGCTGAGCGTCTCGCGGGTGGAGGTGAGCGCCCGGCCCACGTCCTCGGCACTGCGCGTGCGGAGGGCCTGGCGGATGTCCCGGAATGCGGTGGGGGCCTGGGTGATGGCGTTGCGGACGTTCTGGCCGAGGTTGGCCAGGGTGCCAACGGCCCCGCCGAGCCCGCGGGTGTTGTTGCGCAGGTTGCCCACGGCCTGGCCCACGCGCGACTGCGTGGCGCGGGAGAGCAGGTTCTGGGCGGTGTTGCGCACGCGGGAGGCGCCGAGGCGGTTGGCCACGTTGCCCGCCGCGCCCGCGGCCCGCTGGAACTGCTGGCCCAGGCGCTGGGCCGTCCTCGGGAAGGTGCGCGAGAAGTCGTCGCGGATGTTGCGCAGCGCCGTGCGTGCCTCGCGTCCGGCGGTGACCACGTCCCGGGCGCCCCGCACCGCGTCGAACGTGGAGCGCAGCGCCGTGCCCGCGCTCGAGAGGCTGGGGTCGCGCAAGGCGTTGCGGATGTCGTTGAAGGCGGTGCGCGTCTGACCGGCCGCGGTGCGCACCTGGCTGCCGAGCTCCACCAGCGAGTGGGCGCTGCCCAGGGTGCGCTGGGTAAATCCCGCGGTGCGCCGGAAGGCCTGGGCGGTGGGGTTGTGGGCCACGCTCGAGGCCAGCCGCTGGGCGCTGGAGGCCACGCGGTTCAGCCCGGTGCGCTGCGCCACGTTGGACGCCACGGAGGCGGCGCGCTGGTACGTCTGGGACAGGCGCCCGGCGGTCCTCGGGAAGGTGTTGGCGAAGTCGTTGCGGATGTTGCGCAGGCTGGTGCGGGCCTCGCGGGCCTGGGTCACCACCTCCCCGGCGGAGCGGGCGGTGTCGGTGACGGAGCGCAGGGCCTGGCCGGCGGCCGAGAGGCTGCGGGTCCTGACGGCGTTGCGCACGTCACTCACGGCGGTGCGCGCCTTGCCGGCGAGCTCGCCCACGCCCTGGCCGAACGTCTGGAGGTTCTGGGCGTGGCCGAGGGTGCGCTGGGCGAAGCCGGCGGTGCGCCGCAGCGACTGGGTGACGGGATTGGCGTTGACGCGCGCGGCCACCTGGCCGGCCGTCCGCTGCACCTGCTGCACGCCGCGCTGGGCCGCCCGCTGGATTCCGGCCGGGGCGTGCTGCACCGCATGGGCCGCGCCGCTCACGGCACGTCCCACATTCCGCACGCTCTGACGCGCCGCGGCGGAGACGCGGCCGAGGGCCCCACCCAGCAGGCTCCGGGGCTGGGGCTGGGCACGCGCGGCGGCGGGTCCGCTGTGGGCCCGAGCGAGCTGCCGCGTGGCGGCACTGGCGGTGCGGCCCACCACCCGCTGGGCGACGGCCCGGGCGGGGGTGAAGGTGCTGCGGGCCGTGTTGGCGAGGCGGGCCGTGGGCTTGCTGACGACGGCCGCCGCGATGCGCGCGGGGGCGCCGAGGAGCTGCTGGGGCTTGCGGACGATCCGGCTCAGGAAACTCATGGAGAAAT
Source organism: Archangium gephyra (assembly GCF_042230915.1). Taxonomy (GTDB): domain Bacteria; phylum Myxococcota; class Myxococcia; order Myxococcales; family Myxococcaceae; genus Archangium; species Archangium gephyra_B. The sequence continues at coordinate 6,986,355 of NZ_CP102578.1, read as the reverse complement.
CCTCTCGAAAATCGAGACAGGGGATTATCGGGCCGGCCCCGCCTCCAGGTGCGTCCGTCGTGCACGAATCGTACGCCGTCTGGAGGATGGCCTAGAGTGGGGGCAGATGACGGCTCCCCCCTCCACGCCCCCCGAGACTCCCGAGCCGGCTTCCTCCGAGCGTCCCCGGCTCATCATCAACGGGGAGCCCTTCCGGCCCGAAGCGCTCTGCCAGAGCCTGTCCGAGTCGGTGCTGCTGCGGCTGACCGTCACGAAGGAACCGTATGTTCCGCCCGAGCCGCCCCGCCACGAGCCGCCCCGTCGCGAGCCGCTGCCCGCGCGGGTGGAGGCCCTCCCGACCTGGACCCTGGCGGTGCTCCTCACGCTGCTCGGGTTGGGACTGGCGGCGCTGATCCTCTTCTAGTGCGCGGCCCGGGACGGGCCTGGCTCAGGCCTTCTGGCCCTGCTGGCGATCCTCGCGGGCGGCCATGATCTGCCGGTAGGGGATGACCCGCACCAGCTCCGCGAGCGTGGTCTGCCCGCTGGCGATCTTCTCGAGCGCGTCCTCCACGAGGGTCCGGAAGCCATGGGCCCGCGCGTGGCGGCGCAGCTGCGCGCTGTGGCCCCCCTGGGCGATCAGATCCTGCATCCCCGAGTCCACCACCAGCAGCTCGTAGATGCCGGTGCGCCCCCGGTAGCCGGTGTGGCGGCACTCCTCGCAACCCATGCCCGTCCGGGGCTGGATGCCCTCCAGCAGCGGGCCGAGCAGATCCAGCTGCTTCCGGGTGGGCTCGGCGGGCGCCTCGCACTGGGGGCAGATGCGCCGCACGAGCCGCTGGGCCAGCACCGCGAGCAGCGAGTCCGCGATGTCGGCGTCATCCAACTCCAGGCCGCGCAGCCGGCCCACGGCGCCCACCGCGTCGGCGGTGTGGAGCGTGCCGAGCACCACGTGCCCGGTCGCCGCAGCGTTGAGCGCCATGCTGCCCGTCTCCAGGTCGCGGATCTCCCCCACCAGCATCACGTTCGGATCCTGCCGCAGCAGCGCGCGCAGCAGCATCGCGTGCGACATCTGCGGGCTGACCTCCTTCTGGTTCACCTTGGGGACGTAGTACTCGATGGGGTCCTCGGCGGTGATGATCTTCTTGCGCCCGTCGTTGAGCTGCGCGAGCGCTCCGTAGAGCGTGGTCGTCTTGCCGCTGCCGGTGGGGCCCGTGACGAGGATGAGGCCCTCGGGATTGGAGAGCAGGTTGAGGAACAGCCGCTCCGTGTCCGGGTTCATCCCCAGCTTGCTCACGGGCACGAGCCCCGCGCTCGAGTCGAGCACGCGGATGACCACGTCCTCACCGCCCGGGCTCGGCACCACGCTCACGCGGTAGTCGACGACCTTGTGCTCCTCGCTCCGGGCGATGACGGCGCGGATGCGGCCGTCCTGGGGCCGCCGGTGCTCGGTGATGTCCATCCCGGCGAGAATCTTGATGCGGCTGACCACCTCCTTCACGGACTCCGGATCCATGTCCGTGTAGGCCTGGTGCAGGATGCCGTCGATGCGGTAGCGCAGGTCCACGTCGTCCCGGTAGCTCTCGATGTGGATGTCCGAGGCCTTGCGCTCGAAGGCTCCGGCGAGGAGGTCATCCACGAGCTCGACGGGCGTGGGCGGCTGCCGCGAGGGCGGGCGCTGGTGGATGACGAGATCCGACTTCGTGTGCGCCCCGGCGCCGAAGCCCGTCCGCAGCGCCGACTCGATCTCGTAGCGGTTGAGCTTCACCGGCTGGATGGGCCGCTGCAGGAAGTCGGAGATCCGGAAGCGCAGGGCCTGGTTGTCGGGATCCACCATGCCGATGGGGACGGGCGCGTCGGCCGCCTGCGCGTCGACCTTGCCCAGCACCACCACGGAGTGGCGGCGGCAGAACGGCTCGGGCAGCAGCCGCATGGAGTGGCGATCGAGGGTGTACTGCGAGAGCTCGGAGAAGGTGTCGGACCCCTGGGCCATGCGCGCGGGCATACCACGCCCGGGCCCCGGCGATCGCGATAGGCTGTGTCAGGGCTCGTTCCCAGAAAGCGGGTTCGATATGTGGCGTTCGCCCATATCGTTGAACAGCAACGCCGGGCCCGGCCGGGGGCCCCGGACACCGAGGGGGTTTCCAAGCATGAAGACGCATCGAGTGTTGCTCTCCACCGCCCTGGCGGCGGTGCTGGGGGGCTGCCCTACACCGCCTCCGCAGCAGAATCCGGATCCTCCCGAGGACCCGCCCGTGGACCAGGGGCCCTTCCTGTCCGAGACGCCCCTCTGGACGCTGGAAGCGCCCGAGTCCCTCCGGCTGTCGTGCTTCGGCAACTCCCTCGCGCTCGGGGACGTGAACGGGGACGGGAAGCAGGACCTGGTGGTCGCGGCGCCTCCGTGCACGGGGATGACGGGCAAGGGCTCGCTGGCCATCTACGCCGGCAATGGCTCGTCCTTCTCCGCCGAGCCCGTCGTCGCCGAGGTGGACTGGCAGAACCCCAACCCGTCCGCGAGCGGGCGCAACAGCGTCGTGTTCATCGGCGAGGTGAACGGGGACGGCTTCGCCGACATCCTCATCCGCTCCCAGGCCACGGGGACGCTCGTCTACGCGGGAAAGGCGGACCTCGGGACGGTGCTCCAGGCGCCCCTGTTCCGCGCGCCGTTCCTCGGCGTCCACTACGTGAGCTTCCTCAGCGATCTGAATGGGGATGGGTTGGATGACATCGTCGTCAATCAGGGCTCGACGCGGCGCACGAGCATCTATCGCGCCACCCCCGGCGCGGACGCTCCGTTCACCCTGGTGAAGACGTTCCCGGACCGGGCGACGCGGGTCCTCCGCGCGGGGGACCTCAACGGCGATGGGGCGAAGGATGTGCTGTTCGGGACCGCGGAGGGCTCCAAGCTCTTCCTCGGGTGCAAGACGGAGGAGGCGGGCGTCTGTGAGGGGGGCCTGGCGGTCACTCCCTCCTGGACGGCCCCCGAGCCGGTGCTGGGGTTCTTCCCGGACCAGAACGGGGATGGGCACCGCGAGGTCATCCTCGGTGACCCGGGCCGCGCGGCGGTGCACCTCTTCCAGCCGGAGGGCGGCATCTCGCCCTCGCCCATCTGGCGCATCCTCGGGGATGCCGCCTATCCCGGCTTCAGTCCCACGACGTTCTTCGTGGGGGACCTGGACAAGGACAACAAGGAGACGGAGTTCCTGATGGGAGCGCCGGGGCGCCTGTACGCGTTCTTCCCCAAGCAGGGGCTCTCCTCCGAGGTGCGCCCGGACTGGGCCTGGCCGAAGAGCAACTCGACGGGGTCGCAGTTCCACGGGTACGTGCGCTACGCGCCCGTGGGCGCCGGGGATCTCAACGGGGACGGCTACGCGGACCTCCTCGCCGGGCTGACTCCGCCCTATGACCAGCTCGCCCCGACCACGCCCCTGCGGCCGGGACGGGTGATGGCCTTCACGGGAGGCAAGGTGCCGCCCCTGACGCCCACGCCCTTCCTGCGCTCCCCCACGTCGTGTGGCCTGGCGGGCGGCTCGGGCAAGCCGGACGTGACGGTGGACGCGGACGTCATCTCCCGCACGGCGTATGTCGAGCAGCGCAACTTCGCGGAGACGGCCTGCGAGGTGACGGAGCGCTGCGTGGGCGCGCCCGGAGACCGGCGCCTGCTGCGCTTCAGCGTCTCCATCCCGAACCTGGGCACGGGCTCCGTGAGCATCCCGCCTCCCGACGTGCGGCCGGACCTCTACGAGTTCGACGCGTGCCACCAGCATGATCACCTCGTCGGCTTCGCCAGCTATGAGCTGGTCAGCCCCGAGAACGCGGTGGTGGCGGTGGGCCGCAAGCAGGGCTTCTTCCTGGTGGACCTGACGCCCTACTGTGGGGACGCGGCGGCTCCGTTCATCGCCACCGATGGCTCGCAGGGCATCTCGCCGGGCTGGGCCGACGTGTACGCGGGCGACTACCCGTGCCAGTGGCTGGACATCACGGACGTCGCGGACGGCACGTACACCCTGCGCATCGGCGTGGACAAGAGCGACATCGTCGACGAGGAGGACGTGCACCCCAACTCCGTCGACGTGAAGGTGAAGATCTCCGGCAACACCGTGGAGATCCTCCCGTAGAAGACACGGATGCTCCGGGGGACGTGCACCCCGGAGCACCCGGGACCGCGGCGAGCGCTACGGCGCGGTCGTGCAGCCGCAGCCGCAGCTGTCGAAGAAGGCCGACTGGCCCTCGGGGCAGGTGAACCGGATGACGGCGCACTGATCGGGATCCTGCGAGACGTAGGTCCGGCTCGGATCGTCGTAGTTGCAAGCGTTGGTGAAGCAACCGCAGCCGCAGTCATTGAAGAAGGCCGACTGGCCCTCGGGGCAGGTGAAGAGGATTGCGGGGCACTGGGCGGGGTCGCGGGAGACGTAGGTGTAGCCGGGCTCCTTGCCCGTGCAGTTCTTCTTCTCCGCCCCCTGCTCCTGGCAGATGCCGCCGCAATCGCGGCCTCCCTGGTTGGGATCGCAATCATCGTTGGGGTCGTCCACGCAGGTGAAGCCCTCGTCGCAGGGGATGCCGGCGATGCCACCGCAGAATTCCCCGCCCTGCGCCAGGGCCGCCGTCTGCGTGGAGGCATCGGCGGTAGGACTGCAGGCGGAGCCCAGGAAGGCGATGCCGGCGACCAGTACACAGCAGGGAATAATACGAAGGGACATGTGAACTCTCCTTGGAGAGACAGAAATCGGCACGGAGAGTGCGTTTGTGGGGAGGCGGGCAGGCGTGCCCTCCGCGAGCAGGCTGGAGAGGGTTGTCTGCCGGGTCGGTGAATTTTCCTCGGGCGGCGCTTCGAGGTAGATGGGGCGCGGACATGGCCAGCCGGACGATGAAGCTGAAGCAGAGCACGGGCACCACGGGGAAGGTGAAGCAGGCGACCACGGGCAAGTCTCGCCAGGTGGCGAAGGCGCCCGCGCGGGGTGGAGGGCTTCGCCGGGTGCTGATGCTGGCGTTCCTGGGGCTGGTGGTGTTTGCGTCCTACGAGTACGCGCGCCTGCCGAGCGCGGAGCCGCTGCTGAAGCAGAACCCGAAGACGACGGCGCTGATGGATCAGCGCGCGGAGGAGGCGCGGGAGGCGGGCCAGAAGCCCAGGCGCCGCCAGCAGTGGGTGGGGCTGTCGAGCGTGTCCCGGCACGCGATCGACGCGGTGCTGCTCTCGGAGGACGCGAGCTTCTACCTGCACGAGGGCGTGGACACGAAGGAGCTGGAGAACGCGCTGGAGGACGCGGTGCGCAAGGGGAAGCTGGGGCGGGGCGCGTCGACGATCACCCAGCAGCTGGCGAAGAACCTGTGGCTGTCAACGGACCGGAGCCTGCTGCGCAAGGGCAAGGAGCTGATTCTCGCGCACCGGCTGGAGGAGGCGCTGCCGAAGAACCGGATCCTCACGATCTACATGAACGTGGTGGAGTGGGGGAACGGGGTGTACGGCATCGAAGCGGGAGCGCGGGAGCACTTCGGGGTCTCGGCCTCGCAGCTGACGGCGGCCCAGGGAGCGATCCTGGCGTCGATGCTGCCAGCGCCGCGCAAGAGGTCCCCGGCCTCGGGCTCGAGGGCGCTGAAGAAGCGGGCGCACTGGGTGATCGAGCAGATGGAAGCGGTGAAGCGGCTCAACGCGGAGCAGGCGAGGGCAGCGCACGCGGAGATCGACGAGCTCCTCGGAGGGAAGAAGCCGGAAGAGTCCGAGGAGGAAGCCGAAGGCTGAACGGCTACACTGTGAGGCATGCGTACTCGCCGCCTCGTGAGCCTGGGGCTCGTGATCATCAACCTGGTGCTGGTGGGGTCCTTCCTGCTCCCCGCGGCGGCGGAGACGCCCCCGGAGCGGGTGGTGGCGATCGTGCCGCTGGGCAAGGTGCGGCAAGAGTTCCTGGACAAGGTCCAGCAGGAGCTCCAGTCCCGCATGAAGGCGCGGATCCGCATCGACCCGCCGCGAGAGCTGCCGCAAGAGGCCTGGTACGCCCCGCGCAGCCGGTGGAGGGCGGATCGGCTGCTGGACTGGCTGGACGAGAATCTACCGGAGGGGGCGTGGAAGGTGGTGGCGGTGACGGAGGCGGAGATCTCGGCCACGAAGGGGAACATCCTCGACTGGGGCATCGCGGGGCTGGGGAGCATCGGTGGGCCGAGCTGCGTGGTGTCGGCGCACATCTACAAGAAGCACAGCAAGACGCAGGAGGCGCTGCTGCGCCGGCTGGGAGACTTGGCGGTGCACGAGTTCGGGCACACGCTGGGATTCCCTCACTGTGAGGAGAAGGGCTGCGTGATGGCGGACGCGAAGGGCAAGGCCATCTCGTCCGCGGACGCGAGCTCGGGGCACTACTGCGCGAAGTGCCTCGGGACGCTGTCCGCCGAGGACCGGGCGCTGGTGAAGTAACGGATTCAGGGGGCCAACCGGCGCGCGAAGAACGACAGGATCTCGTCCCGTGCGGCGAGGGTCGGCTCGCCCGCGGCATCGATGAGGTGTGCCGTCACCACGCTGTGCGGGCTGCCGACGACGTTCTTGAAGAACGGCGGGGGCTCGGGGTTCGCCGCCTCATCGGGGAGGACCTTCGCGACGAAGCGGTCTCCGAGCGCGGCGGTGTAGGCCGCGAACCGCTGCGCCGTGCAGAACCGATCCCCCGCGAACCGGTAGCCGAGAACCGTCAGTCCCTCGCGCTCGAGACGTTGCTTCACGCGCTCGAGCTCCTCGGGCGCCATCTGGATTCCCCCGGGATTGTTCAGCGGCAGCGAGGGCTGGCAGAGCACCGGCGCGAGCATGGAGGATTCGAGCATCATGCTGAGCGCGAAGTTGCCGGTGAAGCACATCCCGATGGCACCCACGCCCCGGCCACCGCACTCCTCGTGAGCGAGGTTCGCCAGCGCGCGCAGCCACCGCGTGACAGGGCTCGATTCGTTCGCCGCGAACGCACGAAACTCGGCGCTGACGCACGCGCGCTGGAGCACGGCCGCACCTTCCTCTGCTTTCGGGAAGGCGCCATCGCGCCCGAAGAGCGACGGCATGTACACCGTGAAGCCGGCGTCTCGAACCCAGCGGCTGAAGCGAGCGACGTGAGGGCTGATGCCGGGCATTTCGGCCATGACGATCACCGCCGGACCGGTGCCGGCGACGTAGACGCTCTTGGTGTCGTCGAGCAGGGTGATGGAGCGGCGCTCGAAGTCCTCGAGCGGGTCGTCAGGGGTGGAGCGGTGAGCGGAGGGATTGATCATGAGAAGAGAATGGAGCAGCGGCTCACCAAGGCTCAATTGGCAGGAACGACAATCTCCGGTCTATTCTTGCCAGATGATCACGCACCTGGTCTTCGACGGAGTCGCTGACGGCCCCATGGGCGTTGCCCTCGACATCGTGGGGGCCGCGGAGCGGGTCGTGCGGGCCGGGCTCGTCGCTCTGCCCGAGGGCCGCCTGGCGCCGCGCCAGCGTGTCGTGTCGGTGAATGGGGAGCCTGTCCGCACGGCGTCGGGACGCACGTTCGCGGTGGACGGGGCTCTCGGGCTGCGAGGAATGGGGCCGGGCGACGTCCTGGTGCTGCCGGGGCTCGGGATGGCGACGACGCCCGAGATCGCCGCCGCGCTCGAGCGCCCGGACATCGTGCGTGGCGTGGAGTGGGTGGCGCGCGCGGCCACCAAGGGCGTGCTCGTCGCCGCGTCCTGCTCGGCGACCTTCGTTCTCGCGGCCTCGCGTGTTCTCGATGGCCGGCGGGCGACTACGACCTGGTGGCTGGGCCCGGCGTTCGCCCAGCGCTTTCCGCGCGTGACCCTGAGCTCGGAGCGCATGGTGGTCGAGTCGGGCGGCGTCTTCACCGCGGGCTCCGCCTTCGCGCACGCCGACCTCATGCTCGCGATCCTGGCCCATACCGTGAGCCCCTCGGTCGCGCACATGGTCACCCGGTATCTCGTCCTCGACGAGCGCGCGTCGCAGGCGCGCTACATGGTGTTGAGCCATCTCCGCGGCTCGGACCCGGCCATTCGGAAGCTCGAGTCCTTCGTCACCTCCAACATCGAACGGCAGATCTCCATCCACGAGATGGCTCGTGCCACGGCCACGTCGCCCCGTACGCTCGCGCGAAGGGTCGCGAAGGGGCTGGGGATCACTCCCCAACAGTTCGCACAACGGCTGCGGATCGCCCAGGCGGTACACCTGCTCGAGACCACGCAGCAATCGATTGACGACATCGCGGCCCGTGTCGGTTACGCGGACCCGGCCGCGTTCCGGCGCGTTTTTCGCCGCGAGACCGGGGAGACGCCGCGTGCGCGACGCATGCGCTCGATGCTCCGGGAAGCCGAAGCGCGGGAAGCACCCGCCCGGCTCCGTGGCGTCAAGGCTCCGCCAGCCCCTGCGCGAGCAGCGCGAGCCGGGTAACGATCTGCTCCTCCGAGGGAGGAACGACCGCGCTGATCGAATGCAGCAGGCTGATGCGCAGGCCGTTGTTGCGCAGCCAGGCAATCAGCTCTTCGGCGTTGATGGGATCGGGCCGGACGAGGAACTTCCGGGCGATGGGCACCCGGGACAGGTACAGCGCCTCGAGGGAGGACAGCTCGCCCTCGGGGCCGGCGTAGATGGGCTCGGTGTGTTTGAACCAGGGCTTGATGTCCTCCAGGAGCCACTGGACCCGGGTGCTCTTGAAGCGCTCGAGCTTCAGGAACTCCTCCAGGTGGTTGCGCTCCAGGAGGATGCAGTCGTCGCCCGCGCACCACGCCTCGATGCTGAGGTGATGGGCCAGGAGCCGGTGCTGGCGCCGGCAATACTCGCGGTGGGGATCCATGGACATGTCCGTGCTCTCCTCGTCCTGACCGCTCAGACGGTGGGGGCGCTGGCCGGAGTTTCGAGCCGGGCCCGTGCCTTGTCGCGCAGGCGTACCATCTCCGGCCAGCCCCCGGCAGCCGGAATGAGCGGCTCGCCGATGGAGAGTGTGAACTGGCCGGGGCGCTGCAGGCGCGAGCCCGGACGGAGCAGGCGCCGCGTGCCCTCGAGATGGAGGGGCACCACGGGCCGCCCGGCCTCGACCGCGGCCTTGAAGGCCCCCAGCCGGAACGGCAGCAGCGCGGGCCCCTGGGCGCACGTGCCCTCGGGGAAGATGAGCAGCGAGGTGCCTCGCCGGAGCACTTCCGTGACGTGCGCGGCCCCCTCGACGCCGTGGAGCGTGTCGAAGCGATCCACCGTGAGGTGCCCGGCCCGGCGGACCGCCGCGCCCACCAGGGGCCACGCGCGGACCTCCTGCTTCGCCACCGCGCGGAAATCCACGGGCAGGGCCGCGAGGATGGCCACCGAGTCCACATTGCTGACGTGGTTGGCCACCAGCACCCACGGCCCGGGGCCGCGCAGGTTCTCGAGCCCCTCGACATGCACCGGGCACCCGGCGGCCCGCAGCATCCAGCGCGCGAGCCGGCGCACCAGGCGATCCGTGGGAGGCCCCGGGCGAACCGCCACCAGCCCCAGCCCGAGCAGCAGCGCCGTGCACAGCATCAAGACGGACAGGTACACGGTGTAGAGCGCGGAGCCCACCGCGCCGACCACCCGGCCGCCATGCGCCCGCAGGTGCGCTCCGGCCAGCCGGATGTACTGGACGAGCACCGCGCGCCTGCCTCGCGAGAGCCCACCGCGCACATAGGCCTCGCGGGTGGCGCTCCGGCGGATCTTCCCGCTGGACGTCTTCCGCACCGCCCCGGGAGGGGCCAGCACCACCTCGTCCGGCGGCAGGCCGAGCACCGCCGTCACTTGATCGATGATCGCCGCGCGGAGCCGCTCCCGTGCCTCTTCTGCACGCTCGCGCGTCTCGGCGACGACCACGAGCCGCTCGGTCCCGAGCTGCTCGCTGGGCAGCCCGAAGGCGGCCACGCAGCCCTTGCGGATGCCGGGCAGGTCTCCCACCACCTCCTCGAGCTCCGTGGGGTACAGGTTGCGGCCGGCCTTGATGATGAGGTCCTTGCTCCGCCCGCTGACGTACAGCTCCCCCTCGGCCAGGTAGCCGAGGTCTCCCGAGTCCATCCACCCGTCATGCAGCACGGCGCGGGTGGCCTCGGGGTCGTGGAAGTAGCCCGGCGTCAGCGAGGGCCCGCGGAACTCGATCCGCCCCTCCACGCGCTCTCCGAGCAAGCGGCCCGCGCCGTCCACAATGCGCACCTGATAGCCCGGCAGCGGCCGGCCGCAGGACACGAAGCGCAGCGGGGCGTCTCCCTCCCGAGCGGGCCGGGCCTCGCGATGGCGCGTGAAGTGCTCGCGCTCGATGGCTTCCAGGCGGGGCGGCCGTCCCACCGGCGGGAAGGTGAGGGCGACGCCGACCTCCGCCAGGCCGTACGCCGGGAACATCGTGCCGGGGCGGAAGCCGTGCGGAGCGAAGCGCCGGGTGAAGCGCTCGATCGTCTCCGGGCTCACCGCCTCGGAGCCGTTGAGGGCCACGCGCCAGGAGCCCAGCTCGAGCCCCTCCAGCTCCGCGTCCTCCACCTTCCGGACGCACAGGTCGTAGGCGAAGTTGGGCGCGGCCGAGAGGGTGCCCCGGTGGTGGTGCACGGTGCGCAGCCAGCGCGAGGGGCGCGCGAGGAAGGCCAGGGGCGAGAGGAGCGCGAGCGGAATCCCGTAGTAGAGCGGCATCAGCCAGGAGCCGATGAGGCCCATGTCGTGGTACAGCGGCAGCCAGCTCACCGCGACGTCCTCGGGCTGGATGCGCATCGCCTGGCCGATGGCGCGGATGTTGGCGAGCAAGTGCTCGTGAGTCAGCAGCACACCCTTGGGAGCGCCGGTGCTGCCGGAGGTGTACTGGATGAGCGCGGGGTCCGAGGGCTCCAGGCGCACCGGTGGGGCCACCGCGTCCTTCCAGTCCAGCCCGGCGGGGGTGACGGTGCGCCGCAGGGAGGGCACCCGGGCCTTCAGGAGCGTGCCCACCCGCTTCGCCTCGTCGAAGGTGATGAGCACGCGCGCTCCGGCGTTGCGCAGGATGCCCACCTGCCGCTCGACGTACTCCTCGAGATGATCCATCCGGAAGGGCGGGTAGAGGGGAACCGGGACACCTCCGGCGAGCAGGATGCCGAGGAAGCACGGGAAGAAGGCCCGCTCGGTGCGCAGCATCAGACCCACGGTGTCGCCGTGCTGGAGCCCCTCGTGGAAGAGGGCCGCCGCCACGGCCGAGGCCGAGGCCCATAGCTCGCCGTAATGGAGGGGCTGCTCCGAGCCGTCCTCCTGGCGCAGGAAGAGGTGGGGGCGCTCCGGGTGGTGTTCCGCATGCCAACGCAGCACGTCCGTCAGCAGGCGTGCCGAGTCCGGCGCGGCCATGCCTGGCGTCAGCGGAGCCCGGGGAGGGGAGGGCCTCTCCTCGGAGAGGGCGGGCACCGCCGAGGCGACGGCCCGGGCCAGGTCGCGCGGGGTGGACGCGCTGGCCACGATCGGATCCGGCAGCACCACACCGAAGCGCTGCCCCAGCCGGAGCAATAACTCCACCCGCTCCAGGCTGCCCAGTCCGAGGTCATGATCCAGCGAGTCGTCCAGGCCGATCGCCTCCCCGGCGCGCGGCGGAGCCAGCTCGGCCACGAGCGTCCCGACGACGTCGAGCACGGCGCGCTCGATCGCCTCCGGGCGGACAGGAGTGCCTCGCGGGAGCATGGATGGGTCTCCAGTTGTTTCAACCTGGGGGTGTGCCCCCGGGCGCCGCACCCCCCTGTCTTCGAGCGGGCTCGACGCAGGGTCCGGGGGTTGGCGCCAGAACAGGCGCAGGCCGTGCTCCTCGTGCCTCCGGGGGGCGGCCGTTGCCTCGCCCGAGGGGCATGCTCAATCGCCCAGCGCGGCGATGCACGCCTCGCGCACACGCCAGATCCGCTCCGCGTCCAACCCCCGCCGGGCAGCCCAGGCCCGGATGTCCACGAACCTCCGCAACCCGAGCGCGAGGAAGCCCTGGGCCAGGGGTTCATGCTCCGAGAGCGGGAAGTCGGGGAGCGTGTGCAGGGGCATGAGAGACGTCCGCATGGCCTCCAGGATACATCGTCACATTGAGACGCCCATGGCCACGGCGATCTTGCGCAGATCCTCCAGGCTGATCTCGAAGTGGCCGCGCCGGGCCAGCATGCCCCAATTGGAATTGTTCCGGATGAAGTCGAGGCCCTGGCCGAGCCCCACCAGCGGCACCTCCCGCGCGGCGCGCTCGAACCGCACCTCCCGGCGATAGGGGACGAAGCCGCCCCCCATGTCGAAGGGCACCGTGCGCTCCCCGTGGACACGGCCCAGCGCCGTGAAGGCCCGGAGCGGCTCGCCCCCGTGCATGTCCGTCTTCGGCGAGTAGTACACGAGCCAGTCCCCCACGCCCATCCGCTCCAGCGGCAGGCGCTTGCCGTGGCACATCTGCGCGAACCCGCCCTCCACCCCCCGCAGCACATGCGACCGCGAGACGACTCCCACCCAGGCGCGCGTCATGAGCGCTGCTCCGCGTGCCGCACCCAGGCCCGGGTCTGGGCTTCGGCCTTCTCGATGGACGGGCGTGGAAACGACGGTCTCAGGGACGTGGCGGCGCATGGGGGGCTCCTTGGATGCCGGCGGCGTGCCGACGGAAGCCACCCTCTCATGGGCTCCTGCCAATTTCTGTCAGGAGCCGCTCATCCGGGTTGGGGCTCGGGGATGGACTCCCGCGAGCGCCACTCGCGCAGCAGCGTGGCGCGAGGGCGGCCGATGCGCTCGGAGAGAGGGGTCCACGAGGTGATGCGGTCGGTGCGGAAGTTGCGGAAGTCCTGCCGCGTCTCACACCAGGAGATGACGACGCGGGCCCGCTCGAAGAAGGCGAGGCCCAGGGGCCAGATGGTGCGGGTGCTCCGGGCGCCGTGCGGATCGGCGTAGTGGATGAGCGCCTTGTGGTGCTCGCGGATGGAGCGGCGGACGAGGGCGAGGTTCACTCCATCCGGAGGGCGTTGCCGCGCGGGGCCCGCCAGCAGCGACACGTCGTCCACGAGGGAGCGCAAGTCCCTGGGCAACACGGCGCGCAGCTTGGCGACCACGTCCACGCAGGCCCGGCCGAGCCCTTCATCCCCGTGCTCGGTGGCCAGCCGCAGGCCGAGCACCATCGCCTCGAGCTCCTCGTCGGAGAACATCAGCGGCGGCAGCAGGAAGCCGGGGCGGAGCAGGTAACCCACGCCGGCCTCGCCTTCGATGGAGGCCCCCTGGCCGCGAAGCGTCTGCACGTCACGGTAGATGGAGCGCACCGACACGCCGAGCTCCTCGGCCAGGGACTCGGCGCTGACGGGTTGGCGGTAGCGGCGCAGCACCTGCATCAGCCGCAGGAGCCTCTCGGAGCGGGACATGCCCCCATGCTGACAGAGTGTGGACCAAGGCACACCGCGCGTCTGTCTGGTGTATGAAGGGGTCCGCGCCAACGGCCCATGGTCTGGCGCCAGCTTCTTCCACCCCCGAGACACCATGCTCACGCTTCGCACCCTGCTCCTGCTGCCCGTGCTTGCCCTGCTGTGCGGCTGCAACCTCCTCGCGCCCAAGTTCGCCCGCTGGACCCAGAACGTGGACCTCAAGAAGGAGCGCGGCATCCACCTGGAGTACCGCTACGTGCCCGAGGGGCTCTACTCGAAGGTCTTCCGCATCCCCTTCAGCGACTACCTCAAGGAGATGTCCAACGGGCAGCTCCAGGTGGATGCCATCAACACCTATACGGTGGGCAACTACAAGCCGTCGCCCACCTGCAAGACCAAGCTCGATTACTCCAACTTCCTCGATCCGGAGTGCCGCTTCGTCAATGCCTGGTTCGGGGTGTACCTGATCTTCGACGACGCCGATGGCCGCGGTCGTGACTTCATGCTCAAGGACGCCAAGGCGGATCCGGCCAACCCGGACAACTTCCGCCCCGACTCCATCCGCCAGGTGCCGGAGCTGGATCAGAAGCTGATTGTCTATTCCACGCACGAAGGTCAGAAGAACTATGGCTGGGACGAGTTCCAGAAGGACTTCCGCTTCGTCGAGGTGAGTGCGCCGAAGCTGGAGCAGGTGACGGATGCCCAGGGGCGTGTCTGGCTCAAGCAGACGGGCGCCTACGAGACCCTGGCCGCGCTGACGGACACGAAGAAGACGAAGATGGAGATGTTCAGCTCGATCCGGGCCTACACCGGGCTGCCGACGGAGGACGTCTACCGCCAGGTGGACCCGTGGTACCCCATGGTCATCAAGGGCTCGGTGCTGGCGCGCTACTTCGACTGCCCGCGCAGCCGCTTCTGGGCGCTGGCCTACTACAACGGCAGCGCCTTCACCCGGAAGGATGGCACCCAGGTGGACACCTACGCCAACCCCGAGCTGGTGGCGGAGTACGAGCGGGCCTTCCAGCAGCTCGAGCTGGCCTGCGCGCGGTAGGCGCACGCCCGCTCCTCGTGGAGGCGCGGGCGCTGAAGTGGCAACTGGAGAGCGGAGACCACGCCCTTCGAGGCAGATTGTTCTTCCCACCCGTCGTGGGAAAACCTTACGTCCTTCCTGTGAACCACCGGAGGCGACGGGCTCCTGCTCATCGCGGCGATGTCATGAAAATCGTCTGCCTCGGCGCTGGCCCAGCGGGTCTGTATTTCTCAATCCTGGCGAAGCTGTCCAACCGCAACCACGATGTCACCGTCATCGAGCGCAATGCCGCCGGCGTGACGTTCGGCTGGGGCGTCGTGTTCTGGGAGGAGCTGCTCGACGACCTCTACCGGAACGACCCCGTGAGCGCGCGGGCCCTCGCGGAGGCCGCGGCCCGCTGGGATACGCAGGAGGTCCACATCCACGGCCGCAGGACGACCCATGTTGGTGGATATGGGTTCAGCCTGGGCCGGGAGCGCCTGCTCGACATCCTGACCCGGCGGGCGAGCAGCCTCGGGATCGAGCTCCGGTTCCAGCAAGAGGTGGAGGACCTGTCCGCATTCGCCGACGCGGATTTGATCGTCGCCAGTGATGGCGCCAACAGCCGGGCGCGTCAGCTCCAGGGCGACGCCTTCCAGACCCAGATCGAGCTGGGGAGGAACAAGTACATCTGGCTCGGCACCCACAAGGTGTTCGACACCTTCACCTTCGCCTTCGAGCAGACCCCCGCCGGGTGGATCTGGTTCCATGCCTATCGCTTCAACGAGGACACCAGCACCTGCATCATCGAGTGCCCGCCGGAGACCTGGAAGGGGCTGGGCTTCGACACGCTCGATTCAGATGCGACCCTCCGGCGCCTGGAGGCCATCTTCAAGCGCCAGCTGGATGGCCAACAGCTGATCAACCAGACGCGCGGGCGGTGCCAGGCGCAGTGGCTCCACTTCAGGCGCATCACCAACGAGCGCTGGCGCCACGGCAAGCTCGTGCTCATGGGGGACGCCGCTCACACCACCCACTTCTCCATCGGCTCGGGGACGAAGCTGGCCATGCAGGATGCCATCGGGCTCGCCAGCAAGTTGCGCGAGCACGCGGACCTCCCCACCGCGCTCGCGGCGTATGAGGAGCAGCGGCGCCTCGACATCCTCCCGCTGCAGACGGCCGCGCGCCGGAGCACCGAATGGTTCGAGAACGTTCCGCACCACGTCGAGCAACTGGGGCCGCGCTTCGCCTACGCGCTGTTGAATCGCCGCAGCAGCCCGACGCGGTGGCATTACCTGCTCCACCTGGCCAACCAGGATGAGATGTTGAGGAGCGCGTTGCGCTGGCTCCATTTCGCCCGGGGGAAGGTGCGTTCCCGCCGGCGGCAGTGCAGTGTGGCGGCCTGAGGCGCGGCTGCTACGGCTCAGGGGATGGACACCTGGATCGGCGTGGTCTGGTAGAACGCGGTGCCGCTGCCGACCTGGCCGTAGCCGTTGTATCCCCAGCCCCACACGGTGCCGTCCGCCTTCAACCCGAGCGAGAAGCCGTTGCCGCCGGCCAGGAGGATGGAGCCGTTGTGGGCGGCCACCAGCCCGGGGGTGGTGCGGTTGACCCGGGTGCCATCGCCGAGCTGGCCCTCCTGGTTGCTGCCCCAGACGGAGACGCCGCCGTCCAGGTTCATCGCCATCATGTGGGAGTTGCCCGCGGCGAGGACGGCGATGTTGGAGAGCGAGGGCACCTGCCCGGGGGAGGGGCGGGAGTAGACGGTGCTGCCATCGCCGAGCAGGCCCGCGCCATTGGTGCCCGACATCCAGACGGTGCCATCGCGCTTCAACACCGCGGTGAAGCCATTGCCGCCGCTCACCGAGCTGGCCTCGGTGAGTGTCCCCACCCGCGTGGGAGTGGTGCGGGAGAGGGTGGAGCCATCGCCGATCTGTCCGCTCCCGTTGTCGCCCCAGGCCCAGGCGGTGCCATCCAGCTTCACCACCACGGAGTGGAAGGGCGCCGCGTGGATGGCCGACACGGTGTTGCCAACGGCCGTCACCTGGAAGGGCGTGGGGCGCCGGGTGGTGGAGCCATCGCCGAGCTGGCCCATGCCGTTGTAGCCCCAGGCCCAGAGGGTGCCGTCCAGCTTCAGCGCGAGCGTGTGGTAGGTGCCCGCGGAGATGGCGACGACGTTGGTGAGGCCAGGCACCTGCATGGGCGTGGCTCGGGAGAGCGTGGTGCCATCTCCGAGCTGGCCATCGCCGTTGAAGCCCCAGGTCCAGACGGTGCCGTCCATCCGCAACGCCACCGTGTGGAAGCCGCCCGTGTCGATGTCGATCATTCCATGCACGTTGGGGATGAGGGCGGGGGCGGTGGAGGTGCCCTCGCCGAGCTGGCCTTGGTTATTGGAACCCCAGCCTCGGAGGCTGCCATCCTTCTCGAGTGCCACCGAGTGCTCCCAACCGGCGGAGACCTCGAGGACGTCATTGAACGCCGCGCGCACGGGGAGGGCGCTGCTGACGCGGGTGCCATTGCCGAGCTGTCCCTCGTTGTTGGAGCCCCAGGCCCAGACGCTGCCATCCGACTTCAGCGCCACCGAGTGGTAGTAGCCCGCGTCCAGGGCGATGACGCCCGTGACTCCCGAGGCCTGCACGGGGCTGGACTGGGTGAACAGCGTCGAGCCATTGCCGAGCTGGCCATAGCCATTGAAGCCCCAACCCCAGACGGTGCCATCCGACTTCAGCGCCAGCGTGTGCTCGTTGGCCGCGGAGAGGGCGGTGACGTTGGTGAGGGTGGGGAGCAGCGTGGGGACGCTGCGGGAGAGGGTATTGCCGGTGCCGAGCTGGCCGTAGGAGTTGTAACCCCAAGCCCAGACCGAGCCCTGCTTGAGGCCCACGGTGTGATAGCCGCCCGCGGCGAGCGAGGTGAAGCCGCTGAGGCCGCTGAGCAGGGTGGGAACGAGGCGGTTGTTGTTGGTGGTGCCGTCACCGAGCTGGCCGTAGTAGTTGTTGCCCCAGCCGTAGAAGTTGCCGTCCTGCTTGCGCACCACCACGTGGTAGTAGCCCGAGACGAGCAGGTTGACGCCGGTGAGGCCGGGCACCGGCACGGGCACGTTGCTGCGGGTGGTGGAGTTGTTGCCGAGCTGGCCGCCCGCGTTGTCGCCCCAGGCGTAGACGGTGCCATCCGCCTTCAACGCCAGCGTGTGATAGGCGCCCGCGGCGATGGCGATGACGTTGGTGAGGCCAGGCACCTGCGTGGGGAAGGGACGATCCGTATAGGTCCCGTTGCCGAGCTGGCCCATGCCGTTGTAGCCCCAGGTCCACACGGTGCCATCCATGCGCAGCAGCACGGTGTGATAGACGCCCGCGTCGATCGCCTTGATCTGCGTGGGGCTGAAGGCCCGCACCGGGCTGGTGCGCTGGAGGTTCGTGCCATCCCCGAGGCTGCCGAAGGCGTTGTGGCCCCAGGCCGCGACGGTGCCGTCATCCTTCAGCCGCACCGTGTGCAGGCCCGCGGCGATGGCGGGGCAGGCCTGGGAGACCAGCCGGGTGACCGTTTGGGTGTTCTCCATGCACAGGGTGCGGTTGCCCAGCTCGTCGGTGATGATCGGATAGGCCCTCGCCTCGAACGTGTGCAGGCCACAGGAGAGCGTCGAGGAGCTGAAGCTCCAGGTGCCGGTGGCCCCGGCCAGATCTCCGGCGCTGCGCAGGCTGCCATCCACGTAGTAGTCGAAGTGGGCCGCGGTGCCGGGCGCGCTCACCGTCCAGTCTCCGGTGATCCCCATGTAGCCCCGGGAGGACTGGATGTTCGCGATGCCCAGCGACGCGACCTTCGCGTCCGCGCACAGCGCGGCCCGATGGGCTCCCAGCTGCTCCGGCTCCAGGGGAGCCTCGCCCTCCAGAGGTGCTCCACAGGCCAGCAACACCACTCCGCACAACAGGGCTCGCAGTGGCGCGAGCGTCAGGACGGGCTTCATCGGGACTCCCCCGGGATACGTTTTGAAGTCCAATATACAATAAAAATCCGGACTGAGCGTAAAATCGGAATTCAAGGTGAGCCAGGAAGAAGTGGGCGGGCGGCTTCTGGGAGTGCCAGGCGACGGGTTCGATTCCCGCCGCCTCCACTTTTTTATGCCGTGCTTACGGGTGGTTAGCAGCTCCCTCCATCCGTGTTGCACGTATGTCGCACGCGGGCGCAGAGGGCCGGTCGAGAACCCCGACCGCCTCTCTGCGCGTGTCCGGGCTCAGGTGGGGAACCCTTGCGTCGTGCGCTACGTGGGGTCGGACTTCTGGCCAGACCCTGCGGGTCATCCTTACATCGTCATGGAGTATGTGCCGGGCGATACGCTTTGGGCGTTTGCTTACAAGCAAAACCCATCGGCGCGGGAGGCGACGCGGATCATCCTGGACGCGGCATTGACGCTCGGCGAAGTACACGCGGCGGGTGTGTTTCATCGTGACGTGAAGCCCGATAACATCCTCATTCCGGGAGTGCGCGAGCGCCCGATCTTGATCGATTTCGGGATTGGTTCGCTTGCCAGCGCCCCGACTGTCACTGGCTCGCAGCTCCCGCCCGGGACAGAGGAGTTCCGCTCCCCCGAGCAGATACGCTTTCAGCGCGCCAACCCGGACGGCGCGGGTCAGTACGAGTACGGGCCGACCGACGAGATGTGGGCGGTGGGTGTCAGTTATTACTGGCTACTGACGGATGTTTTGCCCTTTGGCGAGCGCACGGATGAAGGGGGGCTGGATGGGTTGCGCGAGCGCATCTTGACTCAGCGGCCGGTTGCACCGCACGTCGTCAATCCGCGCGTTCCGCTGGCTGCCTCTGTGCTGTGCATGAGGATGCTTGCTGCGCGGCCCGAGGATCGCTTCCCTCTTGTTGCGCTGCTGTGCGCGGCGATGCGTGAGTCCCTGTCCGACGCCGAGCACGACGCCACCTGGGATCCGCCGCTGGTGGATCCGCTCGATCCGCAGACGACAACGACCATCGCGGACCCGGAGCGGCAAGAGCCGAACGATCAGCGGCGCATGTTTCTAAAGCTGGCGAAGCGGCGCCCCCGACGCGGGCAGCCGTTGCCGGACGGCGCACCTGTCCTTCCCCCTGTGCCCGCTCAGGTGGGAGCGCCACGGGCCCTCGCCGCAGCGGCAGAGCAGGAGGAGCCCCCCAAGGTGGACGCCCCGGGCGTGGGCGCGGCTCATGGGGAGCACGAGCCGCCCGTTAACGGCGCCCCGGTGCCGCCAGCTCGCGAACTCGAGCCTGCCGCCGCTCCCCAACCCCGTCGCGCCGCGTGGCGCCTGGGGCTCGCTGGGGCCGTGCTGCTGGTGGCCGTCGTTGTCCTGTCCGTGGGCGCGAACCTGGGGGACCTGGCTCTTCGGGCCGCACCAGCGAGGCCCGGCCCGAGCTGCCGCTACCGTCAACGTCTCCCGCCCCCGGCTCAACCGATGCAGGCGTGCGCGGTCGTGAAGTGGTGCTTGCGGCAAAGCCGCTGGAATCTCTCCCAGGAGGAGACGCGGCACCCGTTGGGGCTCAGCTTCCCGCGTCTACCGCTAACGCCATGCTTCGCACGTCCGCTCAATCGCCTAAGAACGAAACTCCCAAAACGCAGCCGCAAAGCTCGGGGCTCCGCTTCCCGGTGAAAACCGTCGTTGCAGCCGTCACAGCTTGCTCGCTACTCGACGGGGGATGCACCGCGCCCGCTTCCCAGGTGAGCCCCGAGCCCCCCGCGATTACGTGCCCCCAGGGATGGCAGCAGACCCACGAGCGGTTCGGCATTGGCTGGAGCGGCTATGCCACGGTGAAAGGGTACAAGGGGGAGCCCGGAGAGTTGGCCAGGGTGAAGGATGGTCCCGCTACCCTCCAAGTAGGTGGCCAGACTTTAATTGGGCTATTGCCTGACGGCACCCTGTTTCTGGGAAAGTGGCAGCTTGGGGACGACCGCCTTTTCGGCACCTTCACCGAGGCGAAGATTCCAGGCGTGGGGAGTCTCCCCATGTGTTTGGTTGTTGGCCTGGAAGCCCAAGCGCCCTATCTGGACGAGCGCGGCAAGGAAGTCCTTTGCCCCCCCGGCTTGGGCCAATGCCTTACTACCGGAAGCAAGCCCGGCAACGCCAAGACACCCTCGCGCATTGCTCTTGTTCGGCCCTCTGGGCAGCTTTGATTATTGCCGTGCTCTTTGGAGGTTGAGTTTCCGTGCCGCCTTCGTCTCCTGGTGCCCTCCTGGTGATTGCCCTTCTCACTGGCGCCGCGCAAGCCGCAGAGCCACCCCCCGTCTCTCGCTGCGCCGCGACGGCGCGATTTGACTTGGCGGCGGGCTTCCCGGAGGGGGCACCGGACGTGTGCGCGAGCGCGGACGAGCCGACGACCTTCGTCTTTGACTCCCGCGTCGCGGCGGGGACGGTGGAGTTTCAACCGGGGGCCGCCTTGCAGATTGGGCACTAGGGCAAGAGGGGCTGAGTCTCCACGTCATTCCCAAGGCGGATTATCTGCCAGGGGAGCGGATAAAGGTGACGGTGCGCTTCGCGGATGGCGCAGCACCGGCGAGCGCGAGCTTTTGGCTCGTGGGCCATGCGGCAAAGGGGACGCGCCGGGTGGAGGTGTTCCGGCAGCCCCGTCCGCCAGAGGTGCTCAAGAAAGAGCGTGACGAGGCACAGGCCGAAGCGCGCCAGTGCCAGGAGGACAAGGCGCGGCTTCTGGCCGAACGAGAGGGGCCGGGCGGGCTCATGGGGGCCGCATGGATGGAGCGAGCTGGGAGCCTCGTGTCTGGGGACGTTAGCGGGCAGTTGAAGCGCTATCCGGCAGACGCGCTCAGGTGGGATGAAGCCCGGAGCTACAGCTACACGCGCAAGGGTGAGTCCCAACCGGCAAGCGTGGTAGTGCGGCTGCGCCTCGTAAACCCCGGCGCTGAGCCCTGGACGCTGGCAGGGGCGGCGCTTGTGGACTCGATGGGGGAAGAGGTGGAGCTTGCCCGGTGGCAAGAGGCGCCCATTCCCGCAGGGCCGATAGGGGGCTTTGTCGTGGTCGGCACCGAGAGGGTACCGGAGCAGCTCGGCTGCCCCTGTACCCTCAAGCTGTGGGAGTCAGGCGGGCCGCGCACTGTCACCATTGGGAACGTCACGTTCCCGGTGATCCAGAAGGCGGCGCCCTGAGCACGGCCACTGTGAGCAGTGCCGAGCCTCACGGGGCCGAGCGCCCGTCAATCTCCGGGAATCGCTCGTAGGTGCGTTTAAGCGCGTCCAGGCGGGCGGGATGGCCCACAGGGCGCTAGTGGACTGTAAACGAAGTCGTTGGACATAGTCCGTGGCCCGATAGGTGTCCCTCCCACTCAGATGGGGAAGAGGGCGCATGCACACGACTATGTCCAAGAACTTCGTGGACACTCCACTAGCCGTGCCAGTGGGCGTGTGCTCGCGGACGGTGCCGGGGTTACAAAACAGGCGCGCCGTGAGAATCTCAAGTGATTTCGAGCACTTGCAAAAGCGAGGAGAGCCTCAATTGTTCGACATCACTCTGCACGGAATGTGAGCCTTCCCCGCGTGAGAAATACGCACGCCATGCGCACCCGTACTTCCCATGCGAAGACCTGGGGGAGTACAGTCACACACCATGGCTCGCGTATTTATTGACACGAACATCTACTTGGAATTTTTCAAAACTAGCGATCCCTCGCTACTCAAGCACGCAAAGGCCATCTCTCACGAAATAAGCGGTGAGGTGTTTGTTTCGCAACAGATGGTCGATGAGGTCGAGAGAAACAAAATGGCAGTCGCATCTCGATTTCTGGAGGAGCAACTCAAGCGGCTTGACCTCCCAAAGGTTTTTCTTCCGGTTTTTCCAGACAATATAAATCAGAAAATAGAGGCGCTCTCAAAGGAGGCATCCAAAATCCGCCAGGAAGGCAATGCCTTGGTTCACGATTATCTGTCCAAGTTAGCTCAGAGCAGCGACGAAACATCTACAATTCTCGCATCACTCTTCTCGGGCGCAAAAAAGCCAAATGAGGATGAACTCAAACGTGCTCGCGACAGGAGGGAGCGTGGAAACCCTCCAGGTAAGAGAGAGGATCCTCTTGGTGACCAAATATCCTGGGAGCAATTTCTGGGACAAGCAAAAGAGAGCCCTATATGGATTGTTACCAAGGATTTGGACTACCTCTTCAAGTTTGAGGGGCGGGTGCAAATCAACTCCTACCTGCGGCAAGAGTTGATTGCGGCTCGGCCCGGCGTCGACATACGAGTGTTTGAGAGCATATCGGCATTTCTGAAGGATTTCGAACTACAGAAAAGAAAGGAAACATCCGAGACCACTCCCTCAATAATCACCCCGGAAGACAGCGTTCAGGCGGAATTGGTTGAACAAATTATAGATGAGATTGCTTCCGACGACTGGGATGACGACCGCACCGTATGCGAAAACTGTGATCCAGGCGAAGACCGCATGGTGGCGCTTGTCGATTACACCCACAAGCAGATCCCACCGAGCCCAGACAATCCCGACTCTCTTTACGACGAGGGAACCTGCAGTTGGTGTAACGGAATTACCATTCGGTGTCGAAGTTGCGGTGCAGACACACCTGTCGCCGAATATCAATACGGCGAAACCATCGAATGCAATGGTGCGTGTGGCTTTGCTTTCGTAATCGAAAGCAGCAGCGATGGAGATGGCATATACTCGACCAGTATCGAGGTGGTAACGCCACCTTCAGAGTGATGCGTATAAGAGGGTTTGAACTGGAGCAGGCAGGCCCAAGAAGTAGGGCCCTCAAGCGGCCGAGCATGCACCAGATGCTGTACCGGAGGTTGACCTGGCCCACCAGTTCCCAGGGCCAGTTCAACACCTCGAATTCATCGGATTCTTTGACACCTTCTCGGGCTTGCTGCGCTTTCTCCAGGATTTTTGTTGAGACTCCTTGTGAGATTTTGTCAGAGTGGATCACCGCTACACTGCTACACGGAGGGGAAATGTCCGAGAAGGCGAAGCCAACGGTCGTGCTAGCAATCAAAGTCCGGAAGAAGGATGCTCGCTATGATCTGCTCGACGTCGCGGTGAATGGAGCGTTGATCGTGAACCCGAGCCCTCGGTCCGGAGACCTATTGGTCCCCGTGCCGCCGGAACTCGTGTCGCGAGATATGGATGTGCATGTGCGGCTGAAGTCGGCGAAGGGGTCGATCCAAGCGGCGACGCTCCTGTGGTCCTCGTATTTCCAGGATGACCCCACCACTGCCGACGATGAGCGGTGGGTGCGCGTCGGCAATCCGCAAGCAGGCGACGGGGTGCTGCTCTTCGAGAAGACCATCGACCCGTACGGCCAGAAGGACGGTGGTACGTGAGCGCCCGCCGCGCCATCTGGGTCCTGCTCCTTCCCTCATTGGCATTTGGACAGGAGACTCCAGACACACCGACGCCCGGCCAGATACCAGACGTGTTCGCCGATTCGGTTCAGCAGGCATCTCCAAGCGTCAAGGCTGCTCCCTTGGCTGTGGGTGACCCTACCACGAGCATCCCACGCGTGGGGGCCTTCCCGGAGGCCCAGCCGCTGACCGGAGACTTACTGACGGGGAGCTTCCAGGTGAGCTCCACCGCCACTGGAGTCACCGCGAGCTTGGCGCCGTTCGTGCTCGCGCAAACACCTTCGTTCTTCCTCCTCGACTCCGCGCGCATCGAGCTGCGCTCCGGGGGTGCACTCAACCCCTGGGGAGCGACACTGTCGACGGGCTATAGCAGTGCTGCGCAAGCGTTGCATCCGACGAGCAAGCAGACGCAGGAGATCTGGGAGCGAGTCAGTCAGAGCTGCCTGCCAATGACGGGCGAGCAGGAAGAAGTCATCCGCTCACTCACGGAGCAACTCAATTCCACGATCGAGCAGCCAGTGGCTCGGGACCCCAAGGACTCATTGAACTTCTTCGCCGGAAAGGTGCTCACCGCGTGGAAGAATCTGCCATCAACGAGTCGTCGAGAGCCCGTCATCGCGAGCCAACTCAAAGCCGCCCAGAAGGCGTACGTGGAGGGCGTCGGAAATTGCGCCGCCAAGATCTTCGATGCCGAGCGCGTCAAGGAGGCCTTCAATAACGGGTTCTCCGTGCTGGGAAAGGTCGGCTTCGACTGGTTCCCCTATGTCAGCGGTCCAGCGTTGCCGGATGCAAACAACGAGTTGCAAAAGCCGACGCCACATGCGTACCAGGGGCATTTCGTGGGGCTGGATGCTGGCTACTTTCCAACGTCGAATTTCGCGATCTGGGTCTCGGTCGCCTTCGCGGACACGAGGGCGAAGGTCACCGACGCGCAGCGCCGGGGCCGGTTGAGCGAGGGCGTGACCTTTGGTTGGAAGGTGCCGATCTCCAGTCTGACCTCCGCCGGGTTTCAGCCAGCGCTCGGAGTAGGCGGGTTCATTCGTGGGACGCAGTGCCAATCCGATCAAGGCTGTCCGCAGACATTCGCGAACTACAAAGACCCACTCGCCATCAAGTCGGGTCTCAGTTACGGCGGCTACCTTGAACTGCGGGCGTCGTCGACAGTGCAAGTCCAACTCGCACTTCCGGTGGACACCTACGATCTTGCCTCTGCTATCGGGGGGAGTGATGGAACCACCACCGTCAAACAAATTATTCCCACGCTCTCGGTCACAGTGACGAGTTGGTCCCTCTGAGCCTCCTGTCGTGAGAGGCCCCAAAGGGCCGCAAGGGTGTCAAATAACTCCTCCGGTTCTTTGACACCTTCTCAGCTGCCGGTGGCCACGCCCCGTCCGGTGCCAGCGAGCGTGGAGAAGTGGTGCGCTGAGGACGCGCGTGCTGCACCACAACGAGTTCTTTGACACCTTCTCCGGGTCCAAGCAGCATACGCGCTGGCGCTGACGGGGCTTTTTGTGCAAGCTCCTGCACCTGCCATCGAGAGCATCATGGCATTTACGCAAGTCGACTTCGTCAATGTGCTGGTGCGCCTTGGGGTGCCCATGCTACCGTCCTTTCCAACCATTGCCTGCCCTGACGAGAGCATCAGGTTTGGAGCGCTTAACTCTCCGGGAACACTCGGGGTCGTATGCTGCGCTGGCCAGCGCGCTGTCTTGGTCGTAATCGAATCCCCGCATGAGCAGGAGTTCACCACAACTGGCGCCGGGGTATGGACGGCCGTGGGCCCCCTGCAAAGAAGGGACAACTTCCGCACGCACTTTCAGACACACATGGGGGCGCACGTCGCTTCGTTCGGTCCCGACGATTTGGTCGTTTTGATCAATGCAGTGCGGTACCAGTGTAGCCTGGGCCGTCCCTTAAACAATAACCCCACGAACAGACAGCAAAGGGACCGCATCTTTCGGGCGTGCTGGAGCAACGGCGCAGACCAGGACTTCATCGACCGCCTCTGTCGGTATTATTGTCCGGGAGATGTCATCGTCAACGCGTGCACGGACGATCTGAAGTGGCGCGTGGAGGATGCGATCATCAATGCCTTGCCGTCGCACCGCGTGGCGGTCGATTACCAACGCCCCAAACGCAAAACCAAAAGAAAATGCATGAGTGACGTGGGGACGTATCATCCAAGCATCTGGCGCGGAAAACCC
Source organism: Archangium gephyra (assembly GCF_042230915.1). Lineage (GTDB taxonomy): Bacteria > Myxococcota > Myxococcia > Myxococcales > Myxococcaceae > Archangium > Archangium gephyra_B. Next base: position 6,960,526 of record NZ_CP102578.1, on the reverse strand, counting down.
AGCGAAGTGATGTGGAGATGAGGCAAGTGGTTCGGTGATGAGAACGAGGTAAGGGGGCGATTCTGCTGGGAGTTTCGCACCGCCCGGCGCGGGTTCGATTCCCGCCGTCTCCATGCAGTGCAACCCGTCGCGCCGAGCCGCTCAGTCCGGGGGCCTGCCCTTCTCCCCGGCTCCGTTCTCCCGCAACAGGGCTTCCGCCTGGGGCCGGTTGTCCTGCTCGAAGAGCGAGCGCAGCTCCGCCCGGGATTGCTGCGCCGTCTGGATGAGCTTCTCCTCGTCCTGTTTCACCGCGTACTGCTTCTGGAGCAGCTCCTCGTCGTAGGCGCGGAAGCGCTCCACGATCCGCCGGGCCCGCTCCTCGTCGAAGCCGAGCCCCTGGAGCACGTGGCTGGCCATCTCCAGGCTCGACAACAGCGTCTCCCGGTTGAGCACCTTCACGCCCTCGTCCAGCAGCCGGTAGGCGTGCGTGCGGTTGCGGGCCCGGGCATAGACGGGCAGCTCCGGGAAGTGGGCGCGCACGAGCTGCGCCGTGCGCACCGAGGCGTCCATATCGTCGATGGCCAGCACGAAGAGCTTCGCCTTGGCCGCTCCCGCGGCGCGCAGCAGATCCAGCCGCGAGGCGTCTCCGTAGTAGATCTTGTTGCCGTAGCGGCGCAGGAAGTCGACCTGCTCGGGGCTCACCTCCAGCGCGGTGAAGCCGATGTCCAGCATGTTGAGCACGCGCCCGACGATCTGCCCGTAGCGGCCGAACCCGGCGATGAGCACCGGCTGCTGCTCCGCGCCCTCCATGTGATCGTACTCCGCGGGGACTCTCCGCCGCAGCAGGCGCTCGACCACGCGGTCATGCAGCACCAGCAGGATCGGCGTGGCGGCCATGGACAGGGACACCACCACCGTGAGCAGCTCGGTGAGCCCGGAGTCCAGCACCCCGGCCTTGGCGGCAACCCCGAACAGCACGAAGCCGAACTCGCCGCCCTGGGCGAGCGCCAGCGCCATGATGCGCCGCCCCTGGAGCATCAGCCCCATGGGCCGCCCGAGCCAGAAGAGGACGCCGCCCTTGAGCGCCATCAGTCCCACCACGCACGCGGCGACGAGCAGCGGCTGCTGGGTGACGAGCTTCAGCTTCATGGACATGCCCACCGCGATGAAGAAGAGCCCGAGCAGCAGGCCCTTGAAGGGCTCGATGTCCGCCTCCAGCTCGTGGCGGTACTCGGAGTCCGCGAGCAGCACCCCCGCGAGGAACGTGCCGAGCGCCATGGAGATGCCGGCGAATTTCATCAGCAGCGCCACGCCCACCACCACCAGGAGCGTGGTGGCGGTGAAAAGCTCCTGCAACTGCGTGGAGGCGATGAGCCGGAAGACGGGGCGCACCAGGAAGCGGCCGCTCAGCACCACCGCGGTCAGCACGGCCGCCACCTTGAGCACGGACAGGAGGACGCCCTGGCCTCCGCCTTCCGTGGCCTTCTGTCCTTCGGAGATCAGGGGAATGAGCGCGAGCAGGGGGATGACGGCGAGATCCTGGAACAGGAGGATGGCGAAGCTCTCGCGGCCGTGGCGGGCGGTGAGTTGCTGGCGCTCGCCGAGCAACTGGAGGGCGATGGCCGTCGAGGACAGGGAGAGTCCGAGGCCGGCGATGAGGGCGGCCTCGAGGGACAGGCCGAGCACCAATCCCGCGCCCGTGAGCACCAGGCCGCTGAGCAGCACCTGCGCCAAGCCGAGCCCGAAGACGGAGCGCCGCAGCGCCCAGAGGCGGGCGGGTTGGAGCTCGAGGCCGACGATGAACAGGAACAGGACGACGCCGAACTCGGCGAATTCAAGGACGTGCTCGGGCTTCCCGATGAAGCCCAGCCCCGAGGGACCGATGATGGCGCCCGCGGCCAGGTAGCCGAGGATGGAGCCGAGCCCCAACCGCTTGAAGAGGGGGACCGCGATCACCGCCGCGATGAGGAAGACGGCGACTTCGTTGAGGATGCTCATCCGTGGGACTCCAGGGCCGCGACTTCCCAGGTCTAGGGGGCTCCACGGGCGATCGCAAGCGTGCGAAGGCATCTCCGCTTACGGAGCGATATTCCGCGCGCTGGTGGGCTGGGTGCCGGAGGGCTGATGGTTGAATGCAGCGGCCACATGACGCAGGCTGTCCGCCGCCCTCCCTTCGACAGGACCTGTCCGCGATGCTGCCCGTACTCCTGGCCGTGCTGCTCTCCCAGGCCCCGACCGCCCCCTCCCGCCAGCAGGGCGTTCCCATCGGCCAGGGCAAGACGCTGCCCACCGTGCGTCTCACCGCTCCCGCTGGCGGATGGACCGTGGACCGCATGCTGCTCGTCGAGGGCACCGTGAGCGACACCACCATCGATCCGGTGGTCCTCTCCATCAACGGCGACCGCTACCTGATGCGCACCTTCAGCGGGCGCTTCAAGCGCAAGTTCCCCGCCGCCAGTGGCAAGAACGTCGTCACCCTCATGGCCACCAACCAGGCCGGCACCGCGCGCGCCCAGGCCACCAGCTACGCGCAGATTCCTCCCGTGCCCCTCAAGGCCATCCTCACCAGCGACACCCAGGGCGTCTACACCGACCTCCACATCTACGAGCCCACCCAGGACAGTGTCTCCACCGCCAAGGCCGGCGAGGCCCCCTCGCTGGATTTGAAGAAGATGGCCCACGTCTACTGGGCCGACACCGAGAGCCCCAGCGGCGGCACCTTCTTCCTCAACGAGCAGGGCGGCTCCTTCGACGACCCCGCCTACGGGCCCTACCTCTACGTCCACCGCGCTCCCCCCAAGGGCCTCTATCTCATCGCCACCAACTACTGGCCCAGCGGCGACAAGGCCCACACCGTGGCCACCCTCAACGTCGTCCTCTACGAGGGCACTCCCCAGGAGCTGCGCCGCATGGTGCGCATCCCGCTCGCCACGCCCGGCACCACGCGCGTGCTCGCCTGGGTGAATGTGCTCGGCGATGGCAAGGCCGAGGTGTACGTGCCCTCGCAGGACCCCGCCCCCAAGGGCGCCTCGTGGCCTCGCAACCTGGACGAGGCCGTCAAGACGCTCACCACGGGCGGCGTGGACTCGGAAGGCTGAGGCACCCGGCTCGCCATGAGTGCGCTGCTCCTGCTTCTGACCCTCCAGGCGGCCACGCCCGCTCCCACCGAGGCCCTCGAGACGCTGCTGCGGCGCGAGGTGGCCCAGGTGGCGCTCGCCCAGGTGCGCCGCATGGACCCGGCCTGGCATCCGGACCAGCGCGACTGCGCGGGCCTCGTGCGCTTCGCCTTCCGCGGCGCCTACCGGCGCTTCCGCCCCGAGCGGCTCGCCTCGCCCTTGTGGCTCGACGACAAGGGCCGGCCCGGTGACTTCGCCGATGCCGAGACGCTGCTGGCGCACAGCTTCGTACCGCTCGGCCGCGACGAGGCCACGCGCGAGTCGCTGCGCACGGGCGACCTGCTGGCCTTCCGCCAGGAGCGCGACGCCGGCCCCATCTTCCACCTGATGCTCGTGGTGCGCCCGGAGGACAAGGCGCACGCCCCCACGCGCATCGTCTACCACCCGGGCGACAAGGGGGCCGCGGTGCGCACCGGCGTCCTCCAGTCGCTCGTCACCGAGGCTCCGCTGGAGTGGCGCCCGGTGCCCCAGAACACCGCCTTCCTCGGCTTCTTCCGCTTCAAGGAGTGGATGCGATGAACCCTCCCTCTTCCGCGCCGGGCGCACCGCCCCCGGCTCCTTCTCCCAAAGGTGGACCTCCCAAGGCCCTCCTGGTGGGCATCGGCGTCGCCGTGCTCGTCGGGGTGGCCGTGGCCGCCTTCTTCATTGGCCGCGGTACCTCCACCCCCGCGAAGGGGCCGGACGGCCAGGTCTCTTCCGGGCCCTCGGGCGCGTCCGGCTCCGGGCAGAGCTCGGTCCTGCAGGCCCTGCCTCCCGCGCCCGGCAAGCCCGGGCAGCTGGAGGTACCCACCGAGCCGGTGCGCCCGGCCTTCTGGGTGGACGTCTACGCGCCGGGCAAGGTGCGTGAGGCGCTCACGGGCAACGCGTGGCTGAAGGAGCAGTTGCAGAAGCCGCTCGGCAAGGGCTTCGTGGGCGGGTGGGCCGCGTTCCTCGACACCCGGGGAGAGGACCTGGGAGGCAGCTTCCAGGGCGCCGTGTTCGACGTCATGGCCGGACAGTTCCTGGCCGCGCCGTTCCGCATGGTCTGGTACTCGGGCGAGAACCGCGCGGGTACGCCCGCCATCATCGTCCCCGAGCCGGGCAACGCCACCATGGCGGCCTTCGACTCGATGAGCGGGGTGGTGCGCCGCAACGAGCTGACGGCCGCGTCGTGCCCGGGCGGGGAGGGCGAGGTGCCCTCGGAGGGCTTCACGCTGCAGCGCTGGCTCATCGCGGAGCAGTCGCTCTGGGCCGCGCGCACGGACGACAAGCTGGTGTTCGGCCGGCACCCGGCGGTGGTGCTCCAGGGCCTGTGCGAGCTGCACCTGGACCTCGAGCCGCCCCAGGGCGTGGACGTGGAGCTGGGCTTCGCTCCCGAGCCGCTCGGCCGCGAGGCGCAGATGCTCACCCATGTGATGGGCGTGGCCAATGGCATCCGCTTGCAGTTCGCCGTCGAGGGCAACCGGCTCGTGGGCCGCGGTATCTCCGGGCCGGTGGCGGACGAGCCCCGGCTGGACAGCGCGCCGCTCTCGGACGAGCTGCTGAAGCTCATCCCCGAGGAGACGCCGGTGCTGCTCACGCTCCAGCTCAAGCTGCCCGAGCAGTTGGACAAGGACACCCTCAAGGCCTTCTGGTCCGGCAAGGGCGCCGCGGTGCCGCTGCGCACGCGCCAGGTGGCCATGGTGTGGACGCCTCGGGGTGACGTGTCTCTGCCCACCGAGGTGGCGCTGCTGTGGGGCCGGCCCGAGGACGCGCAGGCGCTCGGGCAGCTGTTCTCTGGGCCCAACAAGCTGGAGTCCGCCACGCTGTGCGGGCACCACGTGCTGGCCTCCACCCCGGACGTGCTCGCGCGGCTGCGCAAGACGTGCGAGGGCAAGGGGCCCAACCTGCTCAACGCGGCGGCGCCGGTGGTGCAGGGGCTGCGCGCGCCGGGCTCGGTGTCCTTCGGCGTCAACACCGGGCGGCTGCTCGGCATGCTGCTGGCGGATGGGTATTGGTCGCAGGGGCCTCAGGCGGATCCGGGCAAGCCACGGCCTCGCGCGGCACCGCCGGAGATCGAGGCGGCGCGGCGTGACTTGGAGACGCTGCCCTACGTGGGGCTGCGTGGCACGGTGGATGGCAACAGGCTGGTTCCGGGAGGGTTCGGCTCATGAGGTACTCCGCTCGCATCGCGGTGCTGGCCGCGCTGGTGTGCGCTGGCGTGGCGGCGGCCAAGCCGCTCTACATCACCGTCCCCCGGGCCTACGGCAGCAGTGAGCCGGTGGCCGTGGACGTGGCCTTCGAGAACAAGGGGCCCGTGGAGCTGCGGGTGCTCAAGCCCGCGGACCTCGACGCCTTCATCCGCGCGCAGGGAGACGTCCGGCGCGCGTGGCAGGTCCCGCCCACCACGGCGAACCCCGGCAACGCGCTCAGCCGCGGACTCAATGCCGCGCACTCGCCGGGCTCGTTCCTGCTGTTCGCCCTCAACGAGGACTTCCGCAAGGCCGTGGCGCCCGGCCTGCCCGCGCGTCCACCTCCGCCGCCGGGCCGTCCGCTCGCCCGCGTGTCCGAGGGCCCCGAGAAACTCGTGGGCGTGCCCGCCGGTTTCTCCGTGGTGCGCAGCCAGTGGTTGAACCTGGACCTCGGTGGCTCCGAGCGCGAGTTCAGCGTCCCGGGTTTCGACACCTCGTATTACAGCGGGGGCTTCGAGGAGCGCCGCGTGACGCTCCCGCCCCTGCCGGTGGGCACGTACATCCTCCAGCTCGTGCAGGGTCGCGTGGAGGGGCAGGTGGTGCTCGTCGTCACCGACCTCACCGTGCAGCTCAAGCAGACGGACGGACAGGTGCTGGTGCGCGTGGCGGGGAGGGACCAGAAGCCGCGCGTGGGGGCGCAGGTGCAGGTGTACCTGCCCTCGGGCAAGGGGCCGGGTGGCACCACGGACGACAAGGGCGAGGTGACGCTGGCCGTGCAGGAGCCGCGCCTCATCGCCACGGCGGCGTCGGGCGGGGACACCGCCATCGTGGACACGGACTTCTACTCGTCGCTGGCGGTGGCGCCGGACGTGTTCATCTACAGCGACCGGCCCATCTACAAGCCGGGGGACGAGGTGCGGTTCCGCGGCCTGGTGCGCCAGCCGGACAGCTTCCTCGCGAGGCTCTTCACGCCGCGCCGGCGCGACGTGGCGGTGAAGCTCGTCTCGGCCGAGGGCCGGGAGATACGCACGAGCGCGAAGGTGGACGAGTTCGGCGCCTTCAACGGCACCCTGAAGGTGCCGGTGGATCTGGGCACGGGCGTGCTGCGGGTGATGGCCGAGCTGGACACGCAGCCGCACCAGGGCGAGGCGCGCGTGCAGGATTACGTGAAGCCCACCTTCTACCTGGAGCTCCAGCCGGAGAAGGAGACGGTGGTGCCGGGCGAGACGCTGCGGGCCACGGTGAGGGCACGGCGCTACGCGGGCGGAGTGCCTCCGGGTGCGAAGTACGAGGTGTTCCTCTACCGCTCGCTGCTGGACGCGCCGGCCTGGGTGGATGACGCGGGCCTGGGCGGGCAGGGGAGCGCGGTGACGTACGGGAGCGCCTCGTCCACGGAGGGCCGGCTGAGTGTCCCCGAGCGCCTGTTCTCCACGGTAGCCCAGCGCGGCGCGGAGGAGGACCCGTGGGCGAGCGCCGCGACGTTCGACGCCAACGGTGACGCGCAGATAGAGATCGCGGTGCCCGCGCTCAAGCCGGGCGAGGAGCGCCTGCCGTACCGCTACACGCTCACCGTGCGCGCGCGGGATGACCAGGCGACGTTCGCCAACGCGAGCGCCGCCTTCTTCCTCTCGAAGGTGGAGGTGCTGGGCAGCACGCGCTACTCGGCGGTGGTGGTGAAGAAGGGGGCCGAGGCCATGCTGGGCATCCGCGCCACCACGCTCTCCGGCAAGCCCTACGGCGCCACGCCGGGCGAGGTGGAGTTCGTGCTGCGCAAGGCGGATGGCAGCGAGAAGAGTCTGGGCAAGAAGAGCTTCACCACGGCGGCGGATGGGGCGTACCGCGAGAAGGTGCCCACCTCGGACGTGGGCGCGGTGGTGGCCCGCGTCACGGTGAAGGACAAAGGCGGCGAGGCCTGGACGGGCGAGGACCAGCTGCTCGTCATCGGCGAGGCCTCAGAGGCGGTGGCGCAGGTGCCCAACCTGACGCTGGCGTCGCTCTCGGGCACGCTGGAGCCGGGCGACACGGCGCAACTGGTGGCGCTGCTGCCGGACGGCTGGGGCCCGGGGGGCTCGGACGAGGGCCCGGTGTGGGTGACGCTCACGGGCTCGGGGGTGTACGGCACGCAGTTGGTGGAGCTGAAGGGCCGCACGCTGGTGCACGCCTTCGAGGTGGAGAAGCGCTTCGGCAGCGCGGTGTATGCCTCGGTGGCGTACCCGACGGCCTCGGGCCGCTGGGAGGAGCGCACGGTGGGCTTCCGCGTCATTCCCTCCGAGCGGACCCTCTCCGTGTCGTTGCAACCCCGGCGCGCCGAGGCCACGCCTCTCACCGAGCAGGTCATCGACGTGCGGGTGACGGACCACGAGGGCCAGGGCGTGGTGGCGCAGCTCTCGGTGGGCGTGGTGGACAAGGCCGTCTACGCCATCCAGAGCGAGTTCCGCCCGAAGGTGCTGGATTTCTTCTACCCGACAGGCCGCAACAACGTGGCCACCTTCTTCTCGGCCGAGTTCCAGGGCTACGGCTACGGCGAGGCCCTGGCGCGGAAGCTGGCGGGGCTGCCGGATCATGCCTTCGCCTCCATCAAGCCGCCCACGCGCCAGGCGAAGGATCTGGACCGGGACACGGCGTACTGGAGCCCCACGATCGTCACGGACCGGGACGGGCGGGCGACGCTGCGCTTCAAGCTGCCGTCCAACCAGACGCTCTGGGTGGTGACGGGCGTGGCGGCGGACACCTCGGGCCGCTTTGGCGAGTCCACGGCCGAGTTCGCCACGCGCGGTGGGCTCAACGTGTACGCCGCGCTACCGCAGTTCCTCCGGCAGGGGGACGAGGCCTTCGCCTCGGTGCGTCTGTCCGCGGGGGAGCTGTCCAAGGGCAGCCAGTTGCTGGACGTGCGGCTCGCGGCGGCGGGGGTGCTCGAGTCCGCCGTGGCGACGCAGAAGGTGGAGCTGGGCCAGGGCGGCGAGCAGGTGCTGCCCATCACCCTGAAGACGAAGGGCCCGGGCACGGCCGAGCTGGCGGTGGAGGTGACGGGGGGCAAGGAGCCGCTGCGCGACCGGCACGCGGTGGCGGTGCGGCCGGCGGTGCTGGAGGAGCCGGTGAAGGTGTCGCAGTGGGGCGGCGGTGCGCTGGCCCTGCCCGCGGCGGCGAGCGCGACGGTGTCGGAGGTGCAGCTGGTGTTGCAGCCCTCGCTGGTGGATGCGGCGCTCTCCAACGTGCGCGAGCTGCTCACGTACCCGTACGGGTGCCTGGAGCAGCTGGTGTCCACCACGGTGCCCAACGTGGCGCTGTACCAGACGCTGAAGAAGGGGGGCGCGCTGGAGTCGCTCGACACGGACAGCCAGGCGCTGCTGGCCGAGGCGCGCAGCCGCTCGGTGCAGGGCATGGCCCGCGTCCTGGAGATGTCCGTGCGCGGAGGCGGCTTCACCTGGTTCAGCGGCTACAGCACGCCGGACGTGCCCATGACGCTCATCGCCCTGGACGGGCTGGCGTACGCGGTGGAGGCGGGGCTGGTGGATCGGAACGATCCGCGCATCACCGAGAGCATGCGCTGGCTGGAGGCTCAGGAGGGGTTGCCCTTCGAGTGGGACGCCACGCGGGCCTGGGTGCTGGCGCGGCTGGACGGAGAGCGGCAGGCGGCCCGGGTGCGCGCGCTGGTGGAGGCCGCGCAGCCGGGAGACCTCTACCCGCTGGCGCTGGCGGTGCTGGCCGCGGAGAAGTCGGGCGTGATGAAGGAGCCCGCGCTCAAGGGCCGCATCGACGAGCTGGTGGCCCTGAGCAACGAGGGCTTCGTCACGCTGGCCAACATGCCCGCTCCGAGCGAGGCCCTGTGGCGCTACCCGCTGCGCCGGGTGGGCCTCACCGCCATCCTGGGACACGCGGCGTCCTTCGGGAAGCTGGACGTGGAGAAGGCGCGTCGGCGGCTGCTGGAGGCGCTGACGGAGCCGGGGCTGTCCACGTTCGACAGGAGCACGGCGCTGCTGCACTCGCTGTGGCTCATCGAGCGCGACGCGAAGGAGTTCCGCAAGCTGGCGCCTCCCGAGGTGAAGGGGGCAAAGGGTCCGGTGCGCTTCATGCCGCGCGGAATGGGGCTGGTGGCGGTGCTGGAGCCGGGGACGCGCACGGTGGACGTGGCGGACTTCGCGGGCGTGGCGACGCTGAGGGGCACGGTGGCCACGCCGCTGGCGGAGGTGAAGCCGGTGGCCGAGGGCATGAGCCTCCAGCGCGCGTACTACGTGCTGCGCGAGGGCGGGCGGGTGAAGCTCGAGCCGGGTGTCAGCATCAGCCAGGGCGAGGAGGTGTACGTGGAGCTGACGCTGGATGCGCGCGGAGACAACCGCAACCGCTCGGCGTACTACGTGGTGGAGGACGCGGTGCCCGCGGGCTTCGTGCCGCTGGTGGAGGACAAGGAGTTCCGCGGTCCGCCGCACGCGCTGCCGCTGGCGCCCGAGGCCCTCAAGCGGCGCTCGCTGAGCCCCGAGCGGGCCACGTTCTTCTTCGAGGAGCCGGCGTGGTGGAGCGACAGTCCGCGCACGGTGGGGTACGTGATGCGGGCGCAGTTCGCGGGCACCTTCTCCGCGCCGCCGGCCTTCATCGAGGACATGTACGTCCCGGGTATCCGCGGGCGCACGGGTCCGGACGTGCTGCAGGTGGCGCAGTCCCAGCGCAGCCCGGGCGACGCCGGCCCGGGCGGGTGGTGAGCCGGTGATGGGGTGGGCCGCCGTGACGGTCGCCTTGCTGGCGGCCACCCCCGTCTTCCTCACGAGGGGAGACGTGACGCCCGAGGCCGAACTGCGCGCCGAGGCCGAGGCCACGTGGAAGGCGCTGGAGGCGCGCTACGTGGCCGAGGCCGGGGGTGCTCCGGGCCGGGCGCCGGTGAACATCTCCCTGCGAAGGGGCGAGGGGATGTTGCCCTCGCGCAACGGGCAGGGGAGGCCGGGACTGGTGGAGCTGCGGCAGGGCTCGCCCGGGGTGCTGGACGAGCGGTTGCGCGTGGCGCTGCGGCACGAGCTGGCGCACCAGTTGCTGTGGTGGGCGTGCCCGGCCTCGGCGGAGGACCGGCTCTTCCACGAGGCCTTCGCGCTGGCGGTGAGCGGGGAGCTGGCCGAGTGGCGGGAAGCGCCCTACCAGTCGCTGGGGAGTGCCTCGGCGGAGCTGGCGCGCAACCCGGACGTGGACACGCCTCGCGCGCGGCGGGCCCTGGCGCGTGTGCTGAACGAGGACACGGGCTTGCCGAAGTCCCTGATGCGCCGGTTGAGGCAGTGTCAGGACGGGGCCCGCTGGGCGGTGCCGCTGTCGGTGGACGAGCTGGCTGGGGTGGCGCAGGCGGTGGCCTCCGCCACGGTGGTGCTCAGCCGTCACTCGGGCGAGGTGCTGTTCTCCGAGGGGGACATCCGCACGGCGATGCCGTACGGCTCGACGCTGAAGCCCTTCGTGGTGGCCGGGAGCGCGGCGGCGCCGCCGGTGCTCTCTCCACGGGTGGAGGTGCCCGAGTGGAGCTGTGGCGAGCGGCTGCCCGGGAAGGTGGACGCGAAGACGGCGCTGGTGCGTTCGTGCAACGGGTACTTCCTGGACTGGGAGGGGCAGGGGAGCGTGCCGAAGGCCTTTGGCCCCTGGGGCTCGGTGCTGTCCGCGGTGGGCCTGTCTGGCGAGCCCCTGGACATGGCGGACGCCATCGGACTGCGCTCGACGCTGCGCCTCTCGCCGTGGGGGCTGGCCCAGGCGTACCGGCTGCTGGCCGAGGCGAGGCCGGACCTGATGGAGGTGCTCGCGGGCAGCGCCGCGCGCGGGACGCTGTCCGAGCTGCCCGCATCGAAGGCCTACGCGGGCGTGGCGGCGAAGACGGGGACGGTGCGGGACGCGGACAGCCGCCCGAGGCTCGGGTGGATCGTCGCGGTGGACGAGGACCTGGTGGCGGTGGTGGCGCGGCCGGGGACGATGCCGCGTGCCTTCGCCGACGAGGTGCCGGAGGTGCTGGCGAAGGTGCGGAAGAAGCGGAGCGGGCTGGAGGCCGCGCGGGTGCAGGTGCTGGGGCTGGTGCAGCCAAGTGCCATCGAGGCCCGGTGCCAGGGAGCGGGTTTCTCGCTGGAGCAGGGCACGCCGAGCGCCATCCCCGAGGGCTTCACGAAGCTGGAGCCGCTCGTGCAGAAGGGCGCGGTGGTGTGCCTCGGGAGCCCATGGCGGGTGCGCTTCCCGGACGCGCCCGCTGGCCGCGACTATGCGGGCATCTTCACGAGCTCTCCGCCGCCGCCCTACAAGCCGCCCGCCGGAGTGCCCACGAGCCCGAATGCCTTCAGGGCCCGGAGGGGCTCGGACTTCCTCTTCCGCACCACCCGGCTGCAATACTCGGCGGGCGTGGTGGCGGCCGAGGACGCGGCGTTGAAGGGCGAGGCGAGGGTGGCGCTGGCACGCGTGGTGGCGCACAACGAGCGGTATGCCCACAGCCGCCATGCGGGCCGGCCGGTCTGCGACACGACGCACTGCCAGACGTTCCTCGGGACCGTGCGCGTGCAACTTGAGGAGGAGCGGGCGCTCGCGGCGCCACCCCTGCGCTGGCGCGAGTGGCTGCCGTTCTCCCAAGGAGGCCTGGAGCCGTGGAGTGAGACACGTCCGCGCGGGCAGGTGGATTCCCTCCTGGGCCAGGGCGTGACGGCGGTGCGCTTCGCGGAAGGACGCGTGCACTTCCTGCGCACGAAGCGGGAGGGGAGCGCGGTCTTCGACGCCGCCGAATCGCTGCCGTGCGAGCTCCTGCGTTCAGCGCTGAAGCTCCCCGCCTGTCCACGCACCGCCCACTTCGGGGACAGGGAGGTCTCGTTCGATGGGCGGGGCCAGGGCCACGGTGAGGGGCTCGACGTGGAGGAGGCGAAGGCGAGCGGCCTGGATTCCGGGCGGATCCTCGAGCGCGCCTACGCCAGGTGAGGCAACCCCTTCAGCTGCGCCACCCGCTGGAGGATGTCCGCGGGCTGATGGGCCATGAAGTCGGGGCCCGCGCGCGTGAGGACGTCCAGGGTTTCGAATCCCCACGACACGGACAGCACGCGCAGCTTCATCTTCCTGCTGGCCACCACGTCCCGCTCTTCATCTCCGACGTAGAGCACCTGCTCGGGAGTCAGCCCGTACGTCTTCAGGTACCGGGAGATGACCTTGTCCTTGCCGAACATGTTGCTGGAGCAGTGGACGCGCTGGACGACCGGCTCCATGCCGTTCCGGGCCAGGAACCGCTGGATGTTCTCGGCCGAGTTGGTCGAGATGATGCCGACCGTGAGGCCGTGGCGGTGGAGCGTGTGGAGCACGGGGAGCATGCCTTCGAAGGCCACCACCGAGTCCACGAAGTTCTTGTAGCTCCGGCCGACCTCCAGAATCACCGAGGGCAGCTTGTACAGCGGCACCCCCATCTTGCGGCATCTCTCCGGGATGGAGAGCCTGCTCAACACGGGGATGTCCGCTTCGCACATCGGATTGAACCGATGCTTCTCCGCCACCTGGTTGTAGGCGGCAATCACCACGGATCTCGAGTTGGCGATGGTGCCGTCGAAGTCGAACACCACGTTGGAGATCATGACGCGCGCCTCAGTGCGCTGGCTTGAACGTCCCGGGCCGCGACGCCGCGGCCTGCTGCACGGCCTGCTCGAAGTCCTCCCGGCTCGTGAAGGTGTTGATGCCGCCCAGCTTGAGGCTGGCCAGCGACACCCCCATCAGCACCACCTTCGAGCCGAACAGCACGCTCAGGGAGTTGAGCTTCGGAGCGATCGGGACGGCGCGCTCCGTCATGATGGTCCTCGCCTCGGTGGCGTAGAGCTCCATCTCCTCCCAGTCGTGGAAGATGTCCGTCTTCGGCTGGGTGGAGACGATTCCCTCGATGCTCATCATGGCGAGGTGGGCCAGGTGGGCGTCGTACATCGCCCCCTGGAAGCGCGTCACGATGACGTGCGGAGCGGGCTGCCAGAGCCGTAGCTCCCCGTTCGGGGTGGTCCAGGTCTTGGTTCCATTCACGACCGAGTGCGCGAGCATGCGGGGCGAGTTACGGCAGCCGACGGCCGGAAGCAAGGACTGACGCTTCCCGCCCGGCGATGTGTGCTGGGGTGGGCGTTCAACCGTCGAGCATAGGTCATTGACCCGGGGGCCGGCGCTCCGCCCCGTCGAGGAAGAGGTCGTCCCGTGGCACGGAGAGTTTCCGAGCGGACTGAAGGACGGAGGGGTCCGCCCGGCGCTCCACCGCCTCGAGCACGCGCAGCAGCCGCTCTCCCGAGCCATCGAGGTGGTCGCGGGTGAGGCCATGGGCCTCCAGCGCGGAGAACAAGGCGGGCAGGTCCCCCGTGTGGCGCAGCCCCCGGGCACAGGCGCCTCCCGGCCGGGCGCGGAGGATGACGCTGCTGAAGTCGCTGCCGAGCATGACGGCCTCGGGGCCTACCTGCCGCGCGTAGTGCAGCCAGTGCGCCACGTCGTCGTCGCAGGTCCCCTGCTGGTAGCCCTCCCAACGCTCCTCGAGGGGCACCTGCTGGAAGGGAGAGCGGAAGAGGCCGATGCCGATCAGCCCTCCGCTCGCGCCGATGCGCTGGGCCAACGGGGTGCTGAGACAGCGCGTCCCGGCCCAGCCGGCCCCGGTGTGCGAGTAGAGGAGCGGCACCCCCGCGGGTCCGGCGAGGGCGAGCACCTCCTCGATGGTCCGATCGCTCGCATGGGCCACGTCGATCAGGATGCCGAGCTGGATCATCCTCCGCACCGCGTCCACGCCGAGGGGCGTCAGGCCTCCGTCCCGTCCGTTGGTGAGGCCACCCACCACCGGGCCGAACTGGTCATCGGCCGCGTCCGCCAGCGGGTTGTCGAAGAAGTGGACGAGGGTGATGGAGCGCGCGCCCGCGGCGTAGAGCAGGTCCACGTCCTCCACGCGCCGGATGCCCTCGCCGCCCTCGACGGCGGGGATGAGCACGAGCTGTCCGTCCACGAGCTCCCGCCGCGCCTCGGCGGGACTGTGCGCCAGCACGAAGTCGGGGTTGCGCTGGGCGAAGGCCTCGAGCTCCGTGAGTTGGTGGAGGGCCTCACCCAGGGCGCTCCGGCCGGGACGGGTGGCGGGGGGCGGCCAGACCGTCGCGAGGATGAGTCGCACGCCCGCCCGCCGCAGCGCCGCCGCGTCCACCTGGTTGACGAGGAATGCCGCATGCGAGCCCGCCAGCACGCCATCTCCGGGCTCGCCCTGGAAGAGGGGCCCGAGCGCCGCGCGCATGGTCACGTGCACGTGGAGATCGGCGCGGAGTACCTCGGGTGTCACCGCGGAAGGCGTCTCCTCCAGCGGCGTCCGGAGGACGGCGCACCCCAGGCTTCCCAGCAACATCAGTGAACAGAGCCACATCTGGCCGACCATGGGCGCAGCATGCCGGAGTGGCTGGGGTTCCGCATGCTCCCTCTCCCTCTGGGAGAGGGCGGGGGGTGAGGGTCGTTACACGTGTGCGGAGGGGAAGACCCTCACCCTGGCCCTCTCCCAGGGGGAGAGGGGACGCCCGCGGGGACGCACACATCTGCGGTGCTGTGAATGGGCCCTGCCCGCTGTAGGGTTGCCGCTCCATGAGCCTCTCTGACGCGGCTGCCTGGCAGCTCCCCTGGCGCGGGTTGGGCCTCAGCAGCAACCTCGACGCGGCGGACCAGCCGCACCCCTACCGGTTGCTCGCCGAGTCGCCCGGCCTCTTCGACTACGTGGAGTACAGCGCCCCCCTGTCGCTCGACGAGACGCGGCGGTACGCCTCGCTCTTCCCCGAGATGTGGGAGCGCCGGAGCGACGTGCCGGTGCTCTTCC